>JBCKPE010000014.1:0-29175 GCA_038901875.1 Burkholderiaceae bacterium
GTCAATGCTCCAGTAGGTGGCGGGTGCGAAGTTTCTCGCGTTATCCAATGACGATGAGACGACGATAAAACGCCGAAAAGCAGAACGACCTGGCCCATACCCTGCGAAAAAGTGCGAAAGTATTTTCCAATCCAGGTATGGGCCTGAAGCTGGCTTGAGTTGTTGACTTCTGCTGCTTGGCTTGACCGGGTTAAAAGTGGAAGTTTAAGGGGTTGGGGTTTTGTCTGCTGTTTTGCATTCATGCAGGCCCCTGCCAGGCCGCCGGAGGCCCCCCCGGCGCGCTTGTTTTTTTGCGCAATCCTTTGCTGCTGGGCGTGTTACGTCAGGCCTGCTGCTTGCGTTTTGATTTGTTGAACAACTCGAACAAATCGGCTTTCGCCTTTTGCATCTGCTGCGCTGCAGCCAAGTCAGTTTGGGCGTTGGCCTGGGCCTGCAATGTCTGCAGGGTGACGCCCTTCTTGAACTTGACCAGGCCCTTGGGCTGAGGATCGCCAAACACGCCAGAGGCGTCTTCACATCTTCATGCTTGTAGCGCTTGATGGTCTTGCCTTTGTCGCTCACCACCTCGGTGGCGAACAGGCATGGCCGGTGCAGGTTCAGCCACGGGTTGAACACCTCCTGGTAGAACGCGTTGATGGGCGCTGCATATTTTTGCGGGATGTGGCTGGTGCCCATGTGCTTGCGCACGACGCTGGCATTCTTGCTCTCGGCCAGCGCGTTATCGTTGCTCTGGCGCGCGCGTGATTTGGTCTGCTCGATGCGCAGCTTCTCCAGCAACTGGGCGACTTTCCCATTGATGAATTCCGAGCCGTTGTCGGAGTGAAAGCCCTCGATCACAAAGGGAAACTGCCCAATGACCAGGGCCAGCACCGGCAGTAGGAATGCCTCGCTGATGTCCTGTACGCAGGCCATCACCTGCCACTGGCTCACGCAGTCCACGCAAGTGATGTGGTACACGCCTTTGATGCCGTCGAGGTCACCTTGGTGCACGGTGTCAATGCGCACAAAGCCGGCGCGCCCGTTGGGTCGCGGTGCCCGGCGTACCCCAACGGACGTGCACGCGGAACGCGTCTTGGTGAAGTGCCGGCGCCGGCCTTGGTAACCAGCGCTCTTCGCCCAGGTTGTACAGGTGCGAGACGGACAGCCCGGCCAGCCGTTCATAGCGCGCATCCCCATAGACGAGCCAGGCGCGCTGCAAGAGGTGCACGATGGCCGGGCCACAGACACGACAAGGCTTACATCGCCGCCAGCAACGGCAGGTTCAGCAGCAGATTTTGCGGCTTGAGTTTCACCACCTGGTCGACATTCATCATCAGACCCAGGTACACCGGTTTGCCGGCCACATCGCTGCGCATTTCCTGCGGGTTGGCAAAATCCAGCCGGAACAGGCTGAGCAGGCGCTGCATGCGATCGGCGTCCACGGGCCGTTCTTCGTACAGGTCGTTGAGCAGCGCGGTTGCATCCACATCCAGCCCCACATGCCAGCGCCAGGCCGCGTCGTCGATCTTTCGCAGCGGCCGGATGCTGACGGCCACACCGAGGAAATGCTGCACCCACTTTTCCAGCACGCGGGCCAGCGCCTTCAGGCCCGACCGGGCGCGCGTCATCGTGAACACCAGGCCGTTGCTCAGGTCGTTGCTGACCTCGTGCTTCAGATCGAGCAGGAAGCTGTGGCGATCGCTGGCTTGCCAGTAAGCGGGCGCGTTGTCGTCCGTGAGCACCTGCATGTCGATCGTTCGCAGCGGGGCCTGGGCTTCCGCCAGAAAGCGCCCGAAGTCGCCCAGCCCACCGGTCTCGTTCAGCATGTCCAGCCGGTCGCTGTCGCCGGCCAGCACCTGCCCGTCCTGCGTGGAAATGCGCTGGCTGCGAAACAGCATTTCGGCGGCGCGCACTTCGTAGGCATCGGTCGCGTCATCGAGCACCTTGCGCAGGATGGCCTGGGCGATCAAGTCAATGAAGAGCGGCGGGATGGAGATGCTGCCGCCGCGAAACAGGTGCAGGTACCAGGCCTCCAGCGTGCCGGCCTCCAGCAGGCCATCGCGAAAGCGCAAAAACAGGCGGTAGCTGTCGCGGGCGTCGTCGTCCTGCAGGGCCTGCAGCTCAGCCTCGGCCACCGGTCGCGACGGCGCGGCCAACAAGGCCGCATGCAGCGCGTGCTCGGCGGCGCAGGACTCGGGCAGCAGCGCGAGTTCGGGGCGGCTCAGGAACAGGCGCAGGTAATCGTCGGTAGGCGCCAGCCAGCCCCGCGCGGTGCTTTGGAGCTGGCTGAAGCCGCTGGAGGGCCAGAAATTTTGCATGGGGTCATCGTCTCACATTGCCGGATTGCTCTCAATTTAATAGCCTCTTAAACCCAAAAAAATAAGGGCCGGCGGCACTTTTTACATAAAGCACTGACTACTCGGCCTCCTCTTAACGGTCAGAAGCAAATCGGGGAAGCCCTCACCCCCAGCGAATAGCTCCAACGGTGAAACTGTGGCACAGTCCTATGAACCTCGGTTCCAGTCGGCCCGCACGCCATTAGCCCTGAAAATTCCAGCCAACCCGAGTTGTTGACCGACGCCGGTACCAGCCGAAAGTACCATGCCCACCCTCATTTGCAACTGCAACCAGACCATGCCCCTCCAGATCCAGACGCTGGGGGCTGCACTCAATGAAAATCTGACGCTGCATTCGACGCTGTGTCGGCGTGAAACCGCGGCGTTCCAGAAGGCACTTCAATCCGGCGAGGATGTCGTGGTGGCTTGCACCCAGGAGAAGCGTCTCTTTGCAGCACTGGGGCAGCAGACCGAAGGCGTGACTTCGTCCATCAAGTTTGTCAATATTCGCGAAACCGGTGGCTGGGGCAAAGACGCCTCCAGCGCCATGCCAAAAATTGCGGCGCTGCTGGCAGCCGCGCGTCTACCCGACCCCGAGCCGGTGGCCACTGTCACCTACAAAAGCGGCGGCCGACTGCTGATTGTGGGTGAGCTTGACCAGGCAGAGCAGGTGGCTGCGCTGGTGGCAGACGTGCTGGATGTGACGATTTTTTCGCAGGGCGTGTCGCCCGGCGCTGAATCGGCCCCGCCTGACCAAGAGCGAAAATACCCGGTCATCAGCGGCAGCGCGCCGCAACTCAAAGGCTGGCTGGGTGCGTTTGAGCTGACGTGGAAGCGCGACAACCCGATTGACCTGGACCTGTGCACGCGTTGCAATGCCTGTATCGCGGTGTGCCCTGAAGGTGCGATCGGCTTCGACTACCAGATTGACATGAATCGCTGCAGACCAACCCAATCAGCGTGCGTGACTGCTTGCGTTGCGGCAGCCGCGATTGACTTCAGCCGGCCTGCGCAAACCCTTAACGAGCGTTTCGATCTGGTGCTTGATCTGGGGCCCAAGCCCTTGGTGACATTGCATGCGCCTCCGCAGGGTTATTTTTCATGGGGTGCGGCAGGCACTGCTACAGACAAAAGTCCGGCAGCAACACCAGCAGCGCCAAAAATAGATGCTCAGAAGTTGCCAGCAAACAAGGCCCAGATCAAGACCAATATGGTTTATCAAACGGCTCGTGGTCCTGCAAAGTGGAACGGCAGCGCATTTGAAAGCCTTGACAGATGACTAAAACCTTTTCGTTTGAAGATGCAACTCAGCATGCGGCGCGCGTCGGCCACCACTTCGCCTTCGGTACCGCGCAGCAGTATGGCGTTGGCCCCGATCAGCTCAAAGGACCAGCGGGAAAGAGTTTTTCGGTTTTGGGCCTGGCTTCGCCGGGTTTCTTGGCCACGGTAGTCAAGCTGCGCGACATGGTGGGCGAGTTTGAAAAGCCCAAGTTTTTTACCTACAAACAAAATATCTGTGCGCACAGCCGCAACGAAACCGTCGGTTGCAATGCCTGCATAGATATCTGCTCGGCGCAAGCTATTAGCAGCGAAAAACACCTCAAGCAAATCAAGGTCAACCCCAATCTTTGCATAGGCTGCGGCGCCTGCACCACGGTCTGCCCGACGGGTGCGCTGACTTACGCTTATCCCCGTGCCAGCGAGCAGGGCGTGCGGCTCAAGACCATACTTTCGACTTACGTCAAAGCTGGCGGCGTGCACCCGGTTCTGCTGTTTCACAGCCAGGGCCGCGGCCAGCAGGCTGTGGAAGCCCTGGGCCGCGCCGCTCAGTTGCAAAAAACCGTGCGCGGTGTGCCTGCCAATGTCATTCCTCAAGCCCTGTTTCACACCGCCAGTCTGGGCATGGACGTCTGGTTGAGTGCCATCGCATTGGGTGCTGCACAGGTGGCCGTGCTGGTCACGGACGAGGAGGCGCCCGCTTATCTGGATGGCCTGGAAGACCAGATGCGGGTGGCGCAAGCCATTCTCAACGGCCTGGGCTATGCGGGTGTTCACTTTCATCTGCTGCGCGCCCAAAGCGGGGCAGGTGCCCAGGCGATCGCCAGTCTGGATGCCAGTCTGCAAGCCCTTGGCCGAGCCCGGCCCACGGTGCCTTCAAGCGCAGCACGCTTCGCGATAGTGCAGGAAAAGCGCAGCACGCTTGATCTCGCGCTGGACCATTTGATAACCCACGCACCTGCCGTGTTGCCCGAAGCGATTGAACTGCCCAAACAGGGTTCGGCGTTTGGAACTCTGGTCATCAACAAAGACACCTGCACGCTGTGCCTGAGCTGCGTCAGTGCCTGCCCGGTCAACGCCCTGCAGGACAACGCCGAGCTTCCCCAGCTCAAATTTGTCGAGAAAAATTGTGTGCAATGCGGCCTGTGCGCCACGACCTGTCCGGAAGATGCCATTACCCTGCAACCGCGCCTGCTGCTGACGCCGCAACGCAAGGAGGCACGCGTGCTTAACGAGATGCAGCCCTATGCTTGCATCCGCTGCAGCAAGCCTTTTGGCACGCTCAAGGCGATCGAATCCATGCTCGGCAAGCTGGCCGGGCATTCCATGTTCCAGGGTGCGGCGGTCGAGCGCCTGAAAATGTGCGGGGACTGCCGCGTCATCGATATTTACTCGGCCGACAACGAAGTCAAGATCACCGACATCCGCTAAACGCTTAATTCTTCATGCCCCTACAAGCCCAACTCGTGCCGTCCACGCTTGACGAAGAAACCGCCCGCGCGGAAGTTTATGGTTTGTTGTCTGCGCTGTATTACGCGCCGCCGACGGCAGAACTGATAACCAACATCCGGGTGACTGTGACCGAAGCCCCAGCGGCCGGCGCCTTGCTCGAAGCGTCGTGGGGTGAACTCGTGGCGGCTGCCCGCAAGCTGTCCCAGGAGGATATTGCCCGTGAATATGATGCGCTGTTTGGGGGCGTCGGCAAGCCCGAGGTCTATCTGTTTGGCTCCCACTACCTCAGCGGTTTCCTGAACGAAAAACCGCTGGTTGCCCTGCGTACCGATCTGGAGGGGCTGGGTCTGGCGCGCGACGAAGCCATGCCTGAAACCGAAGACCACATCGCCTACCTGTGCGAGGTCATGCGTTACCTGATTGCGGGCGACGATGTGGAGGTCGCCAAGCTGACGCGGCAGCGGGAGTTTTTTACGCGCCATCTTCAGCCCTGGGTGGCGGCGCTGTGCGAAGCGGTCAGCCGCCATCCGCAGGCTGATTTTTATCGCTGTGTGGCCGGGTTCACGCAGACCTTCATCAGCGTTGAAACCCAGGGTTTTGACATGCTGGCCTGATGTGCGCAGTGTTTCTCAAACTGCGACACTTTCTTTTGATTGATACGGCCAAGGTGAAAGCTAAGGGACTTGGAAATAGCAGAAATACCAGCAGCGCGGCGGCAAGCAGGACGAGAACTTTCATGGCTTCTTCCTCGGAGCGAGCGCAAGCCTAGAGGGACGCGGCGCCAAAATCAAACGATTCCGGCTCTGATTTCGCAGATGCGCTTCCTCCTTCTCTTCCTCCTTGCGGCCTTTGCCGCGCAGGCGCGGGAGCCCATCACGGTTCTCGAGCGGCGGGAGGTTCCGGTCGAGCACCGCGCAACGCCGGCCGCCCATGGGATGAGGCTGACGCTCGCCTTCCTCGACGGCAGCGGCTGGACGCCGGAAGCCATTCTCGCGGCGGTTCGGGAAAGCGCCCGGATTCTGGGCCAATGCGGCGTGGCGTTGGAGAGCGCGGAGTTGCTTCGAGTCGGGGCGCCAATCCGCTTTCGCGACTTCTTCACTCCCACCTCGCGGGAGCTCGCCCGCTCCCTCCCGCTCGGCAAGCCGACCGTCTACTTTGTCGCCGGCACGCGCCAGCGCCCCGCGTTCGATGCCGAGGCGATCGGCCGCGGCAACAGCCGCTCGAGGCTGGAACTCGCCGATACGGTATGGGTAACGCGCGGCACGCGCGACCTGGGGATCGTGCTCGCCCACGAACTGGCGCACGTGCTGATGGACGGCGGCGAACACAGCGACGAGCCCGGCAACCTGATGCGCGATGAGACCGCGCCGGAGAACACGCGGCTTTCTGACGCGCAGTGCGCGCGGCTGCGCGAGATAGGGTCAGCGAACGGACTGCTGCGGCCGCCGCGCTGACTCGAGCGTGGGGCGCGGATGACACGCGCAGGCCTCTCCCTGCGCCGCGTGAATCAGTTCTTCGAGGATCCCGCGATCGGCGACGCGATGCCCGGCCTCGCACTGCGCATTGAGACCGGCAAGTTGCTTCTCCAGCGCTTCCAACGCCGCACGCTTTGCACGCACGCGCTCCAGATGCGCCCGCACCAATCCATCGACTTCCTCGCAGGACACGCCCTTGTCCCGCGACAGCGCGATCAGGCGCTTCACATCCGACAGCGGCATGTCCAGGGAACGGCAGTGGCATCAGAGCGTCATCGCGAGGCCGCAAGGCCGTGGCGATCCATGCGGGTGCTACCCAAGACAGTGGATTGCCGCGCTTTAGCCTGTCCTGAGCCAGTCGAAGGGCTCGCAATGACGCAAACAGCTATGTTTGAAGTTTCCATGTCCCTATCCCTAAGTGATCCCTTATCGTCCTGTCGTTTCCCTCACCTATCGTTTTCCCTTACGCACCGTGTTTGACCCCTTCGAGTCATTGTCAGGTGGGCGGGTCTGGCGTAAAGTACGTCAGTCAGTCAGTATGCAAACCAGTTCATAGCAGCAAGCTTCCTTGGAGACCACTATGCAGGATAGCCAGCCAAAACCCTCACGCCGGGGTTTCTTCTTCGGTGCCGCCGCCACCGGCGCAGCAGTAGCCGTGGCAGTCGCCCTGCCAGGGATGCAAGTTCCTGAGGCCGCGCGCCAGGAGCCCAAACCAGCCCCGGAAAAGGGTGGCGGTTACACACTCTCGGATCACGTCAAGCGCTACTACCAGACCACGCGCGTCTAATCCTTCCCGTTCCCCTTCTTACGGAGAGCCCCATGCTTCTCACGAAAAAAACTCACGGTATCCATAGTGATCCAGCGCACCGCGCAGGTTCGGCACGGTTTGTACAAAGCCTTTCGCGCGGCCTGTCCAATGCCCTGCCCACCATGGACCGGCGCGCCTTCCTGCGGCGCTCGGGCCTGGGCGTCGGCGTCGGCCTGGCCACCACGCAGTTGACGCTGGTTACAAAAGCTGGGGCGAAGACGCCCGTCGCCGCGCAGAAGGTCGGCGACGGCAAAGGAAAAATCGAGGTCAAGCGCACGGTGTGTACGCACTGCTCGGTAGGCTGTGCCGTCGATGCCGTGGTGCAAAACGGCGTCTGGATACGGCAGGAGCCGGTGTTTGACTCGCCCATCAACCTGGGTGCGCATTGCGCCAAAGGCGCCGCACTGCGTGAGCATGGCCATGGCGAGTTCCGCCTGCGCTACCCCATGAAGCTGGTCAACGGCAAATACGAACGCATCAGTTGGGATACCGCGCTCAACGAGATCAGCGCCCGCATGCTGGAACTGCGCAAGGCCAGCGGCCCTGATTCGGTGTACGTGATCGGTTCTTCCAAGCACAACAACGAGCAGGCCTACCTGCTGCGCAAGTTTGTGAGCTTCTGGGGCAGCAACAACTGCGACCACCAGGCGCGCATTTGCCACTCCACCACGGTGGCCGGTGTTGCCAACACCTGGGGCTACGGCGCCATGACCAACTCGTACAACGACATGCAAAACAGCAAGTGCGCCATGTACATTGGCTCGAATGCCGCCGAGGCGCACCCGGTCAGCATGCTTCACATGCTGCATGCCAAAGAGACCGGCTGCAAGATGATCGTGGTCGATCCGCGCTTTACCCGCACGGCGGCCAAGGCCGACGAATACATCCGCCTGCGTTCGGGTTCAGACATTCCGTTTTTGTTCGGCATGCTGTACCACATCTTCAAGAACGGCTGGGAAGACACCAAGTACATCAACGACCGCGTTTATGGCATGGACAAGGTCAAGGCAGATGTGCTGGCCAAGTGGACGCCCGACAAGGTGGAGGAAGCCTGCGGTGTGCCAGAGGCAACGGTCTACAAGGCCGCTGAAATGATGGCCAAGAACCGGCCATCGACCATCGTCTGGTGCATGGGCCAGACCCAGCACACTACCGGCAATGCGATTGTTCGCGCGTCCTGCATCCTTCAGCTTGCACTGGGCAACATCGGTGTATCGGGCGGCGGCGCCAATATTTTCCGCGGCCATGACAACGTGCAGGGCGCCACTGACGTTGGCCCCAACCCCGATTCGCTGCCCGGCTACTACGGCCTGGCCGAAGGGTCATGGAAGCACTTCGCCAAGACCTGGGGTGTTGACTTTGACTGGATCAAGGGGCGTTATGCCTCGCCGGCCATGATGGGCAGGCCCGGCATCACGGTCTCGCGCTGGATTGACGGCGTGCTGGAGAAAAACGAATTCATCGACCAGGACCCCAACCTGCGCGCCGTGTTTTTCTGGGGCCACGCACCCAATTCCCAGACCCGTGGTCTGGAGATGAAGCGCGCGATGGACAAACTCGATTTGCTGGTCGTTATTGACCCCTATCCTTCGGCCACAGCCGCCATGGCGGCGATGCCGGGCAAGGCTGAAGACCTGAACCAGAATCGTGCGGTGTACCTGCTGCCGGCGTCCAACCAGTTTGAGACCAGCGGCTCGGTGACCGCGTCGAACCGTTCCATACAGTGGCGCGAAAAAGTGATTGAGCCGCTGTGGGAAAGCCGCAGCGACCAGATGATCATGCATCAACTGGCCGAGAAGCTCGGCTTCGCCAAAGAGTTGTCCAAGAACTTCAAGATGCAAAAAGTCAAAGGCATGGACGAGCCCATGCCGGAGGACATCCTGCGCGAGATCAACAAGTCGGTCTGGACCATCGGCTACACCGGGCAGAGTCCCGAGCGCCTGAAGGCGCACATGCGCAACATGCACCTGTTTGACGTGAAGACGCTGAAGTCCAAAGGCGGCAAGGACAAGGAAACCGGCTACGACACGACGGGCGATTATTTCGGCCTGCCATGGCCCTGCTACGGCACGCCGGAGATGAAGCATCCCGGCTCACCCAACCTCTACGACACGTCAAAACACGTCATGGACGGCGGCGGCAACTTCCGCGCCAACTTCGGTGTTGAGAAGGACGGCAAGAACCTGCTGGCCGAAGACGGCTCGCACTCCAAGGGCGCCGACATCACCACGGGCTACCCCGAGTTTGACCACCTGCTGCTGAAAAAGCTGGGCTGGTGGGACGAGTTGACCGATGCTGAAAAAACCGCGGCCGAAGGCAAGAACTGGAAGACCGATTCGTCGGGCGGCATCATCCGTGTCGCGATGAAAAACCACGGCTGCCATCCTTTCGGCAATGCCAAAGCGCGAGCTGTGGTGTGGAATTTCCCCGACGCGATTCCGCAGCACCGCGAGCCGCTGTACGGTACCCGGCCGGACCTGATGGCCAAGTACCCGACGCACGACGACCAGAAGAGCCGCTGGCGCCTGCCGATCCTGTACAAAACCGTTCAGCAGAAAAACATCGCCGACAAGGTGCATGAAAAATTCCCGCTGATCATGACTTCCGGCCGCCTCGTCGAATACGAAGGCGGCGGCGAAGAAACCCGCTCCATGGCCTGGCTGGCCGAATTGCAACAGGAAATGTTTGTCGAGATCAACCCCAAGGCCGCCGGCGACAGGGGCATCCGCAATGGCGAGCGCGTCTGGGTCAGCTCGCCTACCGGAGCGCGGCTCAATGTGCAGGCCATGGTGACGGAGCGTGTCGGGCCGGACACCGTGTTTCTGCCTTTCCACTTCTCGGGACGCTGGCAGGGCGCCGACATGCTGGCCTATTACCCCAAGGGGGCAGCGCCGATAGTGCGCGGGGAGGCCGTCAACACCGCGACCACCTACGGTTACGACATTGTGACGATGATGCAGGAAACCAAAACGACGGTCTGCAACGTCGAGAAAGCATAAGGAAATACCATGGCACGCATGAAATTTGTCTGTGACGCCGAGCGCTGCATTGAATGCAACGGCTGCGTCACCGCCTGCAAAAACGAGAACGAAGTCCCGTGGGGCGTCAACCGTCGCCGCGTCGTGACGCTCAACGACGGTGTTGCCGGCGAAAAATCCATTTCGGTCGCTTGCATGCACTGCAGTGATGCACCGTGCATGGCGGTGTGCCCGGTCAACTGTTTCTACCGCACCGACGAAGGTCTGGTGCTGCACGACAAGGACGTCTGCATCGGCTGCGGCTACTGCTCTTATGCCTGCCCGTTCGGCGCACCGCAGTTTCCATCGACCGGTACATTCGGTGTGCGCGGCAAGATGGACAAGTGCACTTTTTGCGCTGGCGGCCCCGAGGAGAACGGCAGTCAGGCCGAGTTCGAGAAATACGGCCGGAATCGTCTTGCCGAAGGCAAATTGCCGGCTTGTGCGGAGATGTGCTCCACCAAGGCCTTGCTGGCGGGTGACGGCGATGTGGTCGCCGACATCTTCCGCAACCGGGTCGTGCAGCGCGGCAAGGGTGCCGAGGCCTGGGGCTGGGGCACGGCCTATGGTTCCAAACAGGCAGGCCAGCCTGCAGGAGGCAAATCTTGATGCGTCTTGCTCTGCTCACGCCTGCTGTCCTGGCGCTTGCCGCTTGCGGCGAAAAGCCTCAAACCGCCACCGGCGCGAAAAGCGACACCCCGGTGTTTCAGGGCACCGAAAATGCCTACAATGCCCCGGGCTGGAAAGCCGGCGACAAGACGGCGTGGGAGCAACATCTCAAGACCCGCCTGCAGAACGGGCAAAACGAATACAACCGCGTCAAATAACAGGGAGTTCCCATGCAACGCCCATCGCGGGTCCTGACAGCATTATTTTTCACAGCGCTTGGCTGGTCGGTTACTGTTGGGGCGCAGCCTGCAGGCGCCCCGGCCCCAGCCCCGGCTGCAGCAACGGCGCCAGCCGCAGCGGCACCCAAAGGCGGCATCCAGAGCGCCAATATCTTTGAGGTCAAACCCGACGCGAGCGCCGACCCGAAGTACGCCAGCCAGACCAATGCTGAGCGCGCCAAGGTCCAGCCCGGCAACAATGCGCCTATGTGGCGTCAGGTCGGCTCGGGTGTGACCGGCTACAGCAGCCTGCCCAAAAGTGAGGCACCGGAAGCCGGCAACCTGATTCAGGCATTTGTGCAATACCCCGGCTCGCGCCTGACCAATGCGGGTGATGCCTGGCGGCAGGTCCGCAACAACTGGCTGATACCTTACGGTGGCGCACTCCTGCTGATCGTGGCCGGTGCGATTGGACTGTTCTACTGGCGCAAGGGCAGCATCAAGTTGCACGGCGCCGATACGGGCCGCAAGATTGAGCGTTTCACGCCATTTGAGCGTTCGGCGCACATGGCCAACGCGATTGCTTTTACCATTCTGGCCATCTCCGGCATCGTCATAGCGTTTGGCAAGTTCTTTTTGCTGCCTGTGCTGGGCCTCACGCTGTTTGGCTGGCTGGCCTATGTGCTCAAATTGATGCACAACTTTGCCGGCCCTGTGTTCGCGGTTTCGCTGGTGATTGTATTTTTCACTTTTCTGCGTGACAACCTGCCCAAACGCGGTGATATTGGCTGGCTGCTCAAGGGCGGCGGTCTGCTGTCGGGCAAGCATATGCCGTCGCACCGTTTCAACGCCGGTGAAAAAGTGATGTTCTGGGGCGGCATATTTTTTCTGGGCATCCTCGTCGTGGCCTCGGGCTTCGTGCTCGAAAAATTGCTGCCCGGTCTTGTCTATGAGCGGGCGACCATGCAGATCGCAAACATGGTGCATGCCCTGGCCAGCGTGCTGATGATGGCGCTGTTCCTGGGGCATATTTATCTGGGCACCATCGGCCTGCAGGGCTCCTACCAAGCCATGAGAACCGGCTATGTAGACGAAACCTGGGCCAGGGAACACCATGAATACTGGTACGACGATGTGAAATCCGGAAAGATCCCGGCGCAGCGCAGCGCAGAACCTGCAGCTCCCGGCCAGACCGTCCTGGCTTGAGGCATAACACAGAGGAGCCGAGCAAATGAGCAAATTGAAAATCAAGGTGATGGCCGGTTTTCTGGCAACGATGGTGGCGACCCTTGCCTGGTCGAAGATACCGGCGCCCGTGCTGACGGAGGAGGCCAAGGCGGCAGCGGCCGAGGCTGCGGCCAAGACCGCGCACGCCAACAAAGTTGCCGACTTCCAGCTTTGCAAGTCGATGGACATGGCGGCGGCGAATTACGTCAAGACGGCCAAGGCAGCCGGCAAAGACACCAAACCTCCGGCAACGCTTTCGCCCTGTGCCGATCCAGGTCCGTACGTGGCAGCCGGCGCGCCCGCGGCCGTTGCGGCCGCACCAATCGGCAAGCCCGGCGCTCCTGCAGCCGCTGCGGTCAAGGGCGCACCGGCAAAACCTGCCGTAGCGGCACCGGCCAAGAAGTCCTGACAGACCCTGATCTGCGCGGGGCCGGGCCGGTGTCTGCCGGTCCGATGGTTGTGATAGTTACTACACTAGGCCAATGCACGCCAGAAAGCCCAAACCTCGCCTGACACGGGCCAGCGCGCCGCTGACCCGATCCATCGAGGTGGTCAATGAGCATGGGGTTCGCAGCACGATCTCGATTCCGGCCGAACGGCCGCTGACGGTCTATGTCGACAAACGCGAACTCGTCACCTTGATGACCCTTGGCGAGCGGCCCGAATTGCTGGCGATCGGCTACCTGCGAAATCAGCGACTGGTCGAGTCGATCGAGGAGATTGAATCGGTCACCGTGGATTGGGAGGTCGGCGCTGTTGCCGTGCGCACCCGATTCGGGATCGATCGGATCGAGCAACGCACGGCGCCGCCGGATCGTGACCACCGGGTGCGGCCAGGGCAGCGTCTTTGGCGACCTGATGGAGAACATCGGCGCGCTGCAACTGCCAGCGTCCAGACTGACGCAGTCGGACCTGTACGCCATCACCGGCACCATTCGAGCCCAGGAAAGCATCTACAAAAGCGCCGGCTCGGTCCATGGTTGCGCCCTGTTTCGTGGCCGCGAGATGCTGGTCTTTGTGGAAGATGTCGGCCGGCACAACGCGATGGACACGATTTCCGGCTGGACCTGGATGAACGGCGCCAATCTGGTGCTGGGTGGCCAAGGCGACGATGCGGAAGCTCTCGCCTTTTACACCACGGGCCGGCTCACAAGCGAGATGGTGATCAAGTCGGCACAGATGGGGGTGGGCATTGTCATCTCCCGCAGTGGCATCACGGAAATGGGGCATGAGGTGGCGCTGCAGTTGGGTATCTGCACGATTGGGCGGGCCCTCAACAAGCACTTTTTCTGTTTCACTGGCGCGCATCGGCTGCAACTGCAGCCCGAGCTGCTGGCCACCGCGTCATTGCGCGTGGTCGCATGAAACCGACTTTCTGGCGACTCGGCTGGCGCTCGCTTTGGCGCGACCTGCGCTCGGGCGAGTTGAAACTGCTGATCGTCGCTGTCACGCTGGCCGTTGCCGCGCTGACCGCAGTCGGTTTTCTTGCCAATCGAATCGAGGCCGGACTGCAGCGCGACGCGCGTCAGCTTCTTGGCGGCGACGTGGTGGTGTCCAGCGACAACCCGACCCCGCCAGAGTTTGCGGCCAAAGCCAGGTCGCTAGGAATGGGGGCGGCGACAAGCCTGAGCTTCCCGACCATGTCGCGGGCTGCTGACGAAAAGGGCGGCGCGAGCAAGCTGGTTTCGCTCAAAGCGGTGCAGAGCGGCTATCCGCTGCGCGGCGAGCTGCGGGTCGCCGCAGCGCCGGGCGCAGAGGCGCAGGCAACAAGAGACATTCCGGCGTCCGGGCAGGCTTGGGTCGACGCTTCCCTGCTGGAGGCGCTTGGCCTGTCGGTGGGCGATCCATTGCTGCTGGGCGACGCGCGGTTTCGGGTTGATCGGGTGATCCTTTTTGAACCTGATCGTGGCGGCGGATTCCTCAGTTTTTCGCCGCGCGTGATGATCAATGTCGCCGACATTGAGGCGACGCGCCTGATTCAACCTGCCAGTCGCCTGACCTACCGCCTTGCCGTGGCGGGGACGGATCAGGCTGGCGCGGCGTTCGCCAAGTGGGCGACCAATCAGGCTTCCTCGCCGAGCGTTCGCGGGGTGCGGATCGAGTCCTTTCAGAGCGGACGCCCCGAGATGAGCCAGACGATCGATCGCGCCGGAAAGCTCCTCAACCTGATTGCATTGCTTGCCGCGTTATTGAGCGCCGTGGCGGTCTCGCTGGCAGCCCGCAGTTTCGCCGCTGCCCATCTGAACGACTGCGCCATGCTGCGGGTGCTGGGGCAGAGTCAGCGCACCATAGCGCTCAGCTACAGCCTTGAGTTTGCCTTGCTGGGGTTGGGTGCCAGCGTGCTCGGCCTGATCTTCGGCTACCTCGTGCATCACGGCTTCCTGCTGCTGCTGGCGGGGCTGATCGACGTGGCGCTGCCCGCGCCGGGTTGGTTCCCGGTGCTGTTTGGCATGGGCATGGGGCTCACCCTGCTGCTCGCCTTTGGTTTGCCGCCGGTTTTGCAGTTGGCCCGCGTGCCACCGCTGCGCGTGCTGCGCCGTGACGTCGGCAGCCTGAAACCCGCGTCTCTGGGTGTGCTTGGCGTCGGCGTGGCCGGGTTTGCCGCGCTGCTGCTGGCCGCCAGCAGCGACCTGCGGATGGGCTTGATCGCTGTCGGCGGATTTGCTGGTGCGGTGGTTCTGTTTGCCGGCCTGAGCTGGCTGGCGCTAAAGCTGCTCAGGCGCAGCGTGAACGAGAGCACAGCGCCACGCTGGCTGGTCCTGGCGACCCGGCAGATCTCGGCTCGACCGGCCTACGCCGTGGTCCAGGTCAGCGCCCTGGCGGTGGGCCTGCTGGCTTTGATCCTGCTGGTGCTGCTGCGCACTGACCTGATTGCAAGTTGGCGCAAGGCAACGCCCGCGGACGCGCCGAATCGTTTTGTCATCAACATCATGCCCGAGCAAAGCGAGGCTTTTCAGCAGGCCTTGCGCGCTGGCGGCGTGCAGCGCTTCGACTGGTACCCGATGTTTCGCGGGCGCCTGGTCGGCGTCAATGGCAAGGACCTGAAGCCCGAGACATACAGCGAGGACCGAGCGCGCCACCTCGTTGATCGCGAGTTCAATCTGTCCTTCAGCGCCAGGCGACCGAGCCACAACCAGGTCGTCGCCGGTGGCTGGGTCGAGGAGGAAGCGGGGGCCATCAGCGTCGAGGAAGGGATCGCGCAGACGCTGAACCTGAAGCTCGGTGACACGGTGCGTTTTGACGTGGCTGGCATATCGAGTGAAGCACGCATCACTTCGCTGCGCAAGGTCGATTGGGGATCGATGCGGGCCAACTTCTTTGTCATGTATCCGGTCAGTAGCATGCCCGAAATGCCGTTGACTTTCATAACCGCATTCAAGGCGCCCGAGCGCAAGGGCTTTGACAACGCCCTGGTGCACGCTTTTCCCAACGTCACCAACGTCGACATGTCGTCCGCCCTGGCCCAGGTTCAGCGTGTGCTGGACCAGGTGATACGTGCCGTTGAATTCCTGTTTGGTTTCACCCTTGCCGCCGGCCTGGTCGTGTTGTTTGCCGCAGTCAGCGCCACCCGCGAGGAACGGGCCCGCGAATACGCCATCATGCGTGCTGTGGGCGCGCGTTCGCGTCTGTTGCGCCAGGTGCAACGAGCGGAACTGGTGGGTATCGGCCTGTTGTCCGGGTTCCTGGCGGCGATCGTCGCCAGCGTCGTCGGCTGGGCGCTGGCGCGATTTGTCTTCGAGTTCCAATGGGTTGTCTCGGCCTGGGTTCCGCTGTTTGGCGCCCTGGCCGGCGCGCTGCTGGCGCTTGCTGCGGGCTGGTGGGGGCTGCGCGAGGTTCTGACTCGGCCGGTGATTCAGACTTTGCGGCAGGCTGCGGAATAGCTGGCGCACGGCGAATCCCTTGGGCCGCACAGGGCGCAACAGGTCAAGCGCCTGCCGGCAGGCTCACTCATCCGACGGAGCCGGATTTCTGTCGCGATCCCAACTTCATCGCCGCCAGCAGCACCAGCAGGGCGCCGGAGCCGCCGTCAACGGGCCTTGCCTGAACAAAGGCCACCACCTCCTGCCTTTGCGCCAGCCAGGCAGGAACCCGGGACTTGAGCACCGGCGTCTTGCCAGGCGAACCATGTCCCTTGCCATGAATCACGCGCAGGCAGCGCAATTCGTCGCGCCGCGCCTGCTGCAGAAATCTGCCCAGCGCTTCACGCGCCTCATCAGTTCGAAGACCGTGCAGGTCAAGCTGGCGCTGCACGGTCCAATGCCCGCTGCGCAGTTTCCTCAGCAGGTCCCGCGCAGCGCCGTCGCGCAGAAAGCTCAAGTGCTCATCGGTTTCCAGCAGACTCGCCGCGGTGAACGCATCGCTCATCGATTCACGCAGCACCGATGCTTCGTCGCGCTGCCGCATGCGCGCCGTGGGCGCGATCGCTGGCGCCGCCAGGTTGGCGCTTGGCTTGTTGCGCAGGGCTTGAATCGGTCCAACCGCAACTGCAAAAAGGTTGGCGTCGCGGCGATCTTCGGTGGCTCGTTGCGCGGCGTATTCGCTCAGTTTTCTGGAGCGCTCGACGGCCATGGCCTGGGCCAGGATCGGCAACTCTTTCAGCGATTTTGCTTTCATCGAAAGTCTCTACAGCAGGCCGCGCTCGGCCATCGAGAACGACTGCCCCTGGGCGACGATGACGTGATCGAGCACCCGCACGTCAATCAGGGCGAGCGCGGCTTTGAGCGTTTGGGTCAGGGCCTCGTCGGCGCGCGATGCCTGCACGCTGCCGCTCGGATGGTTGTGCGCCAGAACCACGGCCGCCGCGTGATGCTGCAAGGCCTTGACGACCACCTCGCGCGGGTAGACGCTGGTCTGGCCCAGCGTGCCGCGAAACATCTCCTCCATCGCCAGCAGCCGGTTTTGCGCGTCCAGAAACAGCACCGAGAACACCTCGTAGGGGAGCCTGGCCAGATGCAGCTGCAGGTACTGCTTGACAGCCTCGGGGTCGCTAAACACCTCGCGCTGGCGCAGCTGCTCGGCCAGCGCGCGCCTGGCCAGTTCGATGACGGCCGCCAGTTCGGCGCGTTTCGCGGTCCCGCCCAGGCCCTTGATGCGCTTCAAGTCTTGCACATCGGCATGCAGCAGGCCGGCGACGCCGCCAAAGGCGTCCAGCGTTTCCTGCGCCATTTGCAGCACGCCGCGGCCGGCGGTTCCGGTGCGCAGCAGCAGCGCCAACAGCTCGGCGTCACTCAGCGCCGCGGGGCCGCGCGCCAGCAGCTTTTCCCGCGGGCGGGCATCGACGGGCAGGTCTTTCATCGGCATGTCGGATGGAGATGTGGCGGTGACTCGGGCCGGCGGCAGCCTGGCTTCGTACAATGGAGTTCAGTTTACCGGGGGAACCATGTCGTTCGTTCAGACGGATTCATTCTTGACTTTGCACTACCGCCTGTCGAGTCAGGACGGCGTTGATTACGTCAACACGTTTGGTGACAAACCCGAAACCCTGAGCCTTGGAACAGGTCAATTGTCGGAGGCGCTGGAGCGGCGCCTGCTTGGACTGTGCGAAGGTTGCCGGCAGTCGTTTCAAGTGGCACCCGGCGAAGCGTTTGGACCGCGTGACCCGGCCAAACTGCAATGGGTGGGGCGAGACTTGTTGGACCGGCTGGGTGACAAGCAGGAGGTGTATCGGGTGGGTGACGTGGTGCAGTTTCTGGCGACCGGGGGTGCTGGCAGTTTCGCTGGAACGGTTCAGCAGCAAGGTTCGCCCGACGGGCGCGGTCCCGTCCTGTTCGATTTCAACCACCCGCTAGCCGGACAGGCCGTCAAATTCGAAGTGCAGTTGATTGGAGTTCTATGAGCCAGCCCAGCGGCGAGATGCGCGAAATCCTGCTCGCGGAGCCGCGCGGTTTCTGTGCCGGCGTGGATCGCGCGATCGAGATTGTCGAGCGTGCGCTGGCCGGCTTCGGCCGGCCAATCTACGTTTGGCACGAAATCGTTCACAACACCCATGTGGTGAACGATCTGAAAAGCAAGGGCGCCATCTTCATCGAGGATCTTGACCAGGTTCCGCCTGGCGCCACCCTGGTCTTTTCCGCCCATGGCGTCAGCAAGGCGGTGCAACAGGATGCGCAGTCGCGCGGATTCCAGGTGTTTGACGCCACCTGCCCGCTGGTGACCAAGGTTCATGTCGAGGTCGCCAAGCTACACAAGCTGGGATATGAATTCATCATGATCGGCCACAAGGGTCATCCCGAGGTCGTGGGCACGATGGGCCAGCTCGACGGCGGCATCCACCTGGTGGAGGATGTGGACGACGTTGCGCGGGTGCAGCCCGCGCAAACGGACAAGCTCGCGCTGGTGACGCAGACCACCTTGAGCGTGGACGACGCGGCGGAAATCACCCGGGCGATCAAGGCGCGGTTTCCGATGGTGCGCTTGCCCAAACAGCAGGACATTTGCTACGCCACGCAGAACCGGCAGGACGCGATCAAGATTCTTTCGCCCCAGGTCGATGTCGTGATCGTGGTGGGCAGCCCGACCAGCTCCAACAGCAACCGGCTGCGCGAGTTGGCGCACAAGCTCGGCACCGAAAGCCACATGGTGGACGACGCCAGCGAATTGCGTCCGGAGTGGCTGGAGGGCAAGACCCGGGTTGGCTTGACGGCAGGCGCATCGGCGCCCGAAGTGCTGGTGCGCGAGGTGATCGAGCGCATTCGCTCCCTGGGCGCGATCTCGGTCCGGCGCGTCGATGGCATTCAGGAGAACGTCAAGTTTCCCCTGCCCAAGGGACTGAAAACCGATCTGTCCGCCGCCGTCAGGGCGAAGCGCGCCAGTTGATGGCCCCGCAGCTGATCGAAGCGGCGGCGCTGCGCTTCGAAGGCGTCTACGCCCATCTGGTGCGCCGAACTCCCTTGTGGAAATTGCCCGGCGCGGCCTTTGGCCTAAACTGCGCCGAGGTCTGGCTCAAGCTCGAACAGTTTCAGACCAGTGGCAGCTTCAAGGTCCGCGGCATGCTCAATCGCCTGTTGTCGCAACCGCTGCCGGCGGCAGGCGTGATCGTTGCGTCGGGGGGCAACGCGGGAATTGCCACGGCCCTTTGCGCGCGGGCTCTGGGCGTTGCCTGTGAGGTCTACGTGCCGGAGCTTTCGAGCCAAAACAAGAGAGACAGGCTCAAGGCGCTGGGCGCCAAAGTGGTCGTTGGCGGAGAGAACTACAGCGCGGCCCTGCAAGCCTGTCTGGCACGCCAAGCCCAAACCGGCGCGCTGTTGACCCACGCCTACGACCAGCCGGAGGTTGTCACCGGCGCCGGAACACTGGCACGTGAAATCGAACAACAGGGGGGTCTGCCCGATACGGTGCTGGTCAGTGTGGGTGGCGGCGGACTCATTGCCGGAATCGCCTCCTGGTTTGAGTCGAGGACGCGGGTGGTCGCGCTCGAGCCCGAACTCGCACCCACGCTGGCGCGGGCACGACAGGCCGGCGCACCGGTGGATGTGCAGGTCGGCGGTGTCGCCGCCGATGCGCTCGGGGCCCGGCGCATCGGCGACCTGGCCTGGGGCCTGACGCAGCGCTTCGTGCGCGATTCGATCCTGCTGTCCGATGAATCGATCAGCCTGGCCCAGCGCTGGTTCTGGGACAACATGCGGCTCGCGCTGGAGCCGGCCGCGGCGCTGCCGCTGGCGGCTTTGCAGACGGGGGCCTGGAAAGTCGGTCGCGACGAGCGCGTTTGCCTGGTGCTTTGTGGCGGCAATGTGGACCTGCAAACGCTCACCTGAAAACTACAATGCGAGCATGCTTGACATTGCGCTGCTAAGGAAAGACCTCGATGGCGTGGTGGCGCGGCTGGAAAAACGCAAGTCACCGCAACCGTTCCTGGACGTTCAGGCGTTCAAGTCGCTGGAAACCGAGCGCAAGAAGCTGCAGACCCACACCGAGGAACTGCAGGCGCGGCGCAACGCCTTGTCGAAACAGATTGGCCAGCTCAAGTCCAGCGGCGCAAGCGTCGACGCACAGATGCAGCAGGTCGCGAGCCTGAGGGCCGACCTG
Source organism: Burkholderiaceae bacterium (assembly GCA_038901875.1). Classification (GTDB taxonomy): domain Bacteria; phylum Pseudomonadota; class Gammaproteobacteria; order Burkholderiales; family Burkholderiaceae_C; genus JBCKPE01. Next base: position 20,425 of record JBCKPE010000014.1, read on the forward strand.
GACGCCTCGACGTTGCGCCTCGACGGCCTGCAGGCTGAGTTGCAGGCGATGCTGCTTGCCCTGCCCAACATGCCGCACGAATCGGTTCCCGACGGCGCTGACGAAACTGGCAACGTGCTGGTGCGGTCCTGGGGTACGCCGCGGCAGATGGAGTTTTCCGTGCGCGACCATGTCGACATAGGCGCGCCACTTGGTCTTGACCTGGATACCGGCGCCAAGCTCTCGGGCAGCCGTTTTGTCTTCATGCGCGGTGCGGTCGCGCGACTGCATCGGGCCATCGCCGCTTTCATGCTTGATACGCAGACGCTCGAGCATGGTTACACCGAGTGCCATACGCCTTACATCGTGAATGCCGAGACCCTGCGCGGCACCGGTCAACTGCCGAAATTCGAGGCCGATCTGTTTGCCGTGAAGAAGGGCGGTCAGGACGGCGCCGGTGAGACCTTCTATCTGATTCCCACCTCCGAAGTGACCTTGACCAATCTGGTGCGCGATCGCATCCTGAGCGAGGCCGAACTGCCGATCCGTCTGACGGCGCACACGCCGTGCTTTCGCTCCGAAGCCGGCAGCGCTGGGCGCGATACCCGGGGCATGATCCGCCAACACCAGTTCGACAAGGTGGAGCTGGTGCAGATCGCACACCCCGAGAAAAGCTATGAGGCGCTGGAGCAGATGGTTGGGCACGCCGAGGCGATTTTGCAGAAGCTCGGCCTGCCGTACCGCGTCATGGCCCTGTGTGCCGGCGACATGGGCCCGGCGGCAGCCAAAACCTACGACCTTGAGGTCTGGATGCCGGCGCAGAACTGCTTTCGCGAGATCAGTTCGGTCTCCAATTGCGAGGCGTTCCAGTCCCGGCGGATGCAGGCCAGGTTCAAGAATGCGCAGGGAAAGAATGAATGGGTGCACACGCTGAACGGCTCCGGCCTGGCGGTCGGGCGAACCCTGGTCGCGATCCTGGAGAACTACCAGAACGCCGACGGTTCGGTCGAAATCCCGGCCGTCTTGCAGGCCTATGTCGGTGATACAAAAGTCTTGTCCGCTGGTAGAATTTGACCGGCAAGCAGCAGGAAAGATGGCAGAGTGGTCGAATGCGCCGGACTCGAAATCCGGTATAGCCTTACGGCTATCCAGGGTTCAAATCCCTGTCTTTCCGCCAGTTTGCAGATGAGCCAGGGTCGATGAAGAGAGTTTTCCAATAGCCAACTTGATTTGCACTTCTCCTATGGAAATCCACTCACCTGTAGACATGAGAAAGGCGATCAAGGAACTGCAGGATCGCGTCGCGCAACTGGAAAAAGACAACGCAAGCCTGCGCTGGCAACTCGCTGAGGGGTTCCGCGACTCGGTGCGTGACTTTTCCGACTCGCTGCTTGACACGCTGGAACTGACCGATCCCCCGGCATCGAGCGACCGGCCCAAGCGCTAGCTGGCTCCTGCCGCGGCCACTGTTCACACGCGTTCCGGACGCCTTTCGCCTTGGTTGGTGACAAACGCCGCTTATAGTCGGCGCATGATTCCGGTCGACCGCCGCCGCCTGCTGCAGCTCGCGACCGCCAGCGCTGTTAGCCTGTGGCTGCCGCGCAGCGCCTGGAGCCAGCCAAGGTGGTCGGGCAATCCGTTCTCGCTGGGTGTGGCCAGCGGCGCGCCCAACCATGACTCGGTCGTCCTGTGGACACGGCTGATTTCGCCCGGGTTCTTTGCTGGCCTGGGCAAGGAGCCGGTGACGGTTCAGTGGGAGGTGGCGCATGACGAGCAGTTCGCACGGATCGCGCAAAAGGGGCAGGCGCAGGCCTTGGCAGAGCTGGCGCACTCGGTGCATGTGGAAGTGCCGGGGCTGGAGCCGGACCGCTGGTACTTCTACCGCTTCATCTCGGGCGACGCTGTCAGCGTGACCGGGCGGACCCGGACTTTTCCGGCGCCCGCGGCGCCGGCGCAGAAACTGCGCCTGGCCTACGCGTCCTGCCAGCGCTGGGAGCATGGCTACTTCAGCGCCTGGCGCCATATGCGCGAGGAAAATCTGGACGCCGTGCTGTTCCTCGGCGACTACATCTATGAGTATCCGACAGCGTCCAACGCAGTGCGCGTGCCCACTGGCGGCTGGGTCCTGACGCTGGACGATTACCGGCGCCGTTATGCCCTGTACCGCGGCGAAGCGGAGTTGCAGGCCATGCATGGCGCCTGCCCCTGGCTGGTGACCTGGGACGATCACGAGGTGCAGAACGATTACGTCGGCCTGCAGCCAGGCGACAGCGGCCCCCCGGTGACCAATTTCGCCGCGCGCCGTGCCGCCGCCTACCAGGCGTTCTACGAGCATATGCCGTTGCGCGCTTCGGCGCTTACCCGCGCCTTGGCCGGACTCGATGGCGGCGCCGAAATGCGTATCTACGGGCAATTTCGCTTCGGCCAACTCGCCACCTTGCACTTGCTGGACGACCGGCAGTACCGCGACCCTCGGGTCTGCACGCGAGGTGAAGGGCTTGGCTCGAGCCTGGTGGATCCTGCTACATGCCCGGCCTGGAACGACCCGAACCGCACGCTGCTTGGGTCGGCGCAGGAGCAGTGGCTCGATCGCTCACTGGCCAGCGCCGGCCCCGGTTGGGCGGTGATCGGCCAGCAAACGCTGTTCGGCCAGCGCGACAATCGTCCCGGTCCGGAACAAGCGCTGTGGAACGACGGCTGGGACGGATACAGCGCGGCCCGCACTCGTTTCACTGACTCGCTGCGCAAGAACCAGGTGGCCAACGCCGTGCTGCTGGGCGGGGACGTGCACGAGAACTGGGTGGGGCATATCAAGGCGGACTACCAGCGGCCCGACAGCGTGGCGCTGGGCGTTGAGTTCTGCGGCACCAGCATCACCTCGCGCGGGTCCGGCACCGGGCGGCTGGCGCAGCGGCTGGCCGAGAATCCGCATTTCGTCTTTGCCGGTGCGGAACGCAAAGGATACGGCGTGGCGGAGTTCACGCCGCGTCAACTGACCACAACATTGCGGGTGGTCGACGACGTGACCCGCAAGGACAGCCGGATCGAAACACTGGCGCGCTTTGCCGTCGAAGCGGGCCGGCCGATTGTGCAAAGAGCCTGATGGCACAGCGCCGTGGCAGGAGTCATCGGCACACGAGGAGATGAATCATGCATCTTGAAACCCTGGCTGTGCATTCCGGCGGCGAACCGGACAAGGAGACCGGTGCGCTCGCGCCGCCGATCCACATGGCGACGACGTTCCAGCATGGGCCGGCCGGCGAACGCGTTGCCGGCTACGAATACCTGCGCGAGTCCAATCCCACGCAGGAACGCTTGGAAGCCATGCTGTGCGCGCTGGAGGGTGGCGCCGCTGCGCTGGCGCTGGCCTCGGGCATGGCGGCGATGACGGTCCTGATCGAGTCGCTGCCGAACGGCGCCCATGTGCTGATTCCGAACGACTGTTACACCGGTCTGCGCGTGTTGTCCGCTGAGTTCCTGCCGCAAAAGGCGATTACCTGCACAGCCGTGGACATGGCCGATCTAGCCACGGTGCGCGCGGCCTGCCGGCCCAGCACGCGGCTGATCTGGGCCGAGACGCCGTCGAATCCCCAGATGAAGCTGGCCGACATCGCCGGTCTCGCCGTGATCGCGAGCAAGCAACAGGCACTGCTGGCCTGCGACAACACCTTTGCCACACCGCTGCTACAGCGGCCGCTGACGCTGGGCGCCGACGTGGTGATGCATTCGACCACCAAGTACTTCGGCGGCCACAGCGACGTGATGGGCGGCGCCTTGGTGTTCGCCCGCAATGATGATTTCTTCAAGTCGGTGGCGCACCGCCGACATATCACGGGTGGCGTGATTTCGCCGTTCAACGCCTGGCTGGTGCTGCGCGGCGCGCGTTCGCTGCCGGCGCGCATGGCCTGGCATTGTCGCAACGCGCGCGTGGTTGCCGCGTATCTGGCCGCCCATCCCAAGATCGAAGTGGTGCATTACCCGGGACTGCCAACGCACCCGCAGCACGCACTCGCCGCCCGGCAAATGTCCGACTTTGGCGGCATGCTGAGTTTTCGCGTGAAGGGCGGGCGCGAAGCTGCGCTGGCCGTGGCGGGACGGCTCAAGCTGATCATCAATGCCACCTCGCTCGGCGGCAGCGAATCGCTGATCGAGCATCGGGCCTCGGTCGAAGGCCAGAATGCCGTGTCGCCGCCAAACCTGCTGCGGTTCTCGGTCGGTCTCGAGCATGCGGATGACCTGATTGCAGACCTGCGGCAGGCGCTGGACTGAGTCGCCGCAGCGTTGCGCCTGAGAAGCTGCGCAGCGAAGGCGACTCACGCTCAGGCCTACACGGTGCAGCTTCGCAGGCACTTGCGTTCCGGCCTGAGTCTTCTCGCGCGGTCCGGTGGACAATCGGCTCCACCATGCAAACACTTGAAGAATGGCTTGCGCATTGCGAGCGACTGCATCCCAAAGCCATTGATCTCGGGCTGGAACGCGTGCACCAGGTGGCGCAGCGCCTGGGACTGCGTTTCGACTGCCCGGTGTTCACCGTCGCCGGGACCAATGGCAAGGGCTCGACCTGCGCCATGCTGGAGGCGATTCTTTCGCAGGCGGATTACCGCGTCGGCGTCTACACCTCGCCGCATCTGGTGCATTTCGAGGAGCGCTGCCGCGTTCGCGGCGGGGTCGTCCTGGCAGACGAACTTGTGCCCCACTTTGCGGCGACCGAATCGGTCCGCCAAGGCGCGACACTGACCTATTTCGAGTTCACGACGCTGGCCATCCTGCGCCTGATGAGCCAGTCCGGGCTTGACGTTGTGGTGCTCGAAGTGGGTCTTGGCGGACGGCTCGACGCCGTCAACATCATCGACGCCGATTGCGCGGTGATCACCAGCATCGACCTGGACCACATGGAGTACCTGGGACCGGATCGGGAGAGCATCGGGCGCGAGAAGGCCGGGATCATGCGGGCGGCGCGGCCGGTAGTGGTTAGCGATCCGCTGCCGCCGGAATCGGTGCTGCAGCGGGCCCGTGAATTGGGAGCAGACCTCTGGCTGCTGGGCCGCGATTACAGGTTCTCCGGCGACAAGCTGCAATGGAAATGGAACGGACGCCGCAGGCGTTACGCCGGCATGGCCTATCCGGCTCTGCGCGGCGCGAACCAGTTGCTGAATGCTTCAGGCGTGCTGGCCGCGCTTGAGGCGATGCATGATCGACTGCCAGTCAGTGCGCAGGACGTACGCAATGGGCTCGCCATGGTGGAACTGCCGGGTCGATTTCAAATTGTTCCAGGAAAGCCCGCCGTGGTGCTCGATGTCGCGCACAACCCGCATTCGGTCGCTGCGCTGGCGGCGAACCTGTACGCGATGGGTTATTTCGCGACGACGCACGCGGTGTTTGGCGCCATGGCTGACAAGGACCTGCCCGAGATGTTCAAGCGAATTGGCGCGCTGATTGATCGCTGGTATTTCACTGATCTGCCCGGCCCCCGAGCGGCCTCGTCGCAGCAATTGCAGGCGCTGTGGCAAGACCATGCGCGACGCGACGAAGTGCTGGTTTCGCTGCATTCAAATCCGCTGCGGGCACTCGACGCGGCCGCTTCTGCCGCCGAGCCCGCTGATAGAATTGTTGTCTTTGGCTCGTTCCTGACGGTTGGCGCTGTCCTCGAGCGTGGTTTGCCCCGGCTTCAAGCCCATCCCAGCCGCTAAGCCCGAACTTCATGGCCTTTTTCAAGTTTCGCAAGGGTGCCGACGCATCGGCTGCCACGGCCGCCACTGCGCAGGAGAGCATCGAGACGATGAGGCGCAGGGCCAAGCACCGCTTGCTTGGCGCGGCCGTGCTGGTGCTGATCGCCGTGATTGGCTTTCCCGTCCTGTTTGAAGTGCAGCCACGACCGGTGGCCGTGAACATTCCGATCGAAATTCCGGACAAGAACAAGGTGAAACCCCTGGTCATGCCGGCAGCTCCAGCGGCTCCGGCGGCGCGCAACGCCGCCAGCGGTCTGGTCGAGGCGATGCCCAAGGCCAGTCCGGTTGGCGCTGCCAGCGCGCCAGCATTGGCGCGACCGAACCTGCCTCAAGCCACAGCTTCGGCGGCGAGGGACAACGTGGTGCCGGCGGCGGCAAGCATCGGTGACAAGGAAGAGATCATTGGGGGCAGGCCGGCCGCGAAAGCGGAGGCCAAGGCTTCGGCGCCGGTCGAAGCCAAAGCGACGGACGGCGACAAGGCCAAGGCCTTGCTGGAAGGCAAGGAGCCGGAGAAAGTGGCGGCTGTGGAGGCGCGCTACGTGGTTCAGGTGGGCGCTTTTGCCGACGCCGACCGGGCGCGTGACGTGCGTCAGAAGCTCGAGCGCGCGGGACTCAAGACCTACACCCAGGTGGTGGAAACCCAGGAGGGCAAGCGCACCCGCGTGCGCGTCGGACCCTTTGCCTCGCGCGACCAGGCCGAGCAGGTGGCGGAGAAGATCAAGGCGATTGAACTGCCCGCCGCGGTGCTTGCGCTTTGAGGCGAATGGCGGCCCTTCATGTCGTTGTCCGCGGTTGACTGGATCATGCTTGTCGTGCTGGCGGCATCGGCCGCCATCGGGGCCTGGCGCGGACTCGTGTTCGAGGTGCTGTCGGTGGCGGGATGGATTGCGGCGTTCATCGCGGCGCAGTGGTTCTCGCCGCAGCTGGCGGCATGGTTGCCGATAACTACATCGTCAGAACCGATGCGTCATGTCGCGGCATTTGCGCTGATCTTCGTGCTGATCGTTTTTGCCGCTGGTTTTCTTGCCTGGCTGGTGAAGAAGATGGTCGAGGCGGTTGGGTTGCGGCCCATCGACCGGGTGCTGGGCGCCATGTTTGGTGTCCTCCGAGCAGCGGTCCTGCTGCTGGCGGCGACGGTGGTGGTCGGGATGACGCCGCTTGGCGCCAGCGCGGCCTGGAAGGAATCCGCCGGCGCGCCCATCCTGGTGTCCTGGCTGAAGGCGCTCAAACCGGTCCTGCCCGAAAAGTTTGGAAAGTACCTGCCCTAGCATGAGCTGCCTACCCTCTCACTTCGTGCGTTTTTCACCGGGCGGGCTCTGACATGTGCGGCATTGTCGGCGTGGTCCGCGGGGCACCGGTCAATCAGTTGCTTTACGACGCGCTGCTGCTGTTGCAGCACCGGGGCCAGGACGCAGCAGGCATCGTGACCCAACAGCAGCGCAAGTTTTTCATGCACAAGGCCAAGGGCATGGTGCGCGACGTCTTTCGCACCCGCAACATGCGCGCGCTTCCCGGCAACTGCGGCCTTGGTCAGGTGCGCTACCCGACCGCGGGCAACGCCTACAGCGAGGACGAGGCGCAGCCCTTCTACGTGAATGCGCCGTTCGGAATCGTGCTGGCGCACAACGGCAACCTGACCAATGCCCAGGCGCTCCGGTCCGAGATGTTCATGACGGATCATCGCCACATCAACACCGAGAGTGACTCGGAGGTGCTGATCAATGTGCTGGCGCATGAACTGGAGAAGGCGACGCGCGGCCTGCCCCTGACGCCGGAAGATGTGTTTACCGCGGTAGGCCAGGTCTATCGCCGGATCAAGGGCTCGTTCGCCGTCGTCGCGCTGATTGCCGGCCATGGGCTGCTGGCATTTCGCGACCCCTATGGCATCCGGCCCCTGAGCCTCGGTCGCGGCAAGGATGGCGCCGTCATGATGGCCAGCGAATCGGTGGCGATCGAGGGCACGGGTCACAGGTTCGAGCGCAACGTGAATCCTGGCGAGGCGGTTTTTGTCGACCTCGAAGGCAATGTGTCGGCGCGCCAGTGCGCTGAATCGCCAGGGCTGTTCCCCTGCATTTTTGAATTCGTCTACCTGGCGCGACCCGATTCAGTGCTGGACGGAATTTCGGTTTACCAGGCACGATTGAATCTGGGCGAAAGCCTCGCCAAGCGCGTCGTCTCCACCTTGCCGCCGACGGATATTGACGTCGTGATTCCCATTCCCGAGTCGAGCCGGCCCAGTGCAACCCAGCTCGCGCATCTGCTCGGGTTGCCGTATCGCGAGGGCTTCGTCAAAAACCGCTATGTGGGACGCACCTTCATCATGCCGGGCCAGGCGGTGCGCAAGCAGTCGGTGCGGCAAAAGCTCAACGTCATCGGCAGCGAATTCAAGGGCCGCAACGTGCTGCTGGTGGACGATTCGATCGTGCGCGGAACCACCAGCCGCGAGATCGTGCAAATGGCGCGCGACGCCGGCGCCCGGCGTGTCTATCTGGCGAGCGCCGCGCCGCCGGTGCGCTACCCCAACGTGTATGGCATCGACATGCCGACCGCGACCGAACTGGTCGCGCACAACCGTTCCATCGACGAGATTCGCCAGTTGATCGGCTGTGATGCGCTGATCTATCAGGACGTCGAGGGCATGAAGCGCTCGATCGGTTCGCTCAATCCGGCGTTGGCCGGATTCGAAGCTTCCTGTTTTGATGGACACTACGTCACTGGCGATCTGTCCGCAGCGGACATCGACCGGATGAACCAGGGCCGGGTCTACCTCGACGAGGACGAGGATGCATCAGGGTTGGCGCTTCCGCATCCCATTCAATAGGCAAGTCAGCATGGAAAAGTTCCTCGATCCGCAATCGTTGCATCCCGAAACACTGGCAGTGCGCAGCGCCGTGGAAAGAAGCCAGTACGGAGAAAACTCCGAGGCGCTGTACCTCTCAAGCAGCTTCGTGCAGCCCGATTCCGTCACGGCGGCGAAGCGCTTTGCCGGCGAGGAAGACGGTTTCATTTATTCGCGCTTTTCGAATCCGACGGTGGCCAGCAT
>JBCKPE010000015.1:0-28528 GCA_038901875.1 Burkholderiaceae bacterium
CGCGCCCTACGCGCCGCCGCCTGGTCGCCCCGTCATGGGTGTGGCCCCTTGGCTTCAGTCAGGCGCTACGCGCAGGATTCTGGTCAGTGGCCTGCGGCCAGGTGCAACGGGAACGACTATGCCCGCCCGTTCCGGGCGGGCGCCACCCTGCTCCGCGGGAAAGTGGTCGATGGCCGGCATCTGGGGCTGCTAGCTCGCATCGACGCCCGGATCGCAAGCGCGATGCTGCATCGCAACCCGTTGGCGTTGTTGACCGCGGCGCGAACGATATGAACCGGTCTTACGTGAAGTCGCCAGGAAACTTCGCTACAAATCGTGGGCACGGTGTAGAATTTTGAACGAGGTCGTCTTACAGCCGGAATCCACCCGTTAGTGTGTGAAAAGGAGGAATATGCCCAACACGACTTGGAGTATCGAGGGACCACACGTCGTCAATTGCAATTGCGCGTATGGTTGCCCGTGCCAGTATGTAGCGCTCCCGACCGACGGTACGTGCAAGGCGGCCGTTGCCTGGCGCATAGACAAAGGGCATTTCGGGGATACGCGGCTGGATGGTCTGTTTGCGGTCAATCTGTACAGTTGGCCCGGCGCCGTCCACCACGGCAACGGCACCATGCAGACCATTATCGACGAGCGCGCTGACAGCGCGCAGCGCAAGGCTCTCGCCGCCATTATGCAAGGCGAGGGGGCGGATGCCGGATCGACCATGCTGCAGATCTACCGCGCCATGTGTCCGAATTACCACGATCCCCTGTTCAATCTCATCGAGCTGGAACTGGATATGGAGAAGCGTACGGCCCGCGTCCGTGTCCCGGGTGTGCTGGAAACCGACGTGGAACCGCTGAAGAACCCCGTCACTGGCGCGGAGCACCGTGCCCGGATTGACCTCCCAATGGGCAAGGAGTTTCGGATTGCGGAAGTGGCGAGTGGCACCACCAAGGCAAGCGGCGTGATTCCCCTCAACTTTGCCAAAAGCCATGCGCACTTCGCCAATGCCTCTCTGACCTCCGCCGGGTTGGTGGTTTGAGCTGTCACACGAAGTAATCGAAAAAGGAGGACGACCATGGCTGGCTGGCGTATCGAAGGGAAGTATATGGAGACCTGCAACTGCACCTACCTATGTCCGTGCCCCAGTTCCAACTTGACGGCGCGGCCCACGGAGGGGGATTGCAAGGCAGCCATCGCAATGCGGATCGACAAGGGCGACAAGGACGGTGTAGCGCTTGACGGCCTGTCGTTCATCGTGGTCATGCATTCGCCCAAGGCGATGGCGGAGGGCAACATCATGGTAGGCCTCATTGTCGACGAGCGCGCCACCGACAAGCAGACCGAAGCGATCTGTGCAATTGCCACGGGCGCAGCCGGCGGACCAATGGCAGCGCTCGCGCCGCTTGTCGGGCGTGTGGCCGGGGTGGAGAAGCGCCCGATCAGCTTTGAGGTGGACGGCCTGAGGTATGTTGTCAAGGCAGGCGAGCTCATCGACCAAGCCTGTGAGGGCGTCCCGGGGCCGGTACGGGCGGGCGAACCGATCTATTTGGACAACACCTGCCACCCCGTGAACTCCAGACTCGCGCTCGCCAAGGCTACGCGCAGCAGATTCCACGCCTTCGGGATCGACTGGGACGATTCGAGCGGCACGCGTAACGGTCATTTCGCGCCCTTCGCGTGGGCGGGATAGCACCTCAAGCGGCTGTCGACCGCGGCATCGAAGCGATTCTGCGACGCGACCGCAAGGTCGTCACGGTAAGCCTTGTCCTGGTCGTTGCGCTGGCGTGGCTCTATCTCTGGCACGATGCTCGAGCGATGAGTAACATGGACATGGCTGACATGCAGCACGCCGTGGGCGCGGGCACGGTCGCCCTGACGTTCGGAATGTGGACCGTCATGATGGTCGGCATGATGCTGCCCAGCGCAGCGCCTACGATCCTTCTCTACGGCGCGCTGGTTCGCAAGAACGGCGAGCGCGGGACTGTGCTTCCTGCGGTCTGGATCTTCACAAGCGGTTACCTGGTCGCGTGGACGAGCTTCAGTCTTGCGGCCGCCCTGCTGCAACTGGCTCTCGAGCAGACAGCGCTCATGACGCCGATGATGGTCTCTGCGAGCAGAGGGCTGAGCGCAGCCATACTTATCGCGGCCGGAATCTACCAATGGCTTCCGGTAAAAGAGATTTGCCTCCGCAAGTGCCGCAATCCGATCGAGTTTTTCGCCACCCGTTGGCGCGCCGGCGCGGACGGGGCGTTTCGCATGGGTGTCGAGCACGGCATGTACTGCGTCGGTTGCTGCTGGATGCTGATGCTGCTGCTTTTCGTCGCGGGCGTGATGAACCTTGTCTGGGTGGCGCTCATCGCAGGCTTTGTCTTCGTCGAGAAATTGCTCCCGGCCGAAAAATTCACTTCCCGATTCGCCAGCGCTGCTCTGATCCTGTCCGGCCTCGTTCTGCTGATCAAACCCTAGCAGCCTGTCGGACTTAGCCCTCGACGACGGGCCACAGGCCTGTCAAATGCTGAAAGAAATGACTCCAGCGATACTTCTATCGGCCGTAGCGCGTCAATCCGCTTATTTTTTAAGCAAACTGCAGCGAATTATCGAAAGTCCGACAGGCTGCTAGCCTAGCATGTGGCGCATACTGTTCATTCGTTAGATGGTCAACGTGAGGCCGTCAGCCAAGTGAAGTACAACGCGCCGGCGCTGCTGCTGCGTGCGGATGAGGTGATTCAATGACTACGCGCAGAACATTCCTTGCGACCGTGACCGGCGCCACCCTCGCTGCGTCGCGTGCCGCCGGGGCGCAACAGGCGGGGAAGGTCTACCGCGTCGGGATCATCTCGCCCGCGATCCCGGTCTCGGAGATGGCTGGACCCGAACCTGTCAATCCCGGCGCAAGAGCGTTCGTGCAGGGCTTGCGGGCCCTCGGCTATGTGGAAGGGCAGAACCTCATCCTGGAGCGCCGGTCGGCCGAGGGACGGTTCGAGCGATTCGGCGACATCGTGGCCGAGTTGGTCCGCCTCAAAGCGGACGTGATCGTGACCGGCGGTAGCTTGATGGCGCGGGCAGCCAAGGCCGTGACCACGACCGTCGCCATCGTCATGGCAACCAGCGCCGATCCCGTCGGCGAGGGACTCGTTCAGAGCCTCGCGCGACCCGGCGGCAACATCACGGGGTTCACGCTCGCTGTCGGGCCGGAGATCGAGGCCAAGCGCCTGGAGCTCTTGAGAGCGATGCTGCCCGGCGTCTCTCGCGTCGCCTACCTCGGCAGCAAGGAAAACAAAGACTGGGAGAGCCCACGGGGGCAGAGCGTTCGGACGGCGGCGCAGGCCCTGGGCGTGACGCTGGTGCCGGCCGAGTTCCCGCCCCATCAGGTCACCGACGCCTTGACGCGGATCAGCCGTGCCCGGGCCGTGGCGCTCTTCGTCGCCGATAGCGCGCCGGCCTATGCGGATCGAGCTCTCATCGTGGACTTCGCGACCCGGAGTCGGCTGCCAAGCATCTTCGCCTGGCGGGCGGCCGTAGAACTCGGGGGGCTGATGTCCTACGGAGTGAACCTGGCTGACAACTACCGTCGCGCCGCTACCTACGTGGACAAGATCCTGAAGGGCGCCAAGCCCGCCGACCTGCCCGTCGAGCAGCCCACCCGGTTCGAGCTGGTGATCAACCTGAAGACCGCGAAGGCGCTCGGTCTCACCATCCCGCAGTCGATGCTGATTCGGGCGGATGAGGTGATCGAATGACGAAACAGCGCAGGGCGACGTGGCCGGCGCCCGCGGACACAAGGTGGCACCGGCCGAGGAGATGAACCGATGATCGACAGACGCACGATGCTGCGCGGCACCGCCGCTTTCATGGCTGCCACAGGGCTGTGTTCCCGCCGACGTGAAATTGACCAGGGCGCCGATTTTGACTGACCAGGGACCACTGAGCTACAACCGGCACCTTTGGCAACCCGCCCGCAGTCCACTTATAAATCGGGGGATGTTGTTCAAACAAGCGGGGCCACTTCTTTTCTCGACCGCGGTTCCTGCGGCGCCTTCAAGAGTGCCTTTTCCTGGGAAGGGGTGATATGGCCATATTCGGTTTCACCAATCTTCGGCAGAACCGCGCCTCGCGCACGCGGCGAACCCTGCTGCGTGCCATGCTCGCGGGCGTCGCGCTCGCGCCACTGGCATCGTGCGGTCAGCAGCAGCCCAAGGTCTGGCGCATAGGCTTCCTCGCGTCCGGTTCGTCGTCCACCCAATTTTACGAGGGGTTCCGGCAAGGCATGCGTGAGCTCGGTTATGTCGAGGGCTGGAACTGCGTCATCGAGCGGCGTTTTGCGGACGGAAACTATGAGCGCCTTCCCGGCCTGGCAGCGGAACTGGTGCGGTTAAAGGTGGACGTTATCGTGGCCGGCGCACCGCCAAGCGTTCAGGCCGCCTACCAGGCGACAAATACAATTCCCATTGTGCTGGTAGCAGTTCCCGATCCGGTCGGGGAAGGGTTCGCCAGGAGCCTTTCCCGGCCGGGAGGAACCATCACCGGACTTTCCACCCTCGTGACAGAGGTCAGCGGCAAGCACCTTGAGCTATTGCGCGTTGCGGTTCCCAAATTATCGCGCGTTGCCGTGCTGATCAATCCGCTCAATGCGAGCGATGCCTTGATTCTGGAACAAATTAACGGGGCCGCGTATACAACCGGCGTGAAAGTCTTGCCGGTTGAAGCAAGCACCGCGAGCCAGATCGAAGCCGGCTTCGCCGCAATGACACGCGCTCGTACGGGCGCACTGATTGTGTCGCCGGACGATTTTTTCGACGTGCAGCGAAACCAGATCGCCACCCTCGCGATTAAAAACCGTCTGCCTACGATATTCTCGAACCGGGAAATGACGGAGGCGGGCGGCCTGATGAGTTATGGGCAGAACCTGGCCGAGCATTACCGGCGTGCTGCAACTTACGTGGACAAGATTTTGAAGGGTGCGAAGCCGGGCGATCTTCCAGTCGAGCAGCCTGCGTTGTTGGAGATGGTCATTAACCGCAAGACCGCCAAGGCGCTCGGTCTCACGATTTCACCGGAATTGCTGTTGCGCGCCGATAAGGTGATCGAATGAAGCGTAATGCCGGACATCAGGATGCCGGATTACGTCGCCGCGTTGGAGCGGACACTTCGTGCCATTCAACGCGACGTCCGTTTTTGAACGAGCTTGGAGCGGACGCACTCGCCGGTGGGGACATCGAATGCGTCGCCCAGGCGATGATTACGGTTTTATTTGGCCGCGAAGTTCTCCGGCCTTGTAGGCGGCGCTGTGAATATTGAAATAAAGATTGCCGGCCATGTAGCTTTCGTACTGTGCATCGGTAAATTTCACGCCTGCCGGAATTGACCAGACGTTATCGGAAGTCTTGGTCAAAGGAATGACGATCGGGCCAGTCTTGCCCGCCGGGGCCTCATGAATATGCGCTGCCGTGACGGCAATGCCGGCGGTTGTCACGCCGCCGCCAATGGACTTATCTGCTCCGACAGTGAGGGTTCCGGTTCCCGTCGCAGAGGTGGTCACTGGCGGGATTTCCTGATTGCCACTCACCGTGACTTTGATTTCATCGCTTAATACGGAGCCTGCATGTCCCAGGAACAGCAAGGCAACCGCGCTCATAACTACCCAAAGTGACTGCTTGGCCAACTGCTTTACCGTATTCATCCGCGTATCTCCATGCGTGACGTTTTCGAGAGGGGTATCCTTGGATTCGGCGTCCAGGGGACATTCCCCCGGGGCGGCGAACATTGCCGCAGGCCAATTGTAGTCCCGGGAATAGGATTTTCAAACGCCATGTTCGCACGCACTGTAGCAAGCGTGGGCCCGGCCTGGGGTGCTTGACGTGGGCGTGGTTCAAAATCGGGTAACACTTTTTCGGGTGGCCATCGGTTGAGTCATAGGCAAACCATCCAAAATTCACATTGTCCGTGTTACCCAACAACTTTTTGAACCACGCCCGCGTTTAGGCATTGACGTAGGTGATCGGGTTAACGGCGCCTCTGCTGAAATAGTGTGCGACGACCTGACCAACGTACTTGGAACGCACGGCATCTGACGCGAGTTCTCCCACGAACTCCCATCTTCCTGGAATGCGAACTGCGGACAGTTGGCGCGTGAAATACGGCGTTGTTCCCGCAGGGTGCCAAGTACCGACGGCGAAAACTTCACGAATGATGCCACCAGCTACTGCCAACGCCAGCTGAACGGTTTCTCGCCGCTGAGCAATGCACCATACGCCTCGCGTAACTTCGTAGAGCTCTTGTGGCGACATCCCTTCAGAGTAAAGCTTCGCGATTCTGATGAAGATGGCTGGTTCAATAATAGCTATCTGCCTCATGGGAAGCTATCAGTTTTGTTTCGTGGCGCTGATAACCTCACAACTTGCGCGTAAAGACTGTGAGTTAATGAACCCTATGCTGACTCTGGGGAAAGTCTTAGCCTGTCCTGGCGCAAGAGATTGGTACAACGTGTAGCGCGGTCCATCTAGCACCGTCCCGCTCTCCGACCAAGTTAAGCACTCGAAGACAAAGTCTTTAAGCTGGACAGTGCCACGATTCTTCAGTTTGACTTTGATCATAAGCATGTTGCCAAAACCACCAAACGTGTATTTGATATCCGTCAATTCGATGTTTCTTGCGAACTCATCCTTCTGCGAGAGGATGGACTGCGCGGCTGCGGGGAAACACAGCATTGCAAGTGTAGTGACAATCGCTATCTGGAGGCTTAATGGTGTCACGTCTAGCTCCTCAGAAGTGGGGCGCGTGGAAAGCCCTTAACGATTAGCGTTTATCTGCCGCGAGGCCAAGCCGGCTGAAACCAAGATCGCCACCTTCGACGGACAAACCTCGTTGGACTCGTCAACAGTGTATGCCTGTCGGCGCGGCGTGTGTGATTAACACGGTGCCAACACATCAAAGCCTGTGTGAGGGTGGCATCCCAGCAATGACCAGGCAGGAGTCCCAACCCTCGACGACCACCCTTGTGCCACAGTGCACATGTAACCCCGCCCCGGGGTCCCTTCATGGCGTCCCAATTGCGCTCACGCAGACGCGTCATGTTCAGCCCAACTGATGATCTTGATCGTGGCCGGGCCATTCGCATGCACCGACACGGCCTGACGCTGCAACCCCCATGTTTGCGGATCGAGCCTTTCTGCAAGCCAGCGGGCATGGCTGAGCAATTCCTTCGCGCGCGCGTACGTTGCGCCATCGAACGAGCGTTCGAGCTCTTCTTCTTGCTGTTCCAACAGGGCAGCCACCCCGCATTGCAGCGCCAGGCGGTAGTCTGCATCCCCGGTTAGCTGCCGCGATATGGCTGAGGCGGTGACGCCCAGGCTTGCCGCGATTGTGCCGAGCCGTTCGCCGTCTTCGATACGCCGCAGGATGGCGTCGCGGTGCGTGATCGCTGTGGGAACGCTTACGTTCGGCACGGATGCCTACCTACCTCCCGGGCCAAGCGCGGAACGGATCAGGCAGCTTGTTGACCAGGGTGTTGCGCGTGATGGCCGCCTGCTGGCTGCTCGTCTAGGGCTATGCGAGCGGCATGGGCTAACCTATAGCGTTCTGCTGTGACTTGGCCGCCTTTGAATGTGCCCAGGCGCCATCTAGCTATGCCTTCGATGGTCTTTGGGCCGGTGGATAGGCCACCGTGCCATCGGCAACGGCCGTTTCCGGTCACGAGCGAAACTGGGGGTTGAAGGCAGGGTGCTTGCGATGTCCTTGCCCATGCTCCACATGTGAGCCCGGCTTGGCGTATCAGATCCGAGATCTTCCGCGATCTTGCTTTGTCCATGTCTTCATTCTACGGGTTCCCGGGTACCCATTGGCGCACTGGCAGATGGGGGAAGACGTGGTCGATCAGTTGGCCGCCGGTGAAAATTTTTTTCGCCGCCGCAGAAAAAGCGAGATAGGGGGGAGGTACATATTCGGGGACCCCTCGCGATGGGGCGGCCCTGTCGAGCGAGACCAGGTGCCACCCCCACCCCCACCCCCACCCCCCCACCCCACCACCCCGTCCCGCCTCGCCTGCGCTCGACTCAGGCGCACGCCCGCGCTTCATGCCGCAACTGGCCGATGTTCACGCGCACCCGTCGGAGACCAGTAAAGGGAGCACCCGGCCCCCTCCCGGCCAGACCCAGCCATAAACCCGCTGGGTTTTTTGTTGTCTGGTGCTGGCGCTGCATTTGGGCAAGTTGCCTACAGATTGCCTACAAGGCAGAGTGCAGCACTTTGAGAAGAGTCCACACGCTATCAGTTAGATAGCAATGAAGATAGTGTCTATGCTGGTTGCAGCTGGCTCCTCGACCAGGGCTCGAACCTGGGACCTACGGATTAACAGTCCGGCGCTCTACCAACTGAGCTATCGAGGAACAGGGGCGGAATTATAGCGGGGCGGGATGCCGCGCGATTCAGTCGGCGGGCTCGAAAACCGGGCTCTCGACGCCCAGCACCTTGTGCAATTTGGTGCTGGTCGTGGTGTACTGAAGATAGACTTTTTTCTCCGGAAAGATGTAGGCCGTGGCGCCGAAGGCGGCGAGCGCGCACTCGTGAAATCCGCACAGAATCAGCTTCTTCTTGCCGGGGTAGCTGTTGATGTCGCCCACGGCAAAGATGCCGGGGACGCTGGTCGAAAACTTTGCGGTGTCGACCTTGAGCTGACGGCGCTCGATGTCCAGTCCCCATTCGGCGATCGGCCCGAGCTTCGGTGACAGGCCAAAGAACACCAGCATCTGGTCCAGCGCGATCCGCACCTTGCTGTCGTCCGATTGGGTCACGGTGGCGGCCAGCAGCCGCTCGCCCTGCTCCTCGATGCCAGTGACCTGTCCGACGACAAAGCGCATCTGTCCGCTGTCGCACATGGCGCGCATCCTGGCAATGCTGGCCGGCGCTGCCTTGAAGCCATCGCGCCGGTGCAGCAGGGTCACCGTGGCGGCCTTGTTCGGCCCTTCGGCCGCGAAGTTCAAGGCCCAGTCGAGAGCCGAGTCACCGCCGCCAACAACCAGCATATTCTTGCCGGCGAACTCGGCCGGGTTGCGCACCCGGTAATGCAACTGCCGGCCCTGGTGCTTGTCCAGCCCGTCGAGCCGCAACAGCCTTGGCTGGAAGGCGCCGACACCGGCGGCGATGATGACGCACTTGCTCAGGAACCTTGTTCCCTTGGAAGTTTCAAGCTCGAAGCGCCCGTCTTCGCGTTTGCGCAGGCTGGTCACTTCCTGGTTCAAATGGAAGCTCGCACCGAACGGTTTGATCTGCTTGAGCAGGCTGTCGGTCAACTCCCTGCCGGTGCAGACCGGCACGGCAGGGATGTCGTAGATCGGCTTGTCTGGATAGAGCTCGACGCATTGGCCGCCCGGGTAGGGCAGCGAGTCGATGACGTGCGCCTTGATTTCGAGCAGGCCGAGCTCAAAAACCTGAAACAGCCCGACTGGGCCCGCGCCGATGACCACAGCGTCGGCTTCGATCAGCGCGCCTGAGGTTGCTGTGTCGGCCACAGTCGAATGTTGCGCGGACATGGGTTCAGCGAATCAGTTCCGACAGCTTGTTGGTCTTGTCCTTCCACTCGTCGGCGTCGGGCGGCGCGGCCTTGCGCTTGGTGATGCTTTTCCAGCCGGGCAGGACGGCAAGCTCGGCGTTCAGCGCCGTCATGTGTTGCTGGTCGGCGGGAACGTCTTCTTCAGCGTAGATGGCGTTCACCGGGCATTCAGGGATGCAAACCGCGCAATCGATGCATTCGTCTGGATCGATCGTCAGAAAATTAGGCCCCTCGCGGAAGCAATCCACCGGGCAGACGTCAACACAATCGGTGTACTTGCAGCGGATGCAGGACTCGGTAACGGTATGGGTCATGGGAACGTCTTTGATGAGTGAAATTGTCGCGGTAACGTTTCGAGCATGACGCGTCAATCGGACCCCGGCATTTTAGGCGCGGCCGATGCGCGGATTGGGCAGCGCGGCCAATCCTTGATTGAGCGCAGGGTTTTCCGCCCACCAGATGACGTTGCGCGAATCGAGCAGTAATACGGTTCAGGTCCCGGTCAATGGCGTGGCGAAGCGCGGTGTTGGATCGGTGACGTCACCCTGGTAGAAGCCGGTGAACTGCTGCATCAGGCGTTGACCCAGCTCCAGGTCCTGGTCTTCACGCAACACGGCCTCGCTGAATCCGCTGCGCTGCATTTGCAGCAACTGGTCCACCAACACATCTCCCGTGGCGCGAATCACCCCTTGAAAGCGCAGGCGCCGGCGCAGCGGCCAGGCCTGGCTGAAAGCGCGTCCGTCAGAAAATTTCGGAAAGGACAGGTCCACCCGATCCACGCTCCCCAGAGTCGGCGCAAGCAGCAGAGGATCGGCATCGTTCAACAGTTCAACCACCCGCCATCGCGGCTCGTCGTCGGGCCGTTCACTCGACTGGATCAGTTTCATGGATCCAGCCTCAGGCTGCGTGGGCTGCTGCAAAGCGGGCGCTGTTGGCGGCCTGCTTGAAGCGCTCGAAGCCGACCCGGCGCAAGGTGTCGATGAAGGTTTCGGCCTTTTCCCCCTGCGCCTGGTGCTGGCGCCGGTATTCGTCGAGCGCGGCCTCGATCACCTCGGGCACCTCGCCCGCGCTGAAAAAAGGGCCGAGCACCTTGCCCGGCGTGGGCTCGCCGCTCAAGGTCGAGCCATCGGACCCGCCCAGCGTGATCTGGTACCACTCCTGGCCGTCCTTGTCGACACCCAGAATGCCGATATGGCCGCTGTGATGGTGCCCGCAGGAGTTGATGCAACCCGAGATATGCAGGTCGATCTCTCCCAGGTCGTGCAGTTCGTCCATGTCCTGATAGCGCTCGGCAATGGCTGCGGCAATCGGGATTGAGCGCGCGTTGGCCAACGCGCAGAAGTCGCCGCCAGGGCAGGCGATCATGTCGGTCAGCAAACGGATGTTGTTCTGTCCGTACTTCGCTTTTCGAGCGGCCTGCCAGAGTTTAGGCAGCCGCTCGCATGAGACCCATGGCAACAGCAGATTCTGGTCGTGGGTCACGCGTGCTTCGCCGCAGGAGAACCGCTCGGCAAGATCGGCGCGGCATCAAGCTGATCGGCCGTGGCGTCGCCCGGCGCCTGACCGAGGCGTTTCAGCAACAGGGTGACGGCACGCAGCGAAGCGTCCCGATGCGGCGCGACGTTCTGCTTGAGCCAGCGCTCGAAGCCCGCCGAGTCGCTGGCAGCGGCCTGCAGGACATTGGCAACCTTGTGCGAGCTTCCCAGCGTCGGTACGCCTGACACTGGCGGCAGGAATGATGCGGCGACCCGGGCGTATTCGGCCTGCGTGATGGTGTGGCGCGCGCCGTCCTGATCGATGATCGCCGCGTACTCGGCTTGCACCACGTCGATGAACTTCTGGCCCTCGGCCTTCACCAGGATCTTGATCCGCACCTTGTACATGTTGTCGCGCCGGCCATAGCGGTTGTAGACGCGGACGATGGCCTCCATGTAGTTCAGCATCTGGTCCCAGGGCAAGAATTCTCGGATGGTGCTGCCAATGACCGGCGTGCGCCCCATGCCACCGCCCACCAGCACACGGAAGCCGGATTCGCCCGCCGGGTTCTTGAGCATGTGCAGGCCGACGTCGTGCCATGAAGTCGCGGCCCGGTCTTCCAGCGCGCCGGTGATCGCCACCTTGAACTTGCGTGGCAGGAAGGCAAATTCGGGCTGCAGCGTGCTCCACTGGCGCAGGATTTCGCAGAACGGCCGCGGGTCCACAATCTCGTCAATCGCGATGCCGGCCAGTTCGTCGCTGGTGATATTGCGGATGCAGTTGCCGCTGGTCTGGATGCCGTGCATGTCGACCGAGGCCAGCAGGTCCATCACATCGGCGCTTCGGTCCAGGGGAATCCAGTTGAACTGGATGTTCTGCCGGGTCGTGAAGTGGCCGTAGCCGCGGTCGAACTCGCGTGCTATGCGCGCCAGAATCCGTAACTGCGCCGAACTCAGCTCGCCATAGGGGACGGCGACCCTGAGCATGGGCGCGTGGCGCTGGATGTACCAGCCGTTTTGCAGCCGCAGCGGGCGAAATTCGTCATCGCCAAGCTTTCCGGCGAGGTTGCGTTCGAGCTGGTCGCGGTACTGGGCGGCGCGCTGGCGAATGAAGTGCCGGTCGAACGCGGTGTATTGGTACATGAAGCGGCGAGATAAGGGCGACCCAGCCGGAGGCCGGCCGGGAACAGCAGGCGCAACTCTAAGGCGGTGGCGCCCATGAACCAAGGATTGATTTGTTTTGCGCTTATCCGCATAAGCTCATGTCTGAGCCCTGTTGAATCGTTCCGGCGACAGGGCCAGGCCGATGCTGCGCTCGAGCGGCCAGGGCTCGTCGTTCATCTGGGCGGCCAGCAGCTCACCGCACAAAAGCGCAAACGACAGACCGCGCGAGCCCATCCCGGTGCAGACCCACAGACCGGCATGGGGACCGGTCTCAATGCGTCCGGCGATCGGAAGGCGGTCCGGCGTCGTGGCACGGGTTCCGCACCAGGCCGTGACCTCGCCCGCATCAAATTGACCGCGCAGGGCGGCGGCGCTGGCAGGAAGAATGGTTGCGAGCCGCGCCAGATTCTCGCGATGCTCATCGGCGCTGCCAGTTGCTTCGAACTGGCCCCTTCGATAACTTGCACCGATGTACCAGGCCGTCCCGCTCGGCAGTGCAATTCCCGAGATCAGGCTGCCCTTGCCATGAACCGGGAACGGCGGCAGGGCGCAATGCAGGGCCGCCGGCGTCCCTTGGCGTTGAGTATCAGGAAGCCCCTCGGTCGAACCGGTTTGCATACCCCAGGAGACCTGTCCATGAAGCGCCTGCAGATGGAGTATTCCTGACAGCAAGGCGTCGCTGCTCACTCCCGCCGCAACCACCACCAGATCTGCAGTTGCCAGTACTGCGCCGTCCGCGCGCAGCAACTCCCAACCATTGGTGCCACGGTTGACAGCAGCAACCGGCGAACGGCCGCGGAAAGTCACTCCGGCGCTGTCCAGCAGGGCACGAACCAGCGCCTCCGCTCGAATCCAGCCCGCCTGCTGATGCCATCGCGCCGCGCTGGTCGCCGCTAGCCCGGCGAGACGCAACTGCTCGTCTGAAGCGGGCCGATCCCAGTCGCGCATTCCGGGCCAAGCGTCGTCAGCAGGTTCGGCCACCTTGCGCATCTTCTCCGCAGGTCGAATCTCCAGAACGCCCGTCAGATTCCAGTCCAGACCGTGAGGCAGGAGTCGAGCGACCACCTGCCAGGTCATGCGCGCGCCAACCCTGGTCAGGCGTGAAAAGCCGTTGTCGTCGGCCGAGAAGTGGGGCGTGAGCAGCCCGACCGGAAGACCCGATGCGCCGCTCGCAGGCGCGGCTCCGGCGTCCAGTACCTGCACCAGGCAACCGCGGCGCGCCAGGCTCGCGGCTACGGCGGCGCCGGCTAGTCCGGCGCCGACGACCACACAGCGTTGAGTTGCCGGCGTCCGTGGCAACGGTGCGGCCAAGGACGGGCCGGTCTTGTCCCGCCACGAAGGAGCGAAAACGGCGTCGAGTTCCCATTCGCCTGGCCCGCGAACCGAATCCGTAGGAACGAATCCGCACTGCCTGAACAGGGGCGCCATTTGCTCGTTCGACAGTGGCGACCGACTCGAACTCTGTGGCCCCAGGTCGAGGCCAAGCGCGGCGCCACGGCGACAGAGTCGTGCCAGGCTCTTGACATGATCGATGTTGCTCGGTTGCAGTGACGAGTTGCCTGTGCCGACGCTCCATAGCAACCGATCGGCCTGCAACTGCAACTGCCGCAGCAGATTGGGCATCGACCCAAGAGCGAGGGTGAGCGTGACATGGCCTGCTTCAAACGAAAGTCGCTGCACGCCGCGGGTCAAACCGTAGGCTGCAGCCGCCAGCAGCTTGCCGAGTTCAGGGTGATTGCTTTCGCTACCTTCGGCGCATCGCAACAGCAACTGCGCATCGCTTGCCACCAGCACGTGGTGCAGCAACCTGGGTCGGTCCGCAGTTGCGCGCCAGGCCTGCCAGACTGTCAGGAACCGCCCGGCTGAACCATCACCCGCGAGGTCCAGGATGCACCAACTCGTCCGCCCGAACCATGGGCCGTGCAACGCGGCCGCGGGCGAACCCGTTGTTGCGACCATGGCGCGGCGCGATCAACTCGGTGGCGGTACGTAGCCCTGCGCAACGTCGGCGCCGCTGCCGAAGAAGTGGTTCTCCATCTGCCGCGCCAGGTATCGCCGCGCTCGCGCATCGGCCAGATTCAGCCGGTTCTCATTCACCAGCATGGTCTGATGCTTGAGACAGCCGGCCCAGGCCCCCTTGCTGACGCCCTCCCAGATACGCTTGCCAAGCTCGCCCGGATGGGGCGGAAAGTCAAGCCCTTCGGCCTCTTTGCCCAGCTTGACGTAGTTGACCATCCGTGCCATGTTGTTGTCCTTTCGATGTCGAAGCTGTCAGATTCAGAAGCCAAAATTGTAGGGACGCTCTGCATCCCTACGTTTGATGAGACCTCTGGCACACAGGGCGCAACTCCGATACCGGGATACTGTCACAATCCGCGCGGCTGTGGCGCCAGTACCGCCCCGCCCCCCCGCAAAATGACGCTTACTCTCTCCCCAAGAAAAGCCTTCGTTCTGTGTGCGCTGGCCTGTGTCGGCCTGCTTGCCTTCGGCCTGTATCTGCAGCATGTCGTGGGACTGGAGCCCTGCCCAATGTGCATCGTGCAGCGTTATGCGATGGTGCTGATCGCGCTGGTTGCCGCGGCCGCCGCGGTTGCGCCCGGCCGCCGCGCCCAACTTGCGGGTTCAGCCCTGTTGCTGCCGCTGGCCGGTTTCGGTGCTTTTGTCGCGGCGCGGCAAAGCTGGCTGCAGTGGTATCCGCCCGAGCAGGTTTCCTGCGGGCGCGACTTTTACGGAATGATCGAAACCTTTCCTCTGCAACGGGCCATCCCGATGATCTTCAAGGGCAGCGGCGACTGCTCCAAGGTGGACTGGACCTTTCTCGGTCTGTCGATCGCCAACTGGTCGTTCCTGTGTTTTGTTGCCATGGCACTGGTCGCGGCAATGACTTTCAGGCGTCTCTGGCGTTGATG
This sequence comes from Burkholderiaceae bacterium, assembly GCA_038901875.1. Lineage (GTDB taxonomy): Bacteria > Pseudomonadota > Gammaproteobacteria > Burkholderiales > Burkholderiaceae_C > JBCKPE01. The sequence continues at coordinate 15,084 of JBCKPE010000015.1, forward strand.
GTCGGGCCGGCTCGGCCCCATGCCTGGGGCAGCATTCTTACGTGATGCGCTTTTGCAGCACCAGGCTCTTGCGGTCCCAGTTGTACTTGCGCTTGCGCGCCTCGGGCAGCTCTTCAGGATCGACCTGGACAAAGCCGCGCTTCAGGAACCAGTGCGTGGTCCGGGTCGTCAGCACGAAGATGCTTTCCAGGCCCGCGGCCTTGGCCCGTTGCTCGATACGTTTGAGCATCCGTTCGCCGTCGCCCTGGCCCTGGCTTTGCGGTGACACGGTGAGGGCGGCCATCTCGGCGGTAGCGGCTTCCGGATAGGGGTAGAGCGCGGCGCAGGCGAAGATGACGCCGTCGTGCTCCAGGATGGTGTAGTGGTCGATATCGCGCTCGATCTCGGTGCGCCCGCGCTTGACTAGGGTGCCGTCCTGTTCAAAGGGCTCGATCAGTTGCAGGATGCCGCCCACGTCATCGGCGGTCGCCTCGCGCAGGTTTTCTAGCTTCTCGTCAACCACCATGGTGCCGATGCCGTCGTGCACGTAGACTTCGAGCAGCAGCGAGCCATCGACGGCGAACGGAATGATGTGACTGCGCTCGACACCGGCCTTGCAGGCCTTGACGCAATGCTGCAGATAGAACGCGGTATCGGTGGGCCTTAGCCCGGGCGGCGCCTGCTGCAGGATCTGCTCTGCAAGGTCGAGCGGCAACTCGGTGTCGATCGGATTGTCCTCACCCTCGGGTTCGAGCGGACGGGTGCGAATTCCGGGAACTTCGACGACAAAAACAAGCTTGTCGGCGGCCAGCGCTATGGCGACCGAGGTTGCCACCTCTTCCATCGTCAGGTTGAAGGCCTCACCCGTGGGCGAGAAGCCGAAGGGCGACAGCAGCACCATTGCGTCCATGTCCAGCGCACGCTTGATGCCGGTCACATCGACCTTGCGCACCACGCCTGAATGCTGAAAATCGACCCCGTCGACGATGCCGATCGGGCGCGCCGTGATGAAGTTGCCCGAGATCACCCGTACCGTGCTGTCGGCCATCGGGGTGTTGGGCAGACCCTGGCTGAAAGCGGCCTCGATTTCGTAACGCAGTTGTCCGGCAGCCTCCTGCGCGCAGTCCAGCGCGATCGGATCGGTGATGCGCATGCCGTTGCTGAACCGCGGTTCATGGCCCTTGGCGCGCAACTGCTCGTTCACCTGGGGTCGAAAGCCGTGCACCAGCACGATGCGCACGCCCATGCTCTGGATCAAGGCCAGGTCCTGCGCCAGGTTGTGCAGCTTGCCCGCGGCGATCGCCTCGCCGGCAATCGCCACGACAAAGGTCTGATGCCGGAACTTGTGGATGTAAGGCGCCACCGAGCGGAACCAGGGCACGAAGGTGAAGTTGAAAACGGCGGACATGCGGCGTAGTGGCAGGGACCAGGTGGTGGCAAACCAGGGAGAACTCCCGTTCAACGAACGGGCTTCATCATGATATTCTGGATTTACTGTGGCTCTTGGCCCGGCTGGCCGTCGCCCCTCTCCCCAACCCTCTCCCCCGAGTACGGGGGAAAGGGAGCCCCATGCCTCCCTCTCCCGCTTGCGGGAGAGGGCTGGGGTGAGGGTCGATTCTTGCTTGTAATACAATGACTCCTTTCTTTGTATTGCATTTGCCATGACACTGACCGTACGCCTTCCCGTCCAGATTGAAAGCGAGTTGGCGCGCCACTGCGAGGCTTTGGGTATGTCCAAGTCCCAGGTGGTGCAGGGCGCGCTCAAAGCTTGGCTCGGCGCACGGCGCGCGTCGAACGGGCATCCGCTGCTGGCTTTCGCGGATACCTCGGCCCGACTAGGTCTGCCCAAGGGAAGGTCCATCCCCTATTCGAAAACCGCCCTGCGCGAATTGGCTCGGAAACCCGTTGGTCTGCGGCGACAAGCGTCGTGAAGCCGGTTTTCACCCAGGGACTGGTTGACACAGGATTCCTGGTCTCGCTGTTTGATCGGCGCCAGCCGTGGCATCAGGCGGCGCGACAGTGGCTAAGCCTGCACACCGAGCCTTTGATCACCGTGGAAGCGGTTGTGGTTGAGACATGCTTCTTCCTCAAGGGCACGCAACGTCAGCAATTTCTGGCTGCCGTTGCCAGCGGGGCGCTGCAAGTCGCTGCGGCGGACGCCTTCATGCATCAGCGCGTCATGGCTCTGGCCTCCAAGTACGCCGACCTGGACCCCGACTACGCCGATCTGGCAATGGTCTGGTTGGCCGAGGCCACGGGCTGCATGGCCATCCTGACGCTGGATGAACAGAACTTTTCTGTTTACCGGGTCCACGGCAGAAAGGGCTTCGATTTGATTGCCTGGAAATGAGCCGCGCGAGCGGTGGGACCGCATCGTATCGGGATGGCCTGCTGTGCATGTGATGAGAGTTTCTTTTCGTTTCCTGTGCTGATCGAGTTCCCCGATTCGCTACCGGTGTCGGCGCGGCGCGACGAGATCGCGGCGGCGATTGAATCGAATCAGGTCATCATCGTCTGTGGCGAGACCGGTTCCGGCAAGACGACGCAATTGCCCAAGATCGCGCTGGCCATGGGGCGCGGGCGGCTGAATCAGCCGGTCGGCGTCGGCAAGCTCATCGGGCACACCCAGCCGCGACGCATCGCGGCCACAAGCGTCGCCAAACGCGTGGCGCAGGAGCTTGGCACCGTCCCAGGCGAAGTGGTGGGCCACAAGATCCGCTTCCAGGACCGGCTTTCGCGCGACGCTTCGATCAAACTGATGACGGACGGAATATTGCTGGCCGAGACCCAATCCGATCCGCTGCTGCTTGCCTACGACACGCTGATCATCGATGAGGCGCATGAGCGCAGCCTGAACATCGACTTCCTGCTTGGATACCTGAAGGAAATCCTGCCGCGCCGGCCCGATTTGCGCGTGGTCGTGACCTCGGCCACCATCGACGCCGAGCGCTTTGCCACCCATTTCGCCAGCGCCGGCCAGCCCGCGCCGGTGATCCAGGTTTCGGGGCGCATGTTTCCGGTCGAATTGCGCTACCGCCCATTTGTGGAAACACGCGACCATGGCCTGGCCGATGCCATCGCCGATGCCGTCGATGAACTATGGGGAAGGGCGCAGGGGGGAGGCAGCGGCGACATCCTGGTGTTCCTGCCGGGCGAACGCGAGATCCGCGAGGTGGCGGAGCACCTGCGCGGGCACCTCAGCCATCATCCAGTGCGGCGCCAGGCCGAAATCCTGCCGCTGTTTGCCCGCCTGTCGCAGGCCGAGCAGGAACGTATTTTCGAGCCGGATCATCGCCTGCGTATTGTTCTGGCGACCAACGTTGCCGAGACGTCGCTCACGGTGCCAGGCATCCGCTATGTGATCGACCCCGGAATGGCGCGCGTCAAACGCTACAGCTACCGCAGCAAGGTGGAGCGGCTGCTGGTGGAGCCGATCAGCCAGGCCTCGGCAAACCAGCGCTCCGGGCGCTGTGGCCGGGTTGCCGACGGCATCTGCATTCGGCTCTACGATGAAGCCGATTTTGCTGCGCGCCCGCCCTTCACCGACCCGGAGATTTTGCGTTCTTCGCTCGCTGCCGTCATTTTGCGGATGAAGTCCCTGCGCCTGGGCGAGGTCGAAGTCTTTCCTTTTCTCGAAGCACCGCAGCGTCGCGCCATTGCTGACGGCTACCAGTTGCTCGCCGAACTGGGTGCGGTGGATGAGTCCAATGGCTTGACCGAGGTTGGCAAGCATCTCGCGCGCCTGCCGCTCGACCCACGGGTTGGGCGCATGCTGCTGGAAGCCAGCCGCCGCGGTGCGCTCGATGAAGTGCTGGTGATTGCCAGCGCACTGTCGGTGCAGGATGTGCGCGAGCGGCCGCTCGAGGCGCCGACCGGCGCCGACCAGTCGCACGCCAAATTCGACGACGAGAAGAGCGAGTTTTCCGGCTATCTGAAACTATGGAAGTGGCTCGACATGGCGCGCGGCGGTCGACCCTCACCCCAACCCTCTCCCGCAGGCGGGAGAGGGAGGCCTGCACCCTCACCCCAACTCTCGCCCGCAGGCGAGAGAGGGAGTATTGATCCTCTCCCTCCGGGAGAGGGCAGGGGTGAGGGGACCTCTACCCACAAGCTTTCGAACCGGCAGTACGAGCAGCTGCTGCGCCAGAACTTCATCAGCCTGCGCCGGGTCCGCGAATGGCGTGACGTCCATTCGCAACTTCTTGCGGTCGTGGCCGAGCTGCGCTGGCCGATGAACCAGGCAGCGGCAAGCTACGAGCAACTGCATCTTTCCCTGTTGTCCGGCCTGCTCGGAAACGTTGGCAACAAGATGGACGAGGAGGACGTCTATCTTGGCGCGCGCGGCATCAAGTTTTATCGGCATCCGGGCGCGCATCTGAGCAAGAAACCGGGACGCTGGTTGATGTGCGCTGAACTGGTGGAGACGACACGCCTGTTCGGTCGCGGCATTGCCATGATCGAGCCGAAATGGCTGGAGCAGGTTGGCGCGCACCTGTTGAAACGGCAACTGCTGGAACCGCACTGGGAGAGCAAGGCGGCCGAAGTGGTGGCTCTGGAACGCGCCACGCTCTATGGCCTGCTGGTGTACAGCGGGCGTCGCGTCAGCTACGCCCGGGTCGATCCCGCTGGCGCGAGGCAACTGATGATCCGGGAAGCGCTGGTTGGTGACGGGGCGCCGGCAGCCTGGCAGCGCACCCTGCCGTTTCTTGCCGCGAATCGCCGTCTCATCGCCAAGGTCGAGGAGCTTGAGCACAAGTCGCGGCGCCAGGACGTGCTGGTTGACGACGAATTGATTTTCAGTTTCTACGATCAGCAGTTACCGGCGCAGGTCTGCACCGGGCGGCAGCTCGAGGACTGGTACGCGGAGGCGTCCAGGCTGCAGCCCAAACTCCTGTTCCTGACCCGTGACGAACTGATGCGCCATGAGGCGGCGGGAATCACCACTGAATCGTTTCCGAAGACGCTGCGTCTGGGTGCTGTCGACTGCCTGGCCTCCTACCTGCACGAACCGGGTGATTCGCGCGATGGGCTAAGCGTCGCGCTGCCGCTGCTTGTCCTGAATCAGGCGTCCGAGGAGCGTTGTGAGTGGCTGGTTCCGGGCATGCTCAACGACAAGCTGCTGGCATTGCTGAAGACTTTGCCGCAGAAGGTGCGCGGCAGGCTGATTCCGCTGCCCGAGACTGCGCGTCGTTTCACTGCGCTGTTATGCGAGCCGCATCGCTTTGCATCAGGCTCGTTGCAGGAGGCCCTGCGGCTGTTGGTTCGCGAGGAGACGCAGCTCGACGTCAAGGCCGCCGATTTCAGGCTGGAGATGCTCAGCCCGCACTCATTCATGCATCTGCGGGTGCTTGACGAACATGGCCGGCAACTGGCCCAGGGCAGAAGCCTGCCGGCCTTAAAGGCCGAGCTTGGCACACTGGCGCGCGGAGCGTTCCAGGCCCTGGCCACGATTCATGCGGATACGCCAGGCACCGCTCAGCGCTACACGGCATGGACCTTTGGCGAACTGCCCGAACTGTTGGAAATTGGTCAGGGTTCGCAGTCGCTCATAGGCTTTCCCGCGTTGGTCGATCTGGGCGACGCAGTCACGATCGAGGTCTTTGACCAGCCTAGTCTGGCCGCTTCCAGGCACCGCGAAGGGCTGCGGCGCCTGTTTGCGCTGCAACTGAAGGAGGCGATCAAGTTTCTGGACCGGGCCATCCCGGATCTGCAAAAGCTCTCCCTGATTTACGCCCAATCGGCGCGGCATGCCGCGGCTGGAGCGGACGCGGCGGGCGCCGATGAACTGAAGCAACAGATCGCCGACCTAGCGCTGGAGCGCGCATTCCTGACTGAGCCGCTGCCGGACAATTCTGAGGCTTTCGCCATACGACTGAACGAGGGAAGGGCGCGATTTGCCCTGATTGCGCAGGAGGTGGCCCGCCTCGCCGCGGCGATCCTGCAGGAGCAGGCGATTGTTCTGCGCAAACTGCGAGACTCGCGCCCGAGCGCCGAGGTGTTGGCCGATGTTCAGCAGCAGCTGCAGCGGCTCATGCCCAGGCGCTTTCTGCTGCTGACGCCTTGGGTCAGGTTGCAGCACCATGTGCGCTACTTGAAGGCGATCGCGCTGCGACTGGACAAGCTGCGTGCCGATGCGCCGCGAGACGCGGCAAAGATGGCCGAGGTGTCAGCGCTGGAGCAGCGTTACTGGCGGCTGCTGGCGCAGCGCAAGGGTGCAGCCGACGCGCGCATGGACGAATACCGCTGGCTGCTGGAGGAGCTGCGGGTGAGTTTCTTTGCTCAGGAACTGCGAACCCCGCAGGCGGTCAGTGCCAAACGGCTGGAAAAGCTATGGACTCACCTCAACAGCTGATGCCGAAACTACGAGATCTGGGCCCAGCTTCAGGTCTAGCCTTGTGGACGGTCGTCAAAGCCGAGCCAGTCTCTCAAGAGCCTGGTTCAGCGTTTCTTCTTTCTTGGCAAAGCAGAACCGCACCACGCGCTGGTCGAACCCATCGCCGTAAAAGGCCGACAGCGGGATCGCCGCAACGCCGACTTCGCTGGTCAGCCATTTGCAGAACTCGGTTTCGCCCAGATCGCGCTCGGCGCCGCGCAGAGCGGAGATATCGACGCACTGGAAGTAGCTGCCTTCGCTCGGCAACAGGCGCAGCCGGGTGCGCGCCAGGCCGGCGCGAAACAGATCGCGCTTGCGCTGGTAGAACGCCGGCAGTTCCAGATAGGGACGGGCATCGGCCATGTAGCTTGCCAGTCCATGCTGCACCGGAGTATTCACCGTGAACACATTGAACTGGTGCACCTTGCGGAATTCGGTCGTCAGCGACGCGGGAGCGGCCACGGTTCCCACCTTCCAGCCGGTCACATGGTAGGTCTTGCCAAAACTCGAAACGACAAAGGCGCGCGCCGCCAGGCCAGCAAAGCGCGCCACGCTCAGGTGCATGTTGCCGTCGTACACCATGTGCTCGTAGACCTCGTCGCTGATGACCAGCACCTCGCTCGGCGCCAGCAACTCCTGCAGGCGCAGCATGTCGGCCTCGGACCAGATGGTTGCGCTCGGGTTGTGCGGCGAGTTGATCAGGATGGCCCGGGTTCTGCCAGTGATGGCGGCACCGATGCGGTCGAAGTCAGGACGAAAACTGCCGGGAGTCAGCGGCACGCGCACCACCGTGCCACCGGAGAGCTCGATGTTGGGCACGTAGCTGTCGTAGCAGGGTTCCAGCACGATGACCTCGTCACCGGCACGCACCACGGCCAGGATGGCGGTCAGGATGGCCTGTGTCGCGCCGGCCGTGATGGTGATTTCATCGGCGGCACGGTAGCGACGACCATGCAGCGCCTCGATCTTCGCCGACATGGCCTCGCGCAGCGCGGGCACACCGGTCATCGGCGGATACTGGTTCAGTCCTTGCGTCATGGCGTTGCTGACCGCTTGCACCAGCGCCGGATCACAGTCGAAATCAGGAAAGCCCTGGCCAAGATTGACGGCGCCTTTTTCGCTGGCCAGCGCCGACATGACGGTGAAGATGGTGGTGCCGACCGCCGGCAACTTGGTCCGCAGCGCCGGCGTGCGCGCGACCACGCCGTCCGGTCCAGCTCCACTCAGGGTTTCAGTACTCATAGTCCTCATGGTGCCCGGCCAGTGCCTTTTCAATCAACTTGGCGTTGAGCCGGTCGCTCAGCAGTTCGGCGAACTTGAGAACAAAGTTGCGCAGGTAGGTGCCTTTCTTGAAGGCGACCCGGGCCAGATTTCGGCCGAACAACTGCCCGGCGGGTCGAACCACCAGGTCCGGGTCCAGACCTTCGCGCATTGCCATCTCGGCGACGATGCCCACTCCCATGCCAAGACGCACGTAGGTCTTGATGACATCGGAATCAAGCGCTTCGAGCGCGATGCGCGGTTTGAGCTGGCGTGCGGCAAAGGCCAGGTCGATCCGGGTGCGGCCGGTGAAGGACGGGTGGTAGGTGATGAGGGGCTCGGCGGCGATGTCCTCCAGGCTGATCTGCTTGTTTCGGCAAAGCGGATGGGTATCGGGAAACACCAGAACATGTTCCCATTCATAGCAGGGCAGGGTGACCAGTTCGTTGTACTCAGCCAGCGACTCGGTGGCGACACCAATCTCGGCGACGTCGTCGAGCAGCATCCGTGCCACCTGATCCGGCGAACCCTGGTGCAGGCTGATGTTCACCTTCGGGTAAGCCTCGCGCAACCGCGCCAGTGGGCGCGGCATGACGTAACGGGCCTGCGTGTGAGTGGTGGCAATGGACAAGGTGCCACTGTCCTCTGCGCTGAACTGCTCGCCGATGCGCCGCAGATTTCCGATCTCGCGCATGATGATGTCCACGCTCTTCAGCACATGCTGGCCGGGTTCGGTGACCCGTTTCAGCCGCTTGCCGTGGCGCGCGAAGATCTCGATGCCGAGCTCCTCCTCCAGTTCAATGATCGCCTTGGACACGCCTGGCTGCGAGGTATGCAGCGCCTTCGCCGCCTCGGTCAGGTTCAGGTTGCGTCGCACCGCTTCCTGCACGAAGCGAAACTGGTGGAGGTTCATGCGCCGATTCTAAGGATGCATGGCCGCCGCCGACCTAGTGTCGCTGCGCTTCGCCCGCCAGCGCGCGCCGGGCAATCCATTCGAGAACTTGCGGGTCTTCACCCAGCGCCTTGGCCACCGTGATCGGCAGACCGGGGTTCGCGTCGCGCAATTCCTGCGCCAGCCGCGGCAAATCCTGTCGCAAATGTTTGCCGACGCCGAAAAACAGCGGAACCACATGGATCGCCGCCGCGCCAGCCAGCCTGAGCTGTTTCACAGCGCTCGGCAGGTCGGGCGGATTCAATTCCAGATAGGCGCATCGCACCAGCGCTGCGCCATTCATGGTCTGGATCAGCGCCGCGACCTGCTCGACCGGCTCGCGCCAGGCCGGGTCTTTCGAGCCGTGGGCCAGCAGGACGATACCGATGCGCGGATGAGGCATGGCTGCCGCCAGTGGCCGCTAGTGGCGCCGCACCAGCCAGCCGAACGCGGCGAGCGAGGCGGCGAAGTAGATCATTCCAGGGGCCGCCGCCGTCAGCCAGGGCGACCAGTTCTGCAGGTTGCCGATGTAGCCAAAGACATTGTTCAGGAGAAAGAAGCTGATCCCGGCCATCACGCCGCCAAAGACATAGGTCGAGATGCCGGCGGAGCGAAAGCGCAGGTAGGCGAACGGCAGTGCCAGCATCACCATCACAACGCAACCCAGCGGATAAAAGGCCTTGCGCCAGAACTCGATCTGGTAGCGCTGAGCCGACTGGCCGTTGGCCTGCAAATGCCGGATGTAGACAAACAGGTTGATCGTGCTCATGCGGTCAGGCTTGAGCAGGGCCGTCGAGACCATGTCTTCACTGATCCCGGAGCCCCAGGTCATGCGCGCCATCTCGACTCGACGAACCCGCCCGAGGCCGTTCACCGCCCCGTCCAGTTCGTCGCGATGCACTTCCTCCAGCTCCCAATGCTTGTCCTTGCCAAAGCGCGCCCTGGCGGCCTCGGTCACGGAGGAAAGCATCCCCTGGGCATTGAACTCAAAGATGCGCACCGACAGCATCGTGCCCGCGGGGTCCAGGGCGCCAATATTGACGGCGATGCTGTTGTCGGCCTGGCGTTCCTTCAGCCAGGCGCCGGTTTGTCCGGTGCTGATGCGGCCCTGGAGCCGTGCCTTGATCAACTGAGCCGTGCGGTTGGTCTGCGGCGCCAGGTAGTCGCCGATGGCAAAGGTCAGGACGAAAAACGCCAGGCCAAACAGCAGCAGCGAACGCAGGGCGCGCCAGGGTCCAAGTCCGCTCGTGCGCAGGATGGTGAACTCCGAACCCTGGGCCAGACGCGCCATGACAAAGATGGTGCCGATCAGGACCGTGATCGGCAGCAGCTCGTAGAGCCGCCCGGGCAGCAGCAACAGGACATAGAGGAAGGCCTGGGTCAGCGCGTAGCCACCCGCGCCGATGTTCTGAATCTCGTCGACAAAATCGAAGAAAAAGAACAGCCCGAGAAATCCGGTCGTCACAAAAGCAATGGCGCGCAGCGACTCGCGGTAAATCATGCGCCGGATAATTTTCATGGCCTGGCCGGCGTCCGTTGCGCCAGGGCGCGAGCCCAGAGCCAGCGCAGGCTGATGTTGTGGTGGCGCGCGCCAATCCAGAAAATTCCAAGCAGCAGGGCACCGCCATGCAGGGACAGCATGAAGTTGCGCATGGAAAGGCGCCCCGAGCCAATCCAGCTTTGTCCCAGGTTCAGCAGGTTGAAGTAGACGATGAAAGCGAACAGCGCCAGCAGCAGTCCGCCGCCGCGCCCGACACGCGGATTGATGGTCGAAGTGGCCGCGGCGATCACCAGGAAATTGACGGCCGCAAGAATCAAGCCGAAACGCCATGACAATTCGCCCAGGTTGATCGGCGTTGGATCGAACAGCAGGGACCAGGACGAGCGTGAGCGTGCCGGAAGCTCGGCCTGCGGGTCAAGCCGGTCCCCGGTGATCGCAATGCCGAACTCGGCGAACTCCGCGACCCGCAATTTGCTGCGATCAGCCGTTGTCTCGAGGCGCTGGCCGCGCTCCAGAAGAATATAGCGTTCTTCACCCCTGGTCTCGATCCTGCCGTGACGCGCCGAGGTGATGGTTTCACGACCGCCATCGGTGGCGGCGATAAAGATGTTCGATCCAGTTTGGCTGTCCGTGGTCTCCTTCTCGATGAAGAAGACGCGCCGTCCACTGGCGGATTCCTCGAACTTGCCTGGGGTGATGCGCTCGATATCGCCGCGCTTCTCAAAGCGTTTGCGCAAATCGTGAACCTGCTGGTTCGACCATGGCAGCACCAGCAGGGCCAGCAGCGCAATCACAAGGAGAATCGGCCAGGCAAAGCGAAACAGCGGCCGGAACACGCTGATCAGGCTGCGGCCACTGGAGAACCAGATGATCATTTCGCTGTCGCGGTACATGCGGGACAGGCTGGCCATCACGGCGATGAACAGGCTGAGCGCCAGCACGACCGGCAGGTTGCCCAACATGGTGTAGCCAAGCACCAGGGGCACCTCGGACGGATTCACCTTGCCGAGCGAAGCCATGCCCAACGTGCGGATCAGCAGCATCGTGATCACGATGGTGACCAGGACAACCAGCGTCGCGCCAAAGGTGCGCGCAAGCTCTCGGCGAATTGAGGAATGGAATAACATCAATGCGAAGGAAACGCTGAATTATGAACTTTGAATTGCTCGCCCTGGACTTTGGCGCAGCGGCCGCATCGGAGTCCGATGCACTGCTCGTCGTGCTGCCTGATTCCTACAAGCCGGCAGACGGGCCGATCGATGCGCTGGCCCAACAGGCTTTGAAGTCCGGCGACCTGTTGACCAAGGCCGGCAAGTTGTTGCAGCTGTACCAGCCCGCGGGCGTGACGAGTCGGCGACTGACCTTTTGCGGTGCCGGTGATGGCTCGGCGCAGCAGGTGCGGCAAGCGGTGGTGGCCGGCACCGCCGCCCTTAAGGGATTCCCGATCAAGCGCTTGACGCTGTGCCTGGCGGCGCTGCCCGGCCCGGGTCGGGTTCAGGCTGCGCTGACTGCCGTGGCCGAAGGCAGTTATGCGTATGTCACGACCAAGTCCAAGCCGGAACCGCGCAGCTTGCAGCAGGTGCTGGTCGGGGTCGCCGATGCAGCCGCTTCTCAAGAGGAATTTCGCAGGGCCTGTGCCGTGGTCAAGGGTGTCGAGCTGGCCAAGGAATGGGCGAACCGACCGGCGAATCATGCAACGCCCACGATGTTGGCGAAGACAGCCTTGGCGCTGGGCAAACACCGGCGCATGAAAACCCGGGTGTTGCTGCCCGCGGCCGTGGCGAAACTGAAGATGGGCGCCTTCATGGCGGTGGCGCAGGGATCGAGAGAGCCGCTCAGGTTCATCGAAATGCGCTACGACGGGGCCGCGCGCAGCGAGGCGCCGGTGGTGCTGATCGGAAAAGGAATCACCTTTGACACCGGGGGCATCTCCATCAAGCCAGCCGCCGAAATGGACGAGATGAAGTTCGACATGGGTGGCGCGGCTTCGGTGCTGGGCGTGTTTGCGGCCCTGGCCGAACTGCAACCCAGCATCAATGTCGTCGGCTTGATCCCGACCTGCGAAAACATGCCGGGCGGTTTGGCGATCAAACCGGGCGACGTGGTGACCGGCATGAGCGGGCAGACCATCGAAATCCTGAACACCGACGCGGAAGGCCGGCTCATTCTCAGCGATGCGCTGACCTATGCCGAGCGCTTCAAGCCGCGCGCGGTGATCGATATCGCGACGCTGACCGGGGCCTGCGTGATCGCGCTTGGCGCGGTGCGCAGCGGCATGTTCTCCACGTCCGACAGCCTGGCCCGGGCCCTGTACGCAGCGGGCGAGGCGGCGGCCGATCCATGCTGGCGCATGCCGCTCGACGAGGACTACGCCGAAGGGCTGAAAACCAATTTCGCCGACGTTGCCAACGTGGCCGGACGCGCAGCCGGTGCCGTGACTGCCGCCAAGTTCCTGCAGCGTTTTGCCGGCAAGTTTGACTGGGCCCATCTTGACATCGCCGGCACCGCTTGGAAGAGCGGTGCCGCCAAGGGTGCGACGGGCCGGCCGATCGGGCTGCTGGTGCAATACCTGCTGACCCTGGCTTCAGCCGCGCCAACCACGCCCGCTGGCCAGGGGAAATCCGGCAAGCGAGGTGGCGCGCGCACGTGACCGAGATCGCCTTTCATTTGCACCTGGCGGACAAACTGGCCTACAGCTGCCGGCTGCTGCGCAAGATGTCCGGCCGCGACGCCAAGGCCGTGGTGCTGGGTGACGCGCAACAGATCGGCCGCCTGGACCAACTGCTCTGGACCTTTTCCGCGGCGGATTTCCTGGCCCACTGCCGTGATGACGCGAGGCCTGAAACGCTCGCCATGTCACCCATCGTGCTGACCGAACAGCTGTCCACCCTGCGGGTCGAACCCAATCGCTCGCAGGTCCTTGTCAACCTGACGCTGCAACTGCCGGCCGGATTCGAGAAGTACCAGCGACTGATCGAGTTGATTGGCCGGGACGAGGACGATGTGGCGCAGGGGCGGCGGCGCTGGAAGTATTACAAGGACCGTGGTTATGCCCTCACGCACCACGAGCAGGCGTCCGGGGGAGTTCGCTGATGCCCGACGCAGGCCGCGTGCCGGGCCGATTCGTCCCGACCTTGACCGAAGTGTTCGAGCCAACTTCGGCATCCATGTCTGGGGATCGCCCGCAAGAAACCACGCCATCCGAGGACAAACTGGTGGCTGCCGTGATGCAGGAATTGCAGCGCGAGGGGGCCAATTCCCTGTCTGCCATGGTCGAGCGCGAGTTGCAGGCTCAGGCGGAGAAGCTATTGGTTGAGCTTCGCCCGGAGATTGAAATTCTGGTGCGCCGCAGGGTGGAGCAGGAACTGGCCAAGCCCGCGGCGACAACAGGAGGCGCCGAA
>JBCKPE010000016.1:0-27105 GCA_038901875.1 Burkholderiaceae bacterium
GCCAGCAGCGAGTTCATCGCGTGCTCGGTCTTGTCCAGGTCGCCGGGCCTGACATAGACCTGCAGCAAATGCTCCTTGCCGGCGCGGGTGCGAATGCGCTGTTCGCGACACACCAGTTGACCGGCGACCAGCGCGAACAGGTAGCAAGGCTTGCGGTGCGGATCGACCCAGCGCGCGAAATGGCGCCCGTCGTCAAGCTCTGCCTGCTCGACCAGATTGCCATTGCACAGCAGCACCGGGTAGTTGCGCCGATCGGCGCGCAGGGTCACGCTGTAGGTGGACATGACGTCAGGGCGGTCCAGAAAATACGTCATGCGCCGGAATCCTTCGGCCTCGCATTGCGTGAAGAACGAATCGTTGCTGACGTAGAGTCCCATCAGCTTGCTGTTCTTCAGGGGATAGCAGGTGGTGAAGATTTCGACCTGAAACGGCTCGTCGCCACAGTCGGGCAGGTTCTCCAGCACCAGTTCATCGCCCTCGACCTTGAACGGCGTTCCCTGCCCGTTGATGAGGACGCGCGCCAGGTTCAGTTCCTCGCCGTTCAGCCGCAGCGCCGGGCTTGGATGCTGCGGGTTGCGCCGCACCGACATGCGGTTCAGCACCCGGGTCCGGGCCGGGTCAAGATCAAAGCTCAACTCGACCGAGTCGATCCAGAACGAAGGGGGGCGGTAGTCCTCGCGCCGGACCGCGATACCCGCGTCCTGGCCATCACGCAACTTCAACATCAAGATTCTCCGAAAATCGGCAATCCAGCAGCTCGTGGTAGCTGCTCACATGGGTCAACACATGGGGGCCGGCCAGCTCATCGGCGGCATGGCTGGTGCAGATGGCCACGGCACGCATGCCGGCACGCCGCGCCGCCTCGATCCCAAAAGGCGCGTCCTCAAACACGATACAGGATTCGGGCGTTGCGCCGATGCGCCGGGCCGCCTCGTGAAAAATGTCGGGTTGCGGCTTGCCAGCCAGGCCTTCATCGCCACCGACCACCGCATCGGGCGGCGTGGCGAGTTGCAGTCGGCCCAGGGCGAAAGCGATGTTGTGGCGGTCTCCGGCCGTGCCAATGGCGATTTTCAGGCCGCGTTGCAACGCCGCGGCAAGGAAAAACTTGAAACCCTTCACCTCCGCAAAAACCGGCGCATAGAGTTCGCGGTAGATCGATTCCTTCTCCTGGACCAGGCGCCAGGCCTCGTCCGGCGCCATCTCGCGCTGGAACAGTTCGGCCATGCATTCGGCGCCGGTGCGCCCGGTGGTGCGCCGTAACAGTTCTTTCACCTCGATGTCAAAGCGATGGCGCCGTGCGAACTCGATCCAGGACTTGGCGTGCCAGGGCATCGAGTCGATGATGGTGCCGTCCAGGTCGAAGATCAGCGCCGAGGTGCCGGTGTTAGCCATGGCGCATCGGACTCATGTCCAGCACCGGCATGCCCGCTTCTTGTGCGGCGCGCAACAGTTGCCTGTCGGCAGCGACCAGCAACGAGGCCCCCGTGGCCTGGGCACAGGCGAGATGCAGCGCGTCCAGCGTGCCCAGCGGCGACGCCTGGCGGTCAATGAGCTCGCCGGCAAGGTTGAACGTCGCGCCATCGATGGCATGAAAGCGCAGCGCTCCGCTGGCAATTTCCTTGAGCAACTGGCCCGTGGCCTGTCGCACGAAATTTTCGGTCACGGTTCCAAGGCGCAGCCTGCGCCTGAGGACGGAACGAAGTTCGGTGATGGTCAGCGACGAAATCGCGAGGCGGTATTCGGCGGATGTGGCAAAGGCCTCCATTTCGGCCGTTCCAGCCTCGTCGAAAAAGCGCTTGATGAAGGCGCTGGTGTCAACGTAGGCCGAGGCCATCAGGTGGCCCGGCGATCACGGTCCTGGCGAATCAGCTCAGCCGAATCCGGTCCAGCCGCCGGGGCCAAGGCACGCAGCCAGGCCAGGGATTCGATGCTGGGCGAGGGCGAGTCGATCGGGAGGATGCGCGCGATTGGTTCGCCGTTGCAGACAAGCGTCAATTCATGCTCCCGCGCCAAGGCTTCGCTAAGGTGCGGAATGGTCGAGCGCAGTTCGCGGACGTTGATGGATTTCATGGCCGTGACACAGTATAGAGAATTGTGTCACACAGTATATAGCCGACCCGCGCCAGGCCTTGCGGCCCGGCCGTCACACACCTTGTTTCAGCGAAGCCTCAATGAACGGATCCAGGTCGCCGTCCAGCACCTTCTGCGTGTTGCTGATTTCCAGATTCGTGCGCAGGTCCTTGATGCGGCTCTGGTCCAGCACGTAACTGCGGATCTGGTGCCCCCAGCCGACGTCGGTCTTGCTGTCCTCCAGCTTCTGCTGCTGCGCCATCTTCTTGCGCATCTCGTGCTCAAACAATCTCGAGCGCAGCATGCCCCAGGCCTCGTTGCGGTTGCGGTGCTGCGAGCGGTCGCTCTGGCACTGCACCACGATGCCGCTCGGGACATGGGTCAGGCGCACCGCCGAGTCGGTCTTGTTGATGTGCTGGCCGCCGGCGCCGCTGGCGCGAAAGGTGTCGACCCGGACGTCGGCCGGGTTGATGTCAATCTCGATCGCATCGTCCACCTCCGGGTAAACGAACACCGAGGCGAACGAGGTATGCCGGCCGCCGGATGAATCGAACGGGGACTTGCGCACCAGGCGGTGCACGCCGGTCTCGGTGCGCAGCAGGCCAAAGGCGTAGTCGCCTTCGAGCTTGATCGTGGCGCTCTTGATTCCGGCCACGTCGCCGGCCGACTCTTCCATGACCTCGGCCTTGAAGCCCTTGCGTTCGGCGTAGCGCAGGTACTGGCGCAGCAGCATGCTGGCCCAGTCGCAGGCCTCGGTGCCGCCGGCGCCAGCCTGAATGTCAAGGAAAGCGTTCAGCGGGTCGGCCGGGTTGTTGAACATGCGGCGAAACTCGAGTTGCTGCACTTCCTGCAGAATCTTTTCCGTCTCGGCGGCGATCGTTTGCAGTCCCGCCTCGTCGCCTTCGTCGCGCGACATTGCGAACAGCTCGGTGTTGTCCGACAGGTCTGCGGCCAGGCGATCCAGTGCAACCACCACCGTGTCGAGGGCCTTTTTCTCGCGCCCCAGATCCTGGGCGCGCTTCGGCTCGTTCCAGACCTTGGGGTCTTCCAGTGAGGCGACGACCGTCCTCAGGCGTTCTGCCTTGCCATCGTAGTCAAAGATACCCCCGAAGCTGCAGCGCGCGCTGGCTCAGGTCGGCCAGACGGGCGCCGATTTGGTTGATTTTTTCTGCTTCCATGATGGGTGAATCCTGTCGGCAAACCGTTGCCGCGGCTGCATTTTCTCATGCGAGGAAGTCCTCGATCAGCGCAGCCAGCCGTTCCGGTTGGTCATGGTGCAGCATGTGGCCGGCATCGGCCACCGTGACCCTGCTTGCCTGGGGCACATTCTTCAGGCGTTCATGGAACTCGGACAGCGCGTAGCGGCCGCGGTACCAGGTGTCCATCAGATTGTGTTCGGCCTCGACCATCAAATAGGGCGCGCTGATGCGGCGATAGATCTCCAGCGTCTCATCGAGCCGGGTCAGTTGCGCATTGACGATCTTGTGCGCGGCGTCGCCCAGGATTTCCCACTGCCCCTCGGCGTTCTGCCGCGACCAGTGGCGCGCCAGCCAATTCGCCTTGTCCTCGGATAGGCGAGCGTTGGTCTTCATCAATCGGCGCGCCACTCCGTCCAGACTGTCGTAGCTGCGCAGTGCGAGTTTGCCGCGGTGGTAGGCCTTGAGTTGATCCATCCACTGGGCATAGCGTTTGGGCGCCTGACTCGGCTCGGTCGCTGGCACGCCAAAGCCCTCCAGATTGATCAGACGGCGGATGCGCTCGGGCCGGATCCCGGCGTACAACGTCACGACATTGCCGCCCATGCTGTGGCCCAGCAAGTCAATCGGCTGGTCCGGGGCGAACTGGTCGATGAGGAAGTCCAGGTCGGCGAGGTAGTCAGGAAACCAGTAGTTGTCGGAGCGTCCCCAGTCGGTCCGTCCATAGCCACGCCAATCCGGCGCGATCACCTGCCGCTCAGCGACAAAGGCGTCGATGACGAACTGGAACGATGCCGCAACGTCCATCCAGCCGTGCACCATCACCAGTGGCGTTTGGCCAGCCTTGGCCTGGCCCCAGGTTAGGACGTGGTAGCGTTGTCCTCGCAAGGCTACGAACTGGCTTTGCGAAGCGCGTTTTTCCAGGTACATCGCCCAATGATACGGAGATCAAAGATGGCGGGCAGTCCAGTCGTTGACGAGAGCGTCGCCATGCCGCTGGATCGGCATGGTCCGATGCACGCGCAATTTCGCTGGGCCGTTCCGGCACGGTTCAACATCGCGCAGCAATGCTGCACGCGTTGGGCGCGCTCGGCTGACGCTGCAACACGAGTCGCGATTCTTGTGCACCGTCCCGGGCAAGCCCCGCAGCAATACAGTTACGCGCAGTTGCAGCAGGCGGCGAGTCGACTCAGCAATGTATTGCTGCAACAGGGGGTGAAGCGCGGTGACCGGGTGGCGATTGTGTTGCCGCAACGCTTCGAAACCGCGGTCGCCAACATCGCTGTGCTGCAGATGGGTGCCGTTGCCATGCCGCTGTCGATGCTGTTTGGCCCGGAGGCGCTGGAGTACCGGCTGCAGGATAGTGGCGCGGTGCTGGCGCTGAGTGACGAGAACTCGATTGACAACCTGCTGCGGGTCCGTGCTCGCTGCCCGGAGCTGCGCTGCCTGCTCGCTGTGGGTTTGGCCGCCGGGCGTGCTGACCTGGATTACGAAGCCGAAACGGGCCATGCGGCAACAATTTTCAAGCCCGTCAGGACCCGTGCCGTTGAGCCCGCGCTGCTGATCTATACCAGTGGCACCACGGGTCCGCCCAAAGGGGCGCTGGTCCCGCACCAAGCCCTGCTCGGCAACCTGCCCGGATTCGTCTGTAGCCAGAACTGGTTTGGCTTTGACCCGTGGTCGGGCAAGCCTGCTCCCTCCCCCGCGCGGGGGAGGGCCGGGGTGGGGGCGGGCACATCCAGGGCAAAGCCCAGTCTGCGGGAGCCAGAAACGCGAAGCGTTTTGCCGGAGCCGGAAACGCACAGCGTTTTCTGGTCTCCCGCAGACTGGGCCTGGACCGGCGGGTTGATGGACGCCTTGCTGCCCTCGCTCTACTTTGGCCGACCCATCGTCGCCTGGCGCGGGCGTTTCAGCCCGGACCTGGCGTTCGAACTGATGCAGCAGCATGGCGTGACCCACACCTTTCTCTTTCCAACGGCGCTTAAAGCGATGATGAAGGCTTACCCAGAACCGCGTTCGACCTTCGACCTCAGGCTGCAGGGCATCATGAGTGCGGGCGAGGCCGTGGGGGACGCCGTCTTTGCCTATTGCCAGCAGCAGCTTGGTGTGACCGTGAACGAGATGTTCGGGCAGACTGAAATCAATTACATCGTCGGCAACTGTGCGATGGATCCGCGCCGGGGCGCCGGCACGACACGCAGCACGAGTCAGACGATGGCGGCAGTCGGCTGGCCAGCCAAGCCTGGCAGCATGGGCCGGCCCTATCCCGGGCACCGGGTTGCCGTGCTTGACGAACTTGGCGTCGAATGCCCGGTCGGTGTTCCCGGTGACGTGGCGCTGCACCGCTGTGACCGGCATGGGCATCCGGATCCGGTGTTCTTTCTTGGCTATTGGAGAAATCCAAAGGCGACGGCGGCCAAGTTCACCGGCGATTGGTGCCGCACTGGGGACATGGCGATTCGCGATAAGGATGGCTACCTCTGGTACCAGGGGCGCTCCGACGATCTGTTCAAGTCGGCGGGCTACCGCATCGGTCCCGGCGAGATTGAAAACTGCCTGGTCAAACACCCAGCGGTTGCCAATGCCGCCGTGGTGCCCAAACCGGACCGGGAGCGCGGCGCTTTGGTCAAGGCCTACGTCGTCCTGACGGCGGAGGCCCAGGCGGCGCGGCACGGCAGTGGCGCGCAACAGTCGCTGCACGATGCCGGCCTGATTGCGCAACTACAGACCCATGTGAAAGACATGTTGGCGCCCTACGAGTACCCCAAGGAGATCGAATTCATCGACGCCTTGCCGATGACCACCACCGGCAAGGTGCAGCGCCGCGTGCTGCGCCTGCAGGAGGAAGAGCGGGCACTTAAACTCGGAACCCTGTCCGATTGAAATGGAAAGCATGATGAACCTGGTACGGCTGGGACGCAGCGACTTGGATGTGACGCCAATCTGCCTTGGCACGATGACCTTTGGTGAGCAGGTCGATGAGCCGGGCGCATTTGCCATCCTGGATCGCTCGCTCGAGGCAGGCGTCAACTTCATCGACACAGCCGAGATGTATTCGGTGCCGACCCGGGCCGAAACCTATGGCGCGACCGAAACCATCATTGGCAACTGGCTGCAGCAGCGTCCCGGCGCCAGGCAGCGGCTGCTGCTGGCGACCAAGGCAGCCGGTCCGTCACGCGGCATGGACTGGATTCGCCAGGGGCGCCCCGAGATGTTCGCGCAGGACATCATCGATTCCTGTGACGCCAGCCTGAAGCGCTTGAAGACCGATGTGATCGACCTGTACCAGTTGCATTGGCCGGCGCGCAACGTGCCGACCTTTGGCAACCCCTATTTCGATCCGGCCAAGGAAAGGCAGACGGCGTCGATTGAGGAGCAACTGCAGGCCTTCGCCACGCTGATACGGCAAGGCAAGGTGCGCGCCATCGGTCTGTCGAACGAATCTCCCTGGGGCGTTGCCGAGTTCGTCCGGCTCGCCGAGTTGCATGGCCTGCCGCGCATCGCCACGGTTCAGAACGCCTTCAACCTGATCAACCGGGCGCCGGAGAATGGCCTGGACGAGGTGATGTTCCGCTGTGAAGTTTCCCTGCTGGCCTACTCGCCGCTCGCGTTTGGCCTGCTCAGCGGCAAGTACGACGCCAGCGGGTTCATCGCGGCCGCCGAGCCGCAGGCGCGGATGGCCAGGTTTGAGTCGGTGCGCCAGGGGCGCTGGGGCCGCTCGCAATGCCTGCTGGCAGCGCGGCGCTACAACGAACTGGCGCGCGAGCATGGCATGACGCCGACCCGGATGGCGCTGGCTTTCTGCTTTTCCAAGTGGCAGGTGACAAGCACGATTCTGGGTGTCACCTCGGTCGCTCAGCTCGATGAAGACATCGCAGCCTGGGGCTCCAGGCTGGACGCGCCGCTGCTTGCCGCGATCGACAAGATCCGACGCGAATTCTGGGACCCGGCCAACTGAGGCGTCGCGATGTCGGAGACCGTCTCTGCGCTGCTCTACCCGCTGCTCGCGGCAGGCCTGTCCTACCTCGTCGGCTCGTTGTCCTTTGCCGTCATCGTCAGCCGCCTGGCTGGGCTGGGGGACCCGCGAAGCTACGGCAGCAAGAATCCGGGCGCGACCAACGTGCTGCGATCGGGCAACCGGCTGGCGGCCGTCGTCACGCTGTTGCTCGACGCGATCAAGGGCTGGCTGCCGGTTTTCCTGGTGCAGCGCTTCGGTGGCGACCATGGCCTGTCCGATGGCAGCGTTGCGCTGGCCGGTCTGGCGGCCTTTCTCGGCCATCTTTATCCACTTTTCTTCCGCTTCCAGGGCGGCAAGGGCGTTGCGACTGCCGCTGGCGTGCTGGTCGGCATCCACCCGCTGCTCGGGCTTGGCTGTGGCCTGGCCTGGTTGCTGGTTGCCGCGATCTCGCGTTACTCCTCGCTTTCTTCCCTGGCCGCAGCAACGCTCGCGCCGGTGCTGTACCTGTTGGCCAGCGGCGAGTTCTGGTACATGAGCAAGGCGGTGCTTGTTGCGCTGGCGCTCATGTCGGCGTTTCTGTTTTACCGCCACCGCGAGAACATCGCGCGGCTGGTAAGGGGGCGGGAATCGCGCATCGGCGCGACAGGCGGGAAGGGCAGCCGATCGAAATGATCAAGCCCTGGGCAGCAGACGAACCAGTTTTCGGTAGTCGGGCAGGACGATGTCCAGGTCCGATGCAAGCACACTGCCGTTGACCATGAACTCCGGTTCCGCGGTATCCATCAGCCGCACCTTTGAGTCGCCCGATCCGCCGGACGGCTGCACGCTGGCCACCAGCGGCTGATTGGCGCGCCGCCCCTGTTTCAACACCACGGCGATCTCGCCGTTGACCAGATTCACATAGGTTCCGGGCGGACAGACGCCGACCGCCTTGACGATTGCCGCGGAGGCCGCGTCGTAGCTTGGCACGTCGGGGTTGTGCGCACCGGCTACAAGCTGCATCGCGGCGCGGGCCTGGCGGCTGGCGCGCGGGGTCAGGCGCGCCGCGTAGCCATCCACCAGACCCAGAACTCGCGGCAGGTAGATCGCGGGGTGCTCCAGCGCCGCACCCTGCAGCGGATCGTTCATTTCGTGGTGCGCCGCCACCGTGTCAAGCCAAAGTTGATTCGTGATTCCCAGCGTAGCCAACTGCAGGCGGCCGCGTACCGCGTGCGACCGAATCGCATTGCGTTGCTGCGGCGTCGGGGGCTCGGCCTGAACCGCCAACTCGTCTTGCTGCGCCGTCATGGCAATGTTCATCGTCAGCGCAGCGCCCACCAGGCAGCTGGCCTCCGTCGAGCGCATGCGCAGCTCGCCGGCACAGAGACGGCACAGCACGGCGCAGCGCAGGGCATGTGCCGCGCTGTAGTTGGAAGAGTCGTACTGCGCTTTCTGGAACAGGACAAACAACACGCCGTCGGTGTCGGCCTGCATCAGTTGGCTCTTTCGGTCCACCAGATGATCGAGCCGCGCCAGAAACTGCGTTGCGTCAGGCGGATGCAGCAGAATTTCGCCAAGGTCCCTGATGAGTTCGTCCACGGCTTGTGGCAGGTCGGCCGCTGCCGGTGCCGGGGCCAGTCCGAGCGGTGTGGTGGTCAGGAAGTCGGGGTCGGTGGACATTGCGAGTGCTAGAAGCGCCGACTCAGCGTCAATTGATCGTTTTCACGGGTCATCTGAAAGCGCCCCAGAAAACTGTTTCCAAGCAGCACGTAGGGCATGGGTTCGGGCGAAATCACGCTGTCGACGCCGAACACGGTGACGCCGCCGAGCCGAATCGAGTCCAGCCGCAGCTGCCAGGCCAGCACGGAGCCATTGGCGGTGCTGATGCGAAGTTGCGGCTCGTTCCTGAAATTCAGGCTCAGTTGCGTCGCCGTCGCCGCACTGATCACCACGACGGAGGCGCCGGTGTCAATCAGCATGCGCGCGGTTTGCCCGTTGATTTGGCCGCTGGCGACAAAATGGCCGCCGCCGCTGGCGGTCAGCACGATGCGGCTGTTCTCCGCTTCGCCGCTGCGCGACCCCAGGCTGACCGGGGCCTCGCCCAGGCGCAGCGTCTGGCGTTTCCCGGCGATGTCGACGACCGCATGCCCTTCGCCAACTGATACCAGCTTGACACCCAGATGGCTTTCTCCCGGCGCGACACCCTTCGGGCTGGTGCCATCCACCACCAGCAGTGCGCGTTGTCCCATCAGTCCCGAGAGTGCAACGGTCTGCGCCAGCGACGGCGTTGCAAGCCAGCAGCCGCACAGCCAAGCACAGCATCCGATGATCCAGCCCTTGCTCATGCCATCGCCTTGATCCGGGCGTCTAGTCGCGAAAATTGTTGAAGCTGAGCGGGAGATCGGGGACTTCCTTCCGGATCAAGGCCATCACCGCCTGCAGGTCGTCGCGCTTGGCGCCGCTCACGCGAATGGCGTCGCCCTGGATCGTGGCCTGCACCTTGAGCTTGCTGTCCTTGATCAGTCGCGTGATCTTGCGCGCCTGCTCCGATTCGATGCCATTGCGTACCCGCAGCACCTGCTTGACCTTGTCGCCGCCGATCTTCTGCGCCTCACCCATGTCGAGAAAGCGCGTGTCGACGCCGCGCTTGACCAGTTTCGCGCGCAGGATGTCTTCGATCTGGCGAAGCTGGAACTCAGCGTCGCCGAACAGCGTGATTTCCTTGTCCTTCAACAGCAGCGCGGCCGAGGTGCCCTTGAAATCAAAGCGCGTGCCGATTTCCTTGCTGGCGTTGTCCACGGCGTTCCGCACCTCGACCAGATTGGCTTCGCACACAGTGTCAAATGAAGGCATGGCGGTCGATCAAATTCCCTGACAATTGTCACATGATCGTGGAAAGAAATGTAGCCTTGCAAGCTTTCAATACGTTTGGCATCGTTGCCAAGGCCCAGGCGCTGATACGCCTGCGCAGCGTCGCCGACGTGTTGCAGGTTGTCGGCGATCCGGAACTTGAAGCGCTGCCGAAATTTGTCCTCGGCGGTGGCAGCAACATCGTGCTGACTGGGGACGTGCGTTCGCTGGTTCTCAAGGTCGAGATCATGGGCCGCAGCGTGCTGCAGGATCATCCTGGCCATGCGCTGGTTGAGGCTGGCGCCGGCGAAAACTGGCATGACCTGGTGCGCTGGACGCTGGATCAGGGCCTGCCGGGTCTGGAAAACCTTGCCATGATTCCCGGCACCGTCGGCGCGAGTCCGGTGCAGAACATCGGCGCCTACGGTCTCGAGCTGCAGGACCGGTTCGATTCGCTCGATGCCGTCGACCTCGTGAGCGGTCGGGAGTTTTCGCTCGACGCCGCGCAATGCGCCTTTCGCTACCGTGACTCGGTGTTCAAGCACCGCGCGCCGCATGGGTCAGCCAGTGTCGCGACGACGGGCATGGGACTGGCCGATCGGGCGCTGATCACCCGGGTGCGACTGCGACTGCCCAAGCCCTGGAAGCCGGTGCTGGGTTACCTGGACATCCAGCGCAAGATGGCCGAGACCGGGATCACGGCGCCAGAGCCAAGCCAGTTGTTTGACTGGATTTGCGGAATTCGCAGCGCCAAGCTGCCCGATCCGAAGCAGATCGGCAATGCCGGCAGCTTTTTCAAGAACCCCACGGTGTCGAGCGAACAGTGCGCCGACATCATCGCGCGCGAACCGCGCATCGTGCACTACCGCCTGCTCGACGGCACAGTCAAGCTGGCCGCCGCCTGGCTGATCGACGCCTGCGGCTGGAAGGGCAAATCGATTGGCAATGCCGGTGTTCATGAGCGGCAGGCCTTGGTGCTGGTGAACCGTGGCGGCACGAAGAATCCGGTGACCGGCGGTGAAGTGATGACGCTGGCCAAGGCGATCCAGACCAGCGTCTACGAGCGCTTTGGCATCATGCTCGAGCCCGAGCTGGTGGTGGTGTGAGCGCCGCGCCCGGTTCAAGCACCCGCCGAGCCCGCAACGGCCAGGCCAGTCCGTGTTCCTCCCTGCTGCTGCAACGCGTTGGCGCGGTTCTGCTGCTGGCTCTGCTGCTGGCGGCGAGCGCGAGCGCGATGACGGTGGAGGTTCATGGCGAGCGCATCTTCGCCACCGGACCGATCGGCGAAGAGGGGGACCTGCAGAAGTTCAGCGCGGCACTGGCGACGCCAGGCGTCACCGAGATCGTGCTGGTCAACTCGCCCGGAGGGCAGTTGCGCGTGGCAATGAGCATCGCCAGGCTGATCGTTCCGCTCAGTTTGCGCACGCTGGTAGTGGGCCGCTGCATGTCGGCCTGTTCCATTCTGTTCATGGCTGGGGCAAAGCGGCAATTCGCCAGCGGCGTGAACCCACAGATGACGATGGTGGGGTTTCATGGCGCGCACCGGCGCAGCACCAGGGAGGTCGATCCAGCCCTGCAACCCCAGATGTATGCCTATTACAAGCAGCGTTTTGGCGCCAGCTTCAACGAGGTTCTTATGTCGCAGGCTCTGTACGGCATCACCGATGCCGACGGCTTCTTGAGGGTGCGCGAAATCCAGCGCAACAACGAGAACCTGCGTGTCCCGTTCTTTTGCCCGTCTGGCAGCACGCCGCGCAAGGATTGCATTTCACATGAGGGCAAGGACGCACTGTCGCTGGGCGTGGTGACCGCCGCGGAGACGGTGGCGCTGGCGCTGCCGGACGCCTTCAAGCCGCGCTACGTGTTTTTCGGCCGCACACTGGAGCAGGAGGTGAGCGACCCGGTCGCCGCGATCATGGGCGCGGCCGCGCCCATGTGCCGGCGCTCCAGCAACTGCGCAGCGCAGGTCGCTCAGGGCGCCACGCGCTGGCTCGAGCAGGTCGAATCGCGCGCCTTCGCATTGGGCGCGACCCGGGCCGGTTATGCCTGGCGTGCCGGTTCCGGTTCGCCCTTGTTGGCTGCGGCCGGCGCCCTGTATGCCTGCAACCACGACAAGAGCAGCCCCAAGCTGTGCCGGCTGGCGCTGACTGACCGGCACGACCTGAACCAGTACTACCTGGAGTCCGAGCAGCAGACCAAACAGGCCCTGGTCAACCTGGCGGCACCCGCGCGCGCAGCCTGGGCCGACGAGGAGCGCGACGCTGGTGTGGCTGCGCCGAGCGCGCTGCGTACCGAGCGCCTGACCGGCCCGACGCCGATCCGGCTGGCGGGCACGCAGACGGTTCAGACCGGGGCTCTGGTCGAAAGAATGTTGTCGACCAACCGGCCGCTGTTGATCGACGTCGACAGCGCAGGTCGGGACATGCTGCCCGGTGCCGTGTTTTTCTGGAACGGTGGTCTGGCGCTGGTGGACGAGCAGGCCGAAGCGGCCTACGACGAACGGTTTCGCACCATGCTGGCCCTGGTGGCGCCGGACAAGGCCAAGCCGCTGGCCTTCTACTGTGCCGGCCCCACCTGCTGGCTGGCGGTGAATGCGGCGCTGCGCGCGGTCAGGGCCGGCTACCAGGAGGTGTACTGGTACCGCGGTGGTCTGGCCAGTTGGCGCGAGGCTGGCCTGCCGCTGGTGCAGAAGGTACCGATGGTGATCGTGAACTGAGGGCGTTCGCTGGCGCGCCCGCGATCAGCCCTTGCCCCGGCTACCCTTGGCCTTGCGTGCCGCTCGCAACCTGCCGGCAATTCTGAGTCGCAGTGCGTTGAGCTTGATGAAGCCGGCGGCGTCGGCCTGGTTGTAGGCGCCACCGTCGTCGTCGAAGGTGGAGATCTTCATGTCGAACAGGCTGTCGCTGTCGCTCTCGCGTCCGACGCAGATGATGGTGCCCTTGTACAGCTTCAGGCGCACCTTGCCGTTCGCGCTGGCCTGGCTGGCGTCCATCAGGCCCTGCAGCAGCAAGCGCTCCGGACTGAACCAGTAGCCGTTGTAGACCATGCGTGCGTAGCGCGGCATCAAGTCTTCCTTCAGCGCCAGCACCTCGCGGTCCAGCGTGATGGATTCAATGGCGCGGTGCCCGGCCAGCAGGATGGTGCCGCCAGGCGTTTCGTAGCAGCCGCGACTCTTCATGCCGACATAGCGGTTTTCCACCTTGTCGAGGCGGCCAATACCGTGCCGGCCGCCCATTCCGTTCAGCGTGGCCAGCAGCTTGGCCGGGCTCATGGCCTGGCCGTCGATCGCCACCACATCGCCCCGGGCATAGGTCAATTCGACGATCTGCGGCTTCGTCAGCGCCTTTTCCGGGCTGACGGTCAGGCGCCACATGCTTTCTTCCGGCGCGAAGTTCGGATCCTCCAGGATGCCGCCCTCGTAGCTGATGTGCAGCAGGTTCGCGTCCATCGAATAGGGCGCGCCACCACCTTTACGCTTCTTGAAGTCCACGGGAATGCCGTGCTGGTCAGCGTAGGCCAGCAGCTTGTCGCGGCTCAGCAGATCCCACTCGCGCCAGGGCGCAATCACTTTCACATCCGGCATCAGCGCGTAGGCGCCGAGCTCGAAGCGCACCTGGTCGTTGCCCTTGCCGGTGGCGCCATGACTGATGGCATCGGCCCGAGTCTTTCTTGCGATTTCGACCAGCCGCTTGGCGATCAGCGGGCGCGCGATCGAGGTGCCCAGCAGGTACTCGCCCTCGTACAGCGCGTTGGCGCGGAACATCGGGAACACAAAGTCGCGCACGAACTCCTCGCGCAGGTCCTCGATGAAAATGTTCTCGGGTTTGATGCCCATCTTCACCGCCTTGGCGCGCGCCGGCTCGATCTCCTCGCCCTGGCCGATGTCGGCGGTGAAGGTGACCACCTCGCAGCGGTAAACGTCCTGCAACCACTTGAGGATGATCGAGGTATCGAGGCCGCCGCTGTAGGCGAGCACAACTTTTTTGATGTCGGACATGGAGTCGGGGCGCGATGAATGAATGAGCCGGCGATTTTACCGGCTGATCGATCACTCGCCGGTCGCGAACTCGCCGTCGATCAGGGCGCGATTCACCCATTCAACGTCCGGCCCGAGCGCTCGATCCTGGTCCAGCATGGGCACCATGGCGCGCAATTTGGCGTAACTCGCGCGTGGACCGGCGCCCATGGTGGCGATGTTGGTGCCACGCAGATCGATGGCCTGCGCGGCGATGATCAACTCGATCGCCACCAGATAGCGCGCGCGCTCGACCTGCTCGCCGAGCTTCTCCGCGCAATGCAGGGCCATGCAGGCATGGTCCTCGACGCCTTCGGAGACGACCAGAAAATCGAGCGACGCCGGGTTCGCGCGCATTCGTATGTCGCTCCAGAGCGAACTCATGGTTTTCTGCAAAGGCCCGAAGCCCGAATGGGCCGGGCCGTGGCGCGTCAGTTGCAGCGGCAGATCGGTGAGTGCCGGGTTCATGAAGCGCTGGCAACGCCCGGAGCCCAGGCTGGAGACTTGCGCCAGCGCGATGGCGCAGCTGTCCAGGGTCAAGGCGAGCGCCGGAACGTGGAAGTTACCGTTTGACAACAGGGTTTGCCTGTCGGTAACGACCAGCGGGCTATCGGCGCGGGAGTTCAATTCGATCTCAAGTTGCTGCACCGCCTGGCTCACCATCCAATGGGTGCTGCCGTGCACTTGCGGCACGACGCGCAGCGACAGCGGGTCCTGCAGGCGGCGCGCCGCGTCGGGTGCAAACAGCGCGCTGGCGCGCAGCAGATGGCGCAGCCGGGCGGCCACTTCCTCCTGGCCGGCAGCCGGGCGGGCTGCCGCCACCCGCACATTGAGCGCCGAGACATTCGCGCGAAAGGCTTCATGCGACAGGGCTACGGCGACCAGCCAGGAGTCCAGCAGTCGTTGCAGGTCATGCAGCACCAGGCTGGAGCGTCCGACGGCGACCGCATTGGAACTGAACAGGGACAGGCCGTCCTTTGCGCCCAGCGTCACCGGGGACAGGCCGGCACGCTGCAAGGCCTCGGCGCCAGGCAGCACCGTTCCTTCGTGCTCGGCCTGGCCCTCGCCCAACAGGACCAGCGCCAGATGCGCCAGCAGCGGCATGTCGGTGACGCCGATCGAGCCATGCCGCGGCATGCAGGGATGCACGCCGTGGTTAAGCAACGCCAGCGTGGCGTCGAACACCGGCAGCGAGATGCCGCTGCCGCCGCGCGCCAGGCCGGCCAATCGGGCGAACAGCGCTGCCCTGGTGGTTTCGCGGTCGCAGGCCGGGCCGACGGCGACCGAGCGGGCCTGCACGGCACGGCGCTGGTAGGCGCCCAGGTCATCTGCGTCGAGCTTTTCTCCGGCATTGGGGCCCAGCGCTGAATTGACGCCATAGAGCGCCGGCCCGGCGCTCATCAAGTGCTCGACCGCGGACCTGGCCGTGGCCATCTGCGAGCGCGCCGCCGGGTCCAGGCTGACCTGTTCGTTCTCCCTGGCGACCCGTATCACGTCGGCAACGTGCAGGGTATCTTGGCCAATTGTGATTGTCATCGCCTGGCCCGCTCGGCGCGGCAACCGGTTCAGCGGCTCGTCAAGCGGCTCGCGCCCGCTCCAGCACCTTCATGCGGTCAATTTCGTCCATCTGGTCCTTGTGCAGGAACTGCTTGGCGTAGGTCATGTAGACCCTCTGCATGATGAAGATCTCAAACAGGTCGGGGTCGATGTGACCGTTCTTGGAGAAATTCGCCAGGATATCCAGCGCCTGCGACAGCTTCATCGCCGTCTTGTACGGTCGGTCGCCTGCCGTCAAGGCCTCGAAGATGTCGGCAATTCCCATCATGCGCGCCTGCAGTGACATCTCGTCCTTTTTCAGCCCGCTTGGGTAGCCCTTGCCGTCCATCCGCTCGTGGTGGCCGCCGGCATATTCCGGAACATTGCGCAAATGCTTTGGCCAGGGCAGGCGCTTCAGCATCTTGATGGTTGAGACAATGTGGTTGTTGATGATCTCGCGCTCGGCGCCAGTAAGTGTCCCGGCGCGGATGCAAAGGTTCTCCGTTTCGTTCTCGGTGAGCATCGGAACGGTTTCTCCGTCGGCATTGATCCAGTGGCGTGACAGCGCGATGTCGCGCACCCGTTGCTGCTCCTGCGGATCCATGGCCTCGCCGCCCTTATTGCTCTTGCGCAGAAGGGCTCGCTCCTCGTCCAGCGTGCTGGCCTCGGTCTGGAATGCCGCCTCAAGTTCGGCGTCGGCCGCAGGGTCGGTGGCAGGACGGCGCTCCAGCATGGCTTGGAGCTTGCGGATTTGCGCATCACGCTTGAGCACCTCAATGCGGGTATCGACCAGCTCGATGCGGTCAAACAGGGTTTGCAGCTTGCTCGCCTTGTCGACCACGTGGACCGGCGTCGTGATCTTGCCGCAGTCGTGCAGCAACCCGGCTATCCGCAGTTCGTAGCGATCGGCTTCGGTCATGGAAAAGCCGGCGTAGGGGCCGCTGCGGGTCACGTTCACCGCTTCGGCCAACATCGTCGTCAAGGCCGGAACGCGCTGGCAGTGGCCCGAGGTGTAGGCTGATTTCTCGTCGATGGCGACGTTGATCAGATCGATCAGGGATTCAAACAGATCGATGATCTGATTGATCAACTGCCGGTTCGTCAACGCAATGGCCGCCTGCGACGCCAGCGATTCGGCCAGCCGTTGATCGGTCAGCGGAAACGGAATCGTCGCCCCGGTTTCGCGTTCCTTGGCGTTGATCAGTTGCAGCACCCCGATCACCGTGTTCTCATGGTTTTTCAGCGGCACGGTCAGGAACGACTGCGATCGGTAGCCGGTGCGCTGGTCGAAAGCACGGGTGCCCGAGAAGTCGAAGCCGGCTTCCAGATAGGCGTCGGCGATGTTGACGGTCTTGTCGTGGATGGCGGCATAGGCGGCCACCAGAGCGGTGTTGGGAAGTCCGAACTCGTTCTTCAAGGGCAGCGGCGCCAGCGTGATCGGTTTGCCGGTCGTTCCGCCCCTGGCCATGCCGAGCGACGTGGTGCGCATGATTTCGAAATTCAGCGCCGTTCCCTCATCGTTCATCAAATAGATGGTCCCGCCGTCGGCGTGTGTGATGGTCTGCGCGGCGATCAGAATTTGCTCGAGCAGGCGCGGCAGATCGCGTTCTGCGGAGAGCGCGACGCCTATCGCGTTGAGTTGGTCAAAGCGCTCGAAAAGCTCGTGCGCGGTTTCCAGGTGTTGTGCGTTCGTCTTAGTGTCCATGGCTCGGTCTTGCCTCCTGCTCAGTAATTCAAACCCATTGCTTCCCGGACATCCTGCATCGTGCGGCGGGCTGTAACACGCGCCCGCTCTGTTCCCGCGTCCAGAATATCACGCACGCGCTGCGGGTGCGTGACATATTCCTCGGCACGTTCGAGCATCGGTTGCTGCTCGCGCAAAATGGCGTCGATGACCGGCTGCTTGCACTCCAGGCAGCCTATTCCCGCGCTGGTGCAGCCCTGCGCCACCCATTGGCGCGTCGCGTCGTCTGAGTAGACCAGGTGAAACTGCCAGACCGGGCATTTGGCCGGGTCGCCCGGATCGCTGCGCCGTACCCGTGCCGGATCGGTCCGCATGCGCCGCACCTTCTGCTCGACGCTGGCGCGGTCCTCGCGCATGGCGATGGCATTGTTGTAGCTCTTGCTCATCTTGGCGCCATCGAGCCCCGGCAGCTTGCTCGCCCCGGTCAGCAACGCCTGGGGCTCGGTTAGCACCGACCTGCCGGTTCCGCTCAGATGGCTCGTCAACCGCTCGCGCTCGCCGGGGTCTAGCGCGGCGCTCGCCGCGATCAGCGCCATGCCGCGTTGCATGGCTTCGCTGCTGCCGGTTTCCTGGTAGGTCTTGCGTGTCGATTCGAGGGCCTTGACGCTGGCCTTCGGCAGTTTCTTCAGCGTCAATGCAACCTTTGCTTCGAAATCCGGCTCGCGCCCGTACAGGTGATTGAAGCGCCGCGCCACCTCCCTGGTCAGTTCGACGTGGCTTGCCTGGTCCTCGCCGACCGGGACAAAGTTGGCGCGGTAAATCAGGATGTCGGCCGCCTGCAGCAGGGGATACCCGAGAAAGCCGTAGGTGGAGAGATCCTTGCCCTTGAGTTTCTCCTGCTGGTCTTTGTAGGTCGGCACGCGCTCCAGCCAGCCGATCGGCGTTCCCATGGAAAGCAGGGCGAACAATTCGGCGTGCTCGGGCAGGCGGCTTTGCAGGAACAGCGTGCATTGGTTCGGGTCGATGCCGGCGGCAAGCCAGTCGATCACCATCTCGTAGACGTTCTCGCCGATCACCTCACGGCTCTCATAGTGGGTGGTCAGCGCGTGCCAGTCGGCGACAAAGTAAAAACACTCCATCTCGGACTGCAGTCGCACCCAGTTCTTCAGCGCGCCATGGTAGTGACCCAGATGCAAGGCGCCGGTCGGCCGCATGCCCGACAGCACGCGTTGTCTGGGTTCTGCGCTGGTGGGCGTCATGAGGGACTCGATTTCAGGTGGAAGAGGAGGATGCTGAACGTCATGGCGCGCGCTTGAATTCTGGCTTCACCCGGGCGCCTCAGCGCAGCAGGAGACCCAGCGGCGACAGGACCAGGTTGAGAAGGCCAAAGGTCAGGCCCATCAGCGGCCTCATCCACAGGGTGCTGACGATGCCGCTGATCACCAGCGCCATGACGATGAAGAAGCCCCAGGGCTCAACACGTGACACCAGCGCGGCCTGGCGCCAGGGCAGCAGGCCGACCAGAATGCGGCCACCGTCGAGCGGCGGCAGCGGAAAAAGATTGAACACGAACATCACGACATTAACCAGCATGCCGGCGCGACACATCTGAACGAAAAAAGGCTCGTTCAGATTGAGCGCCAGCAGCAGATAGAGCAGGACGCCCCAGGCCAGCGCCTGCAGCAGATTGGCGCCGGGACCGGCAAGGGCGACCCAGACCATGTCCTGTTTGGGCTTGCGCAGATTGCCAAAACGCACCGGAACCGGCTTGGCATAGCCAAACAGCAAAGGGCCTCCGGGCAGGCTTGCCGTGGCAAAGTACAGCAGGAGGGGCATCAGGATGGTGCCGACCGGGTCAATGTGCGGCAGCGGATTCAAGGTGACACGACCAAGCATCCAGGCCGTGTTGTCGCCCAGGCGCAACGCGGCATAACCGTGCGCCGCCTCGTGCAGGGTGATGGCGAACAGCACCGGCAGCGCGTAAATCAGTACCGTCTGAATGAATGAGCTGCTGTCCACCGGATGATTGTCTCAGACCGGCATCGGCCCTATTGCGCCACTCACTCAGCCTGTCCCTAAGCTTGCAGACCGAGTGGCGCCAGCGCGCCGCGGCCTTGCCGCAGAAGCTCGGGCGCGCCACCCCTCCCCATCGCCGTCAGGTCGATGACCGTGGTCGGTTCCGAGGCGCAGGCGCCGGCGTCGATGACGGCGGCGATGTCGTGTTCAAAGCGCCTGCGAATCTCGCTCGCATCGTTCAGCGGTTGCAACTCGCCGGCCGGAATCAGCGTCGTGGCCAGCAGCGGGCCGCGGTGCAGTGCCAACAATGCCTGCAGCACCAGGTGATCGGGCACGCGCAAGCCGATCGATTTTCGTTGCGGGTGGCTGAGTCGGCGTGGCAGGTCCCTGTTTGCTTCGAGAATGAAGGTGTAGGGACCGGGCGTGGCAAGTTTGAGCAGGCGGTACTGGCGGTTGTCGACGCGGGCGTAGCTCGACAGTTCGCTTAAGTCCCGGCACAGCAGCGTCAGGTGGTGCCGATCATCGATCTGTCGGATGCGGCGCAACTGCGCCGCCGCTGCCTTGTCATCCAGGTGGCAAACCAGCGCATAACTTGAGTCGGTCGGCAGGGCAATGATTTGCCCCTGCTCCAGCAATGCAACCGCCTCCTTCAGCAGCCGCGTCTGGGGATTTTCGGGATGAACCTCGAAGTACTGCGCCATCAACGGGCTCCGTCGGAGCCGTTTCGATCATTGAATGCGGCTCTCCAGCAGGGTCCAGACGGGAGTCAGATCGTCTGGCAGCAAGGGCAGGGTGCCAAGGTCGATGCGGCTTTCATCCGGACTGTGGAAATCGCTGCCGCGCGAGGCAGCCAGGCCGAACTCCTTGGCCGTGTCAGCGTAACGCAGAGCATCGGCCGCGCTGTGGCTTCCAGTGACCACCTCGAGGGCCGCACCGCCATGGGTCTTGAACTCGGAGAAAAGCGCATATTCCTCATTCGCCGAAAACTTGTAGCGCGCCGGGTGTGCGATGACGGCAATGCCGCCAGCGCCGGCGATCCAGGCCACCGCGTTGGCCAGCGTGGCCCAGAAGTGTGGTACGTAACCCGGCTTGCCCTCGGTGAGAAAACGGCGGAACACCTCGTAGGTATCGCGGCAGACACCGGATTCGACCAGGAAGCGCGCGAAATGGGTGCGCGAAATCAGCTCGGGATTGCTGACATACTTCAGGGCGCCCTCGTAGGCGTTCTGAATGCCGACCTTGGCCAGGCTCTCGCTCATCTCCTGCGCGCGACGGCCCCGTCCCGACCGGGTGTTGTGCAGACCTTGCAGCAACTGGGGATTCTCCGGGTCAACGCCGAGCCCGACCACATGGACCGTGACTTCGGCGAAGGTGACGGAAATTTCAACCCCGCTCAAATACGGCAAGCCGTGGCTTCGGGCGGCGGCCAGCGCGCGCGCCTGGCCACCGATTTCGTCGTGGTCAGTTAGCGCCCAAAGCTCAACCCCATTGGCCTTGGCCCGGCCGGCCAGAGTTTCAGGAGTCAGGGTTCCGTCCGAGACCGTCGAGTGACAGTGGAGGTCGGCGTTCAGGATTGCGCTCACCCGCCGATTCTAAACTTGCCCGCCATGCCATGGCTCCGGCTAAGGTGTTTCCGCGGCCTCGATCATGTAACGCAGCCGTCTCGTTCCCTGCCACTCGTCGGCCTCCAGCCGGTAGGCGAGCCTTGCCCGTGCCGGAAGTTGCTCGGTGTGGCCAAACCAGATTGCGTCGACGATCTCGCCCCGGTGCCGCAGTTTGAGCGCCAGATGCTTGTCGGCCAGCAGCCGTTGCGAAACCACTTCCACCTCGTCGCTGAACAGGGGCGGCGCGAAGCCCTGGCCCCAGACTTCCCTCTGCAGGGCGTCAATGACGTCGATGCGCCGGTACTGTGGGTCAAGTTCGCCGTCGGTCTCCAGGCGCCGCAGCAGGGTCGCCGGGTCCAGCCATTCCTGCGCCACGGCACGCATGGCCTGCTCGAAGCGGTCGAAATTTTCCTCGGCAATGGTGCAACCGGCAGCCATGGCGTGCCCGCCAAAACGCAGCAGGATATCGGGCTCGCGCTTGGCCACCAGGTCCAGGGCATCGCGCAGGTGAAAACCCTGAATCGAGCGTCCGGACCCCTTGAGCTCATGCTCCCGGCCCGGCGCGCGGCTGGCGGCGAAAACAAAGCTGGGGCGGTGAAACCGGTCCTTCAAGCGAGCCGCGACGATGCCCACCACGCCTTCATGAAAGTCCGGGTCGAAGATGACCAGAGCCGGCGGCGCCTCTGCGCCTTCCTCGAACATCGACTCGGCTGTGGCCAGCGCCTGCTCGCGCATGTCGACCTCAATGTCGCGCCGATCCCGGTTGATGCGGTCCAGGGTTGCCGCCAGTTCCTGCGCCCGCGCCGTGTCGTCGGTCAGCAGGCATTCGATGCCCAGCGTCATGTCGCTGAGCCGCCCGGCAGCGTTGATGCGCGGCCCCAGCGCAAACCCGAGGTCGAAAGTGCTGGCCTTGGCGATGCGCCGGCCGGCGATCTGGAACAGGCTGTTGATCCCGACCGGAGCGCTGCCTGCGCGCATGCGTTTCAGGCCCTGCGCGACCAGGCGACGGTTATTGGCGTCGAGTTTGACCACATCGGCCACGGTCCCGAGCGCAACCAGGGGCAGCAGGGCGTCGAGCCTGGGTTGCTGCTCCGGAGCGAAGCGCCCGCGCCGGCGCAGTTCGGCGCGCAGCGCCAGCAGCACGTAGAACATGACGCCGACGCCGGCCATCGCCTTGCTCGGGAAGCTGCAGCCGGGCTGGTTCGGATTCACGATGACGGCAGCGGCTGGCAATTCGGCGCCGGGCAGGTGATGGTCGGTCACCAGCACCTGCAGGCCGAGGGCATTGGCGTGGCGCACGCCCTCAACGCTGGCGATGCCGTTGTCGACCGTGATCAACAGGTCGGCCGCGCGGTCGCGCACGCGCTGGGCGATGGCAGGCGTCAGTCCATAGCCGTCAAGCACACGGTCCGGAACGACGTAGCCGACCCGCTGCGCGCCAAGCAGTCGCAGCCCGCGCAGCGCGACGGCACAGGCTGTGGCGCCATCGCAGTCGTAGTCGGCAACGATGCAGATGCTGCGCTCCTGCTCGATCATGTCGGCCAGCAGGAGCGCAGCATCTGTCGCACCCTTGAGGCCTTCGGGCGGCAGCAGATGAGCCAGTCCGATGTCTAGCTCTGCCATGCTGGAGATTCCGCGTGCGGCAAACAGGCGAGCCAGCAGCGGATGCACGCCGCCCTGTTCCAGCGCCCAGGCGGCACGCGGCGGCACATCGCGAACCACCAGCTTCATAGCCGATCCAGCAATTGCTGGCGTGACGGGGGTCGTATTCGGCGCATCACGCGCGAAAGGAATCCGCCGGCCGCGCTGGCCAGGGTGATGCAGGAGCGCTCGCCACAAAGCGACAGACGGACCGGCGCGCCTGCCTGCAAGCGACGATTCAATTCGGCCAACAGGCCGCCGTCCAGCGCCCGCCAGGCCTCGGCATAGGCGTGGCTGTCGCGATGCAGGGCGGCGCGGCGCAGTGAGGTGTTAATCACCGCTTGTTCGCTCGGCTCGACGCCGCTTGCCGGTGCGGGACCGCAACCGCTGACCCAGAAAGAATTGACGGGTAGCAGGCCAAGGCGCTCGCGCTCGGCATTGACCGGGCTCGTGTACAGCAGCATCTGCATTTCGCTTTGCAAGCGCCGGATCAGGCTCGCGCCGGCCGAACGCGGCAGCCAGTCGCCCACATCGCGACCGACCACGCGATCCAGCGAGGCGCAGGGAAGGTCGGAGAAAAGCCCGGAGCGGGCCAGCCAGGTGCCGCGGCGCAGGTGAAACAACTCGATGCCGTCTTCGGCAAAGTACGGCTGCATGGTCCGCAGCAATTCCAGGCAATGTGATTCTGAAAGCTCCAGCGCCTCCGGGTCGCTCATCGACACATGGTCCTGGCCCAACTGCCAGTGGCAGGGCGTGACGAAGGCCCAGGCCTCCCGCGCTGCAACAGTCCCCGCGAGCAACAAGCCCTGCGCCCGCAGTGCGCGAGCGGCTCCCGATGCGAACGGCACCAGGCCGTCGTGCAGGGTCAGGCCGGCGCACTGTGCCTGCAACCGTTCATGCGGCGGCGTCAGGCTGAACTCGTCGCCCTGATCAGTGAGTCCCGGCGTCAGGGCCGACAGCAGGCGCTCCAACTGTGGCAGCTTCAATTCGCTCTGACACTGGCGGCAGGTTGCGTCGAGCGTTGCCGCGAAGGGTATCAGCGCATGCATGGCGGGATTGTCCGGGATTAGGAATGCCACAATTAGCATTCATGTCTGTTCCCTATGAGCTGGCGCTGGGCTGGCGCTACACCCGTGCCGGCCGGACCACGCGCCGCAACGGCTTCATCTCCTTCATCTCAGGCGTATCGATGCTGGGCATTGCGCTTGGCGTTGCGGCGCTGATCATCGTCCTGAGCGTGATGAACGGGTTTCAGAAAGAGGTCCGGGACCGCATGCTTGGCGTGCTGTCGCACGTGGAAATCTTCGCGCCGGGCGGCGCCGCCCTGGCGGATCCGCAAAAGACCATGGCCGAAGCGCGCCGCTTGCCTGAGGTGGTGGGTGCCGCCCCATTCATTGCCGCGCAGGCCCTGGTGGCGCGCGGCGAGGACATGAAGGGCGCCATCGTCCGTGGCATCGACCCGGTGCTTGAGCCTGAGGTGACCGAGCTGGTCCGACCGCTGCGCACGACCAGCCTGGCGCGCCTGCTGCCAGGCGAATTCGGCGTGATTCTGGGCGGAGAGCTGGCGCGCAGCCTCGGCGCCCGCGACGGCGACAAGGTGACGCTGATTGTTCCCGGCGGCCAGGTGACGCCGGCCGGCGTGCTGCCGCGCCTGAAACAGCTCACGGTGGTCGGCAGCTTCGACTCAGGTCACTTTGAATACGACTCGGCTCTGCTGCTGATGCATCAGGACGACGCGGCGCGCCTGTTCCGGCTCGAAGGTCCGACCGGAATCCGCTTGAAGCTGAAGAACCTGCATCAGGCGCGCGAGGTGGCGCAGCGCCTGAGCCAGACCCTGAGCGGCGAATTGCGCGTGCGCGACTGGACGCGGCAGAACCGCAACTGGTTCGCCGCCGTGCAACTGGAAAAACGCATGATGTTCATCATCCTGACCTTGATCATCGCGGTGGCCGCCTTCAACCTGGTCAGCACCCTGGTCATGACGGTGACGGACAAGCGCGCCGACATCGCGATCCTGCGCACCCTCGGCGCCAGTCCACGCAGCATCATGGGAATTTTTGTCATTCAGGGTGCGTTCATTGGCGTGGTCGGCACGCTGGCCGGCCTTGCCCTCGGCCTGGGCGTGGCCTACAACATCGACGTGCTGGTTCCGGCGCTGGAGCGCCTGCTGGGCGCGAGCTTCCTGCCCAAGGAGATCTATCTCATCAGCCGCATGCCGAGCGACCCGCAGCAGGCCGATATCCTGCCGATCACCATCATTTCGCTGCTGTTGGCGTTTGCCGCGACCCTCTATCCGAGCTGGCGCGCCAGCCGGGTTCATCCTGCCGAGGCGCTGCGCTATGAATGATGTGGGCATGACTTCGTCGGCTGAACTCCCTCTCCCTGCGGGAGAGGGCAGGGGTGAGGGCAAGGCTGTCCTGAGCGCGCAGGGGTTGTGCAAGAGGTTCACCGAAGGCCGGCTCGACGTCGAGGTGCTGCGCGGCGTGGACCTCGAGGTGTTTCGCGGCGAGACGGTCGCCATTGTCGGAGTGTCGGGATCAGGCAAGAGCACCCTGATGCACTTGCTCGGCGGACTGGACCAGCCCAGCAGCGGTGTGGTGCGCGCCCTGGGCCAGGATTTATCCAAGGCGTCGCCGGCCGAACAGGGGGTTCTGCGCAATCGCCATCTGGGCTTTGTCTACCAGTTTCATCATTTGCTGCCTGAGTTCGATGCCCAGGACAACGTGGCGATGCCGCTGTGGATTCGGCGCATGCCGCGTCAGGAAAGCGCAAGACGGGCCGCGGAAACGCTGGACGCGGTTGGGCTTGCCGAGCGCCTCATGCACCGGCCGTCCGAACTCTCCGGGGGTGAGCGCCAGCGCGTCGCCATCGCCCGCGCCCTGGTGACGCGACCGGCCTGCGTGCTGGCCGATGAGCCGACCGGAAACCTGGATCGTTCAACCGCCCATGGCGTGTTGGACCTGATGCTGCGTCTGGCGCAGGAACAGGGCACGGCGTTCGTTGTGGTCACGCATGACGAGGCGCTGGCCGCTCGCTGCCAGCGGCAACTGCGGCTGGTGCAGGGACGTCTGGCTAAAGCCTGAGTCGAACCGGGGCCTTGCCCAGCTGTGATCGCAGCATCCATGCGAACACGGAGTCCACGGTCACTGTTTCGATCCGGTCCGAGAAGCGTTTTTCGTTCGGGTGATCGTCGAAGGCGACATTGGCGGCGGTCATTCGTCCTCCGAGCCGGGTCAGCGCGCCGATTTTCAAGGTGCTTGGCTCGTAGCCTTTGAACTGCAACCAGGCCTGGGCCTGCTGGCGTGATCGGATACCCGGCTCCATGGCGGCGGCAAGCGTTTCGATCGCCCATTGATTCGATTGCTGGTACTTTTGACCCCAGACATAACTGACGATGCTGTAGGCCGGTTGATGCAGGCTGACGGCCCTGGCCTCGTCCTGAAACAGGGTGAGCAGGCGACCCTGCACCTCGGCACTCGGAGCGACCCAGGCGGCTTCGTAGCGCCAGGGATTGTCCAGAAAGAATTCGCCGAGACCTTGACGATAAATTGCAGAGTCAGCCGATCCGCAATGATTGAGCTTGTGCAGGACGCGCCAGTTATGGCCGCCGCTGGCGTTGCTCTGCTTGTAGGCAAAACCGAAGTGCGAATAAACCAGGTCGTACTTGCTGAGATCCTGCCCGGCCCGTGCCAGCAGGACGACCTTCTCTCCGCTCGCATCCAGCGCGCGCATGGTCTTCTCGGCAAGATTGAGGCCGCGCTCCACCGATTCCATCTTGGGCGCCTGCTCCGCTTCGCAAGAACGTCCTGCCTGCGCCGGCAAGCTGACCAACGAGATGAAAAGGGCGAGGACCGCAGCGAGCAGCGTGATCTTCTCCGGCCGCGCCAACTCGGTTGCCCCGCACGGTCCGCACGGTCCGCATGGGCGTTCTTTGAAAGATTCTGCAGTCATGCTATTTGGTGACGCGTTCGTTGTGCAGCAGGGCGCGGCCGACCTCGTTGGGCAGAAACGCGATGACCTGACCGGCAGCCGAAAGGACCACGCCAGCACCGATCACGCTGACCGTCACCGCCGTGCCAACGCCGATGGATACGGCCTCGATACCCTTGCCTGCGACGACCAAGCTGGCCTGCACGCCGTCCGAGGCCCGCTCCAGCAGGTAGACCGTGCCCCGTGCCGCGCTCTGGACGGATTTCACGACCAATACCGCGCCCGCCACCGACAGTACGGCAGGAATGGCGGAAAGGGTCTGGGCCGTCTCGGCCGACCCGGTCACGACCGAGGCGACGGGCAACGCCGACAGCGCGCTGATGGCGGAGGCCTGCGACTGGGCGTTTGCGACGCTCAAGAACGTGGCGTTGATGGCGAGCAGCAAGATCAGAGACAGAGCACATCGAGAAAGAGTTTTCATGAGGCCGGCGAGCAGGACAGAAGGTCACGCTGACCGCGCCGAAATCTTACAACAGTCCATTTGGTCATGGGAACAGGGGTCACAGGCGGACGGGTGCGGAGCCTCGAAACGATCAGACTGCACGAGTCAACGAACCGCAGGACTG
>JBCKPE010000017.1:0-26679 GCA_038901875.1 Burkholderiaceae bacterium
CGCAATGCGTTCAACCGTCGTAGTGGAAACGGCAGGTAATCACCGTCACATCGGCATCATCATTCACCGTGTCGAGCACGGACTTGAGGGAATTGCGGGCTTCAGAGTAGGTAACGATTCGCATGGGAGAGCCTGATACTTGTTCAATAGATTGTGCAAGTATGGTAGATCATGCCGTCTTGCGCAGCCATGCCCTCCGCACCGCTTCAAAGGTCTGCTTCGCCACGTCGGCCCTGGCTCTTTTTTGATCGCTTGGCGCTGGCGGGGATCGAAAAGTAACCTGCAACCCGCATGAATACTAAGTTTTTAACAAGAGACATTGAAAAGTACCGTCAAAAGTACCGTCAAATTTCAAAGTGTCCCGGCGTGTTGTGTTTTTGATGCGTAGTGATTTACCGTGTCATTGAGTGCCTCGCGGGCGTGCGCGCGTACTGTGTACGAAAACCTGAGAGAGGCTCAAGTCAGTGCTTCGCAAGTGTGTGTCAGCTGCCGCGAAGGCGGCAGAGTCCGACGAGCCTTCGGCGCGCCAGCGCCCCAGCCGTAACCAGCTACGCGGCCATGCCGTGCGCGCTTCCTGTTTGCGCGGCGTTTCGGGCCGGGGGGCTACGCGCGCCCAGCATCACCGCTCTACCCAACTCGACATTTTGTAGTCTCAGTCAGCGGCCACGGCGGAGTACCGCCCTGGCCAAGTCCAACGAGGCTGTCGCGTAGCGTTGTCCTGCATCGCGGTCATGCCAGCCGCTCTGCCCCTGCCACGCTGCCCCTGCGGGGCATCCCTCCCGGGTCATCCCGTCTGGCATCACCGCTTTGCCCATCTCGTTGCGTTGTAGTTCCAGTCAGTGGCAACGGCCGGGTACGGCCCTTGCCAAGTCCTCGGAGTGTTCAGGTTAGCGCCGCCGGAGGGCGGCGAGTCATGTCACACGCGCCCGCTACGGGCACCCGCTTCGCGGCGCTTCGCGTTTACATATTGTGCTGTTTTGCAAAGTGGGCGCAGTCGCTCCGCTAAAGCTACGCTTGGTGCCGCCCACCGCTGCGCGCCCTTCGGGTTCACAAAACTCACAATATGCAAAGTGCCCTACGCTAGGGTTGGGCGCCTCAGCCGCCGGCGCTCCCCGGTCGCATCCGCGCCCTATACGCGCCGTCACCTGGTCGCCCCGTCATGGCTGCGGCCCCTTGGCACCAGTCAGGCGCTGCGCGCTGCATGATGGCAAGGTGCTGGACGGTCGCCACCGCTTGCGGGCCTGCAACGACCTCGACCTCATGCCGCGCACCACCAACCCGATCGAGAACCTGAACGGTTCGGTCGCGCACTACACGCGCAACGTCAAACGCTGGCAGGATGGTCAGATGACGCTGCGCTGGGTGGCAAGTGCCTTGAGCGACGCCAGCGGGCGCTTCAGGAAGCTGCGCGGGTATCACGACATGAAGACCCTGATGGCTGCCTTGGATGCGCGTGTCGCACAGACAAAATCCGCAGAACTGAAGGCCGCGTAACATCACAATAGAGGAACCGCCACACGGCATGGCTCAACAACGGACGGGACAATGCCCTGGACAACGGGATACATGGAGTTCCATCAGCCGACTGGCCTGGAGGAGGACTATCGGCCGACGAAGACGGTTTACCGTTGCCAGCATTGCGATGACCAGTTCGACGAGATGGAGGCCCTGCGGGCGCATCGGTTCGAGGCGCATCCTTATTCGCGGCCGGTCTTCTTTGTGCGCGGCATCGAGCTTGGCACCACCATCTTTCGTGTGACGCGCGATGTCACCGCTGCCGACTTCGTGATCGACCTGAGCACAACAGCCAGCGTCAATGGCAAGTCAGTGCGCGTGGCAGACGTCCCAAAGATGCTGGCCAAGGTCAAGAACGACAAAGTCAGGATCGAGCTGGCAAACGACGGTGCGCATGCGGTCTTCGAGGTGGCGTTCCGCATCGCGGCTGTGGGAGACCTGGAAAGCGTTGAAGCTGCCTTCTTGAAGCTGGCAAAGAAGAGCCAGTTGACGATTGCCTCGGTAGAGGGTTTCATCGAGGACTGCAGGCCCTTCACGACGGCGGATGGGTACTACGACGGCATCTGCCACTACCTGTACGGGGTTCTCGCCAAAGAACGTTCGCCCGACTCGGCGCTGCCCTACGAGGAGTACCGGAAACGCTTCAACCGCGCTGCTAACGAGCTGCTCGACTACGACCGCCCCATCGCCCGAATCATCCGCGCGTTGGTGGCTTTCCACTTCAATCACTTTGCCGATGTGGTGGCAGCAGCACCTGCCGGGCGGTTGCGTTTCGCTGCGGCGCGTTTCGCGGCGCTCCTGGATGGCGCGGATTGGGACGCGGTGTCACCGCTCAACGCCGCCAGACGCAACGCCACCGAGGACCTTCTCACCGATCACGAAACCTTGCGCATTCTTCGTTGGGCCACTTCGCCGCTCGCAGACCTTGGCGCCAAGGCGGCAGAGATCTCGGCGCTGGCGAAGCGTGACATTCCAGAGTTCGACCGCGTGAAGCTGCGCATGTTGCTCGCCGAGGCCAGTACGGCTGCGGGTGACAAGGACACGGCGAAGAAGGCTGCCCGAGCCTTGATCGGCAGCCCCAAGACAGCCGCTTGGGCCGAGCGAGTGATCGCCGGTCTGGCCGATGAGAGAGATTCACCATGAAAGAACCCAGACGTATCCCCATCACTGACGCCAAGACTGTCGAGGTGCGGTACTCCGATCCGCGTCCGCAACAGGGTCGGCGCAAGAACCAACAGGCGAGTTTGCCGCCTGCCGACAGTCTGGAGCCGAATGGTCAGGTCCCGGCGGCTGATGGTGAGCCAACGGCTGCGCACTCGACGCCCGCGGCGGCGCCGGTCACGGATTCAAGCGGCGCAGCCGATGCGAACGCGACGCGCAGCAATGCAAAGCTAAAGGTTGAAATCGAGACCTTCGGGCAGTTTATTGCTCATGCCTACGCCATGAAGGGACGCAAGGTCGCGTTGAAGCCAAAGGTCGAGCGGAGGATTGCGCAGGATCCGAAACTGGCGTTCGATGAGATGGAGCGCGTGGCCCAGCTCGTGAAGGAAGACACCGTGCTGACGGTGCCACGGCAGTTGTTGTTGGCTGCCCG
Source organism: Burkholderiaceae bacterium (assembly GCA_038901875.1). Lineage (GTDB taxonomy): Bacteria > Pseudomonadota > Gammaproteobacteria > Burkholderiales > Burkholderiaceae_C > JBCKPE01. The sequence goes on from JBCKPE010000017.1 coordinate 3,110, forward strand.
GACCGTGCAAGGATTTCCAGCCCTTCAGGGAGCCTTGAGAACGTTCGTGCGGGATGTGTTGCTCGCGCATCCGTTCTTTGCGCAGCCTGGTGTCGAGGCGGCGGTGAGGAACTTGGATGACGCACCGACCCCTGCGGAGGTCCTCAAGCTGCTCGCGACTTCGGACAAGCAACTTCTGTCCGGCGAGGCCGCTGAATCGATGAAGCCGCCCGAGATCGAGCAACTTCGTCTGAACGCCGTCAACTGCATGACTGTCTGGTTGGCGGGTGTGAAGGGCCTGTCGATTCCTGCTTTGTCCGACGCGCTGTTCGTGGCCATGTGGCGTCCGCGGGCCATCGAGCTTGAGCATGAGACGGCTCGTTTGCGCGCGTTGACCGAGATCGATGAACTGGCCGGCGTCGGTCTCGTCTGCGAAGAGTACCGCCGCCAGGCTGGAGAAGGGCTCGCGCGGGCCGCGATGGCGTCCCGAGATGCTGCCGCGCTGAGAGACCGGCTTCAAAGTTTGGAGCGGGAGCTTGCTGTAACAACGGAAGCGGCTGAGGCCCAAGCTGCCGCGATGGTGTCGAACGAAGCAGCGCATGCGGCGCTGGTAGAGGCGCTGAAAGCGAATGCCGAAACCGCGGCTGTCCACCTGCGTGACGACATCGAGTTGCTCCGCACCCGAGTGCTGCGACGGTTGAAGGCGGACGTGGATTTGCTCGAACTCGGACTGGTGGCGCTACGACGCCCTGAGCCGAAGGTGCATGTAATGATGGATTTGGCCGAACGCGTGGCAGATGCGCTTCGCAAAGAAGTCAAGAACCTACAGGAGAACGATTGATATGGCAGTAGTCGGTTTTGACTTCGGCACGACAAACAGCCTCATTTCCGTCGTTGATGGCGGTCGCGTCATCAGCTTTTATGACGACCAAGGCTTGCCGTTGCCCTCGGTTGTTTGCTATGAAGGTTCACAGACGATCGTCGGCCGCGAAGCCCGCGAGCGGCTTGGGCAAGCAGGGCTAGGTGTTCAGGGAAACGTCGTCAGGTCACCCAAGACGCACCTCGGACGCGAGAGCGTATTTGTGGGCGGCGTCGAGCGCAGTCCCGTCGACATCGTCCGCGATGTGGTGGAGTTTGTGCGCCGTCGGGCACTGGAAAGCAAGACCGTTCCAAATCTCGATGCCGATCGCGCTGTGGTCACCATCCCCGTGATGATGGAGGGTCGTCGGCGCGCGCTGCTTCGTGATGCCTTCCGAATGGCCGGCATGAGCGTTGTTCAGTTCGTGCACGAGCCACTCGCCGCGCTTTACGGCTACCTGCACGCCAGCGATGACTTCGAGGCCACTCTGCGGCGATACGACCGGCAAATGGTGCTGGTCTGTGATTGGGGCGGCGGAACGTTGGACCTGACGCTCTGCCGGCTGGTCGACGGGCTGCTGATCCAAGTGGGCAATGACGGGACCGACGAGGTCGGGGGCGATTGGTTTGACGACGACCTGAAGAACGAAGTTGAGCGACGGGTTCGAGCGCAGCGCGCCTTGGCTGAAGATGTGGAGGTTCAAGCGGACGCCCGTTCAAGGTTGCTGCATGCATGTGAGGTCGCGAAGATCGCCCTGAGCCAACGCAGCCGGGTCAACATCTACGTGCCCAGCTTCTTCCGTGGGCTCGACGATCCGGACTTGGACTTCTCCTTGTCGCGCGAGGAGCTCGACGCCATCGTCGCCAAGTTGGTGAACAAGGGGCTCGCACGAATCGAGCGGTTGCTCGACCGCGAAGGGTACTCGTCAGCTTCGGTGGCAATGTGCCTGGCAACCGGCGGCATGGCCAACATGCCGGTCATAAAGACTCGATTGCACGAACTGTTCGGCCCCAATCGTGTACATGTGTCCGAGCGCAGCGCGTCGCTCATTTCGGAGGGCGCTGCGTGGGTCGCGCACGATAAGGCCAAGCTTCACCTCGCGAAGAACGTCGAACTTGTCCTGGCCCGAAACTCGTTCATGCCCCTGTTGTCGGCCGGACTGGAGATGCCGCAGGAAGGCGAGGTCCGTGGCGACAAATTCAGTCTGTACTGCGTCGATCCCACGGATGGTTTCGCCAAGTTTGAGCTGATGGCGCCCCATCGACCGGGACCCAAGGTGCTGCCAGACGACATGCGTCGACCACTTGCAAACCTGGTTGTGCCGGTCGACAGCAAGGCGGCGCCTTTTCGGGAACGATTGCAGCTCGACGTGACGGTGGATGAGAACCTGATCCTCAAGGCCCAAGCGCGGTCATTGAATCAACGGGGAGCGGCGGAGGCTGAGGTCCACGACCTGGAGTTCGCCCTGACGTTGCCAACCGGGCGGCGCGGTTGGCTGGGGGCCGAGCGTCTTGAGGGAGAGGCCGGCGACGGTCCGAAGCCTGCGAAGGGCAGTCTTGTCATGCGGTCGAACATTGCGTCCTACGAGGACAACAAGCTCGTGCCCGGCGAGGTGCTGTATCGCTTTGCGCCTTTGTACTTCGACACTCGCAACGGTCCGCCGCAGACTCAAGTCGATGAGAGGCTCTACTACGAGCCGTGTGCGTACTGTAAATGCGCGTCAAACGATCCGCTATGTACCTGTGCAACAGCGTTCCGCCCCGCGCACGGGGGCGGTGTCAAACCGTCCGCATCGGGATGAAGCTCGCGGAACGCATCGCCCAGTCTCTGCGTTTGGCCGCCAGCAGCAACTCGCAGACCTCGGCCGCTGCTGCCGCAGTGTTGTGGCCCGACAAGGATGGCCACTGGCAGGCCGTGCTACCTCAGTTGTTGGCATACGTGCCGTCGCTGGTGGTGTTGGGGCCATTCGACCCGAGCCACAGAACCGGTCCTGCGATCTGGCTGAAGTGTGCGGGGGGCGGGCGTGTTGCGGGACGTTGACGTGGGCGGACAAGTGCCAGTGATTTGCATGCCTGGCGTAAGCCGCGGATAGGAATTTCAAACGCCCTTTTCTTGGCCGATTGCCGGGGCCGATTGCCGGGCCGCGCACGGCACCTGACGCGGCCGGTGCGGGCGCTTTGGGGTCGACAGCGGCCAGTTGAGCGCCGGCAGCTCCGGTCTCAAGGGCCTATCGGCGGGGTCGTCTGCGGGTCAACCCTGACGATCAGGCCACGATTGAGCGGTCCCGGGAGGCGACAGGCGCAGCCCGACCCCTCGGCCCCGGGCGCCGGACCGTCTGATATGAATGGAAGGGTTGAGCCGAAATCACGCCGCGTGCTGGTGATCAAGATACGCGCCGAGCGTAGGTGTGGGGAGTTGCTGCGGGATATGCAGAAGCAGCATGGCGCGCGCGATGGCAAGCAAACGGAGTTACGCGACGTTACCCCGTTGCCTCCCACCCTTGCCGAGCTCGGCATTGCGAAGATTCAATCCTCGCGCTGGCAGAAGCTGGCGGCGGTTCCTGATGCTCAGCTTGAGCGGGCGGATACTGTGGCACGATGCAGCAGCGCTACCCCCGGCGAACGCGGTAGTGCGAAACTCGAATTGAAGTGAAAGCCGCCGCCTTTCTTCTGGCGCTCAGCCGCCGCGCCCCCACGGTCAGTCCATCGCGCGATTCGCTTGCCGATGCTCGCCGCTTCATCCTTGCGCACGGCGAGACTGGTGAAGGGCGGGCGCTACGCAGAATCATCAACCTGCTTGCGACAGATGAGGGCGCGTTTTCAGAGGCGGACATCTGGCATTTCAGCGCAGAAACGCTTCCGCTTGTTGCGGCGTTGGTTGAGGCCCGGATCGCAGGTATCCCCTATTCCGAGGCGGAGTGGTCGCGCTGAGATTGGCTTTGCGCTTTCCTGTCAATTATTGTCGGGTGGATCGGCTTGTTACCTGTGCTTCGTCCGCGCTTGTGACCGCCGGGCCGAAAGTGCTGGATTTCAGCCGGTTTGGGAATGCTGCCATTTTCTTCTCCGTTTTCTTCCAAACATTGTTTTTAACGCGTCTTATTCCTGCCTGATTGGGACCCCTCAACGGCACTCGGCCCGAGTCAAATGGGCCTTGTCAAAGTGTCTGGGTTGATGCTCTTCTCGTCGAAAACGAACCATCCGCAGCATCAAATTTTCAGCATTTCCAAACCGGCCAAATTCCTACATGTTCGCGGTGGTGGCCACAGCGCTGGTATCCGCGCTGGTATCCGCGCTACTTCCCGCATTCCTTCCGCTCCCACTCAAGCCACCATCGGCCCGGCAGCTTGCCCGGCGTTTCCACTTATCGCGCTGTTCAAATTTGCCTGTCCATTTCTCATGTAACCTTCTTGCAACCCATGAGCAGCAATCAATTCCTGCTGGACGCCAATGACGTTGGTGTGCTTCGTTCCCGCACTGGGGAGAACATCGTCATCAACCACGTCACTGGATCACACGGCGTCTGTGGGCCTCGAAGCGTCAAAGATCTTGCTGAAATTGGCTTCATTGACGCAATCATCGTTGAGACAGAAGATGGTTTTTCGCAGTTGGGGATGATGCGAAGTTTTGTGTCGAGGGACTTGGGGTTAGAGGAAAGGGATCTTGTCCGATGGGTTCTTGACGGCTTTTCCGACAAGTTGGAGCGAAATATTGCTAGTCTTGCGGATTGGAATCGCGCGCGAAAAACTGAGGTGACGCTTGTTGCAATTCCATCGTCGAGATCGGACGGTCACTTAAAGGGCATCATCCTTTGTCCCTATGATGGTTCTGAGTGCTATCGACAATATGCAGGCTGGGACTACGGTACGCCGCGGCCACACAGAGACTTTGTCTACAACGTGACATACGAAGCCATCGCACACGCTTACACGACTTTTGGCGCGCGGCGGATTGCTCTGACCTACTGCTCGCGCAGCAAGTACACCGGGACCGGGTATCACCGTGATCTGACGACCTGTCAAGTTGAGGCGATGGTGCACTTTTGCAACCTGCACCGCGACATGCACAGCTTCACGTTTTTAGACGAACGCGAAGGTAATCAACCTCTACAAATCGTTCAAGAATTCAATGCGATGACGGATGTCGGAATTCACAGGGAAATCAACACTAGGTGCGTTATTTTCGGAGGCATCAGTTTTGTGGACCTTGATTGGACGAAAGGTCCCGATGACCACAATCCGCTGGAGTGGGCCAATAACACCCCAGAGCACAGTCGTAACTAGAGCTAGTTCCTCCCCAATTGTTTGGCGAACCAACTACATCGCTGCGGGCCATCATCCCCGTAATTCTGCAGGCTAAAGGGTGTTCTATGCTCAAAGAAAAATGCAGGTGACAGGGAATGAAACGGATAATTGAACGGCTAGGAGCCGCGCTTGTTTTGCTGGCTGTTGCCGCCGACGTCGGCGGCAGCCTTTGCGCGCTCGAAAGCTAACTGGAACGCTTTCTTGGCCGGAGCATCCTTTGCTCGTGGCGGGGGTTGGTTTGGCGGTGTCTGCATTGATCGGGGCAAGGCACGGCGAGGCTCCAGCCTGGTCTTCGGTGGGGTTGGCCGGAATTGCCGGCGTGGTGGCCGGGCTGCTACCAGCGCGTCTTCCGGCCTGGTCTTCGGTGGGGGTAGCCGCAATTGCTGGCGTGGCGGCCGGGCTGCTACCAGCGCGTCTGTCAGGTGACGATCCGCGACAATCGTGATACCTGCAGCATTCGGTGTCGATGCGCTCCGTTTTTCGGTAACTTGAGTAGATGAGCCTTGCTCTCGACTGTCAGAGTGTTTTTTTTCCCAGTACCTAATTCTATTGTCGACTGCATGTCGGTATTCGTCATCGCCTTTGAGAATCTCCCGTTTTAGACGCTCGTAATCTCCTGTTAAAAAATTATTCGTGCAGGATCTAACTGAGTCAATCCACCCGTCCAGCGTGATATGGCCGTTTGAGTAAGCCGCAGCGAGGTTGATCAAATTGCTTAATCCAAGTGCGGCGAAGGAGCCCTTTGGGCTATGCGACACGTATTCCTCATGGAGATACCGAATGGACTCGCGAGGGTCATCCAAAAGAACTGAAACGTCGTAAATTCTGTAGGTCCACTCAAATAGCCAACGATTAGGATCTTGATCGAGAACTCGTTTGAGATCGTCCCCACTGAGGTGCTTATCTTTACGCATGAGTTCCCTTTCCTTAGAAGGGCATTGTTGTTGCCGCCGACGTGAATTTGATCAGCGGCGCCGATTTTGACTGACCAGGGACCAACCGCATTAGCATGGCCGGATGTCCAATCGAATGTGTGGGTCAGGATCCCCCCTTGTAGATCTACGCGTCAGTAGTCAATTGCCAAGCCGATACGGTGCATTTCCTTAGTGCTCGTTCCAAGCGATCATTGAGCTCCCGCAGCGTTGCATCCAGCAGCGTTGTACTTAGCACACGCGAAGACGGGATGCAAGCCGCCGCAGCAAGGGCACTCCATTTTGAGAGATAGGCCCGCAGACCTCTATCAGATTGCAGCTTCGCGCTAAAGCATCGCCCAACCGCTTCGATGAACGCCCGTACCACTACTTCCTCGCGGATCAGCATGCCATCCTGAGCGGCTATCTCCAGTTCCAGCCAATCCACTGTCAACGAAGGCACACCGATACGCCGGAGTTCGACATATGACTTCGGCCAATCCTTTCGCTTTGTGACGGCCAGCCAGAGCGACAGCCCTTGCGGCGTATCAGCCTCGGGCGCCTTCAGTTGGATTGGTGACCGTGCATCGATACGTGCTGCCGCCGAGGACCGGATGGAGAGCCAGACGCGTGGGGCGCTCATAGGCGAACCAGAATATTCTCGCGCCGCAGAATACATAGCCGAAGACGCTGGCATCATTTGTGGCACCTTCACCAGTTCCGGCATTTCCACCATCGCTTGGGCGTCTGCGCGTTCATACACGAGCACGAAGTTGGTTTGATCCGTGATCAGTTGGTAATCGACGCACTCCTTGAGATTTGCGGCTTCGGATTGATCGACCGTCGTGGATTGCACACGCTGGTAGCCCACCAGCCTTGACAGCTCATGCGCATGGATTCTCTGGCCGCTAATTGCGGCGCTAGCGATGGCAACAGGTTGAGTCGTATCAGGCGCTTGTGCCAGCAATGTGACATCTCCTTCGGGTGCGGTCTCCAAAAGTGCCATCACATTGACGCAGTCTCCATCGAAGATCTGCAAGGGTGCGGTGGAAGTCCAGATCGGCTTAATTCCTTCCGGCCAGACAACGGTAGGCGCTTTCATGTGTGGCCCGCGAAGCCGCGTAAACATTCGGATGGTTGCGGCATGGACATCCTCGCCCGGGGCTACAAACTCACACGCGCCACCGGTTGCCTCGGCAAGACGCTGAAGGTGATTCTGGGCAGGCGAACTTCCGATGCCAACGATGAACATGCGCACGCCACTTTGAACGGCCGTGGCGATCACTGTATTGATGGCCTCGACTTCGCCATCGGTCAGCAGCAGCAGATCGCCTGGAACGTCGGGAGCCAGTGCAAGCGTGGCCTGCAGGGCCTGCTCCATCTCGGTTCCACCCATGTCGGCCGCCAGACCTTCGATCCATCGCTGTGCCGATGCTTGAGTCGCGGTCGTGGTTTTCCAGAGCGTGCGCGATCGATGCTCAACGCTGCTGCCAAAACGCGAAAGTAAAAAGGTGTCCCCTGACTTGAAGCTGCTCACGATGCTTGCAAGCGCCATCTGCGCCGCCTGGATACTGGAGCCAGCCATCGACCCTGAGCAGTCAACCAGTATTCGAAGTGCCACGGTTTGCGGAATGTGCCCGGGAAGGCGGGGACAGAAGCTTGCGAGGACCACCACAGCATCTTTGCGAACCATGTCATCGCCAAGGATGAAAAGGGAGTCATGCGTCAATTCATCCAGGATCAGCACAAAGTCACGGTCGAGCCAGGCCGAACGCCCCAGGGACACCTTGGAAATCGCTTCAGCACCCCCGACAAGGTTCTTGACCTTGATCGGGTGGCTGGGGCTGCCAATACGGGCACTCGCAAGTTGACCGTGCAAGTACAACTCAAAGTCGAATGGGTACTCAGCCAGAAGGTCGTAGCTGACGGTTTGATGAGGGCTCAACCCCCCGTCACGAACAGCGTCCCCATACCGTGGGGCAATGACGGTCGGGATCGTGAGTCTCAAAGACTGTTGTTGGAACTTGACGATCTGGGCATATCGAAGGGTGATGACGCACTCTTCCTTGGCCGCAAGATTGCCCAGGTTGAGCGTGAAACTCTCATCCGCGTTGCGCTCAAGCATGATGGCTGTGTTGCCGTCGGCCAAAGCATCCTCGTATTGTTTTTCGGCCTTTTTCTTGTCGATAACTGTCCCGTGCAGCTCCTTGCCGGCGAGCTTGACGTCCACTCCCATCAAGACGGCCCCCCATGGAACAGGAAAGGTGTAGACAAGTTCGGCGTTTCGGTCGAACGGATTTACAAACGTTTGGACCACGCTTGCCTGGAACAGCAGTCCCCTGAGTACGCCGGTCACGCTGATCCGCTTTAGGGGCAGGGCATCACCAGTGCGGTTCAGCAATTGGGCCTGTCGTTGTGCAGTCATTGGGTCTCTCCTGAAAGGGTAGGCCTATTTCTCGTCGATTCGGTTCGGATCAGTGGCCGGATCGCGAGGCATCTCATCGCTGACTTCCTTGAACACATTGATCACGCCGCGCACGAGGCGGCGTACCTGTTCAGGACTCAATCCGGCCCTTCCTGGCTCAATGACCAATTCGATACCGTTGGCGATGGTCAGGTGGCTGCGTACCTCCACCGTTCCAGGGGCGGGTTGGCGTGGAGCTATGAGAGGCTGCTCGCCTTGCAGCAGTTCTCGAATCCGAGCCAGGGAGACGCCTGAGGTGGACCACTTCTTGATCAGCAGCAGTTGCTCAAGGTGCTTCGAACCGTATTTCGCCGCTCGGGTCTCACCTTCTGGCTTGTCCACCAGGCCGAGTTGGATGTAGTAGCGGGCCGTCCGTATGGGCAAATCAGCGAGAATGCAGAGGTCAGCCAGCGAAAAGGCATTGGCGGTACCTGGCGAGACTGTATTCATACATCATATTAAATCATATGTAGTGTATAAAAACAAGCTGCGGACCAATTGACGCCCGTCACTTTTGGAGCGCCGCAGGCGAGGCAGACACCCAGCGCTACGAGCACATCAGCCGCGTACTGAGGCGTTTTGACTACCCTCAAGCGCAGCAAACGAGAGCGCGGCGTAGTGCTCGCCTACCTGCGCCACACCAGCGGCTTGCGGCCCCCCCCCCCAGATCACCCGCCTGGTGGCACGCTGGGAAGGTAACCGCCTGGCCGCCGTCCCCCTGAGCAAACGCTACCGAGCTCCAGCTGCACCATTCCCCCGCAACACAGGGCTGACCAAGGCCCGAAGTCTGACCAAGAGTTGGCCCAGTTCTGGACCTGCGCCCATCAATGTCTGCTTTCGTTCCGCCGCCGACATCTCGCCAAAGGTCTGCCCATGCACGGCGAGGCACACCAGATCGCGCAACAGCTCGGACGGCGTGCATCCCAGGTTGGCTGCAAGCCGGCGAAATTCGTCGTTGGTGATCTCGGGTATGTGAGTCTTCAGCGGCTCAGTGCATTTTCCAATCGATGCGGAGACGCCTGACCGTGAAAACCTGGGCACGTCAAAGTCGTTTGTGTCTGACATCAAAAAACCTCCCAGTGCCACGCCTGTTGCCGCCGACGTGAATTTGACCTGCGGTGCCGGTTTTGACTGACCAGGGACCACCGAGCTACAACCGGCACCGATCCTCGCATATCGCGAGTCCTGGGGGTGATTTTCGGAACCACTGGTCAGATGGGCGGCGGCGGTAACATTCTCGGTCGCTGACGGTCGTATTCAGGGCCATGTGGATGACCAACTGCTCAAGAGTTCTTGATGTAGGCGTTCAATCCGATGGTGATGGGCTTGCCGTTGATCATCGCCTGCGTGACCGTGTTACCGTGGGTCGATGCAACCACCAGCGTCTTGCCAGAGCTCGACGGCGTAGGCTCTTGCAGGTCAATTTCGATGAAGAGTTTGTTGTCTTTTATTTCGACTTTCATAGCGTCTTTCAGAGGTCGGTTGGAGGCGGGTAATTTCGCGCCCCTGATGAGGTCAAGCTATTTTATAGACCCGATGCGCGCCGGTCTCTTGGCTTGATCTGATCTCCAGACCCAATTTCATTACCTCATGCTCCGCTTGCGAACGCGTGCGATGCGCGCACGAGGTCGGCGACGACCGCGAGCTCCTCCTCGTCGCGCGGTCCGTAGACCATCATGATGTTCGCGGGGAAGCCGTATTTTCCGGCGAGCGGGTGAAGCTCCGCCCAGCCATTGTCGATGACCGCATCGAGAATCGCGGGCGGCAACGTCATGTGCAAGCTGCCGTCGCTCGGCGGATGGAGGTGGGCGAACTCGCATTCGATCATGAACGCCCCGTGGGTCGAATGGGCGCATCCCGGCAGGTGGAACGCGCGCGCGCCGGGGACCGACACCGCGCTCGGCCCGACCGCCACGCCGGGGAGCGACCGCGCGATCGCGAAGAGCTTCTCCTGGAGGTCCAGCGGCGCATTCTGATCGAGCTGGGTGTGCGGATTTGTCGGCGTCGTCCGCGGGCATGGCCCCGCCCGCCGGTTGTCAAGGAAACTGTTCATTCAAAGGTTCTTTCGTGTTGCCGCCAACGTGAATTTGACCAGTGGCGTCGATTTTGACTGACCACCGAGCTACAACCGGCACCAATCCTCACATATCGCTATTCCAGGGGCTGATTTTCGTCGCCGCTGGTCAATTTGGCATCGGCGGCAACAACTAGGCTTGTCCGGCCCAGCATAGGCCAGCGGGATGCAGGCAATTCAGTTAAAGAACGCCTGCACTGCTCCAATAAAATCGTGAGAGGCACGCTCGTTCACGTCTTCGCCAATATCCAGCCTTTCGATCAGCTCGTTCTGGTGCCCAAACATCTCCAGCAGCAACGGTCCGAGTTCCTCCGGGTCGAACGACCATCCAACCATGCCCGGCTCACCGACCACATTTTCACCTGGTAGCAGCAGCGTCAGGACCAGCGGCACAGTCTGGTCTACACGGCTAGCGAAGTAAGACCAATACGGCCATGCCGCAAACAGTTTGGCAAACCATTCCCGCACTTCTGGAATGGCCTCAAGCTCGCGGGGGTCATCGTCATAGCCGTGGAATACCAACGTCACTGCCCCCTCGGCACTCATGGCGGAAGAACGGTCACCGGTGAGGCTTTTGAGCGCGGCCAGCACTTCCGATATGTCCCGAGCCGTGATTGCGGCAGAATCACAAACGACAAAAATTTGCTGATCTTTGGCGGGTGAAAAGCGAGAGATGGGCATTGGATGGCAGCTTCGATTAACGATTTCGTCGCCGGTTAGGTCGAAGCTCCTTGTTGGTCTGAATCAGTGACCAAAAGCCTCATGCCCAATCAGTCCTATTTCCGGGTGTTTGGTGCTGGGACTGACGAAGGGTTGTCCGCCAAAGGCAACTCCGTCGAAGCCTTTGTGGGGCTCGATAAACGCGACATCAAACCCGAACATTCGCGCGATGCTTCGTCCTCTAACCATTGATCCACTTGGAGCGTCAGACAGCGGAACGGCGGGCTGTACGCCGTGTCGTTTGAGCGCTGCATTGAGGTCTTTGACATTCTCTTGGGCATCTTGCAACTCCTGTGCGGTGTATGGCCTTGCCTTAGGGGCCAGCAGCCAGTTTTCCATTTTCATCCTGAAACGACTGCGTGCTGCCCATGGCCCTCGACCGCAGTCCGCTTGGCGCCTGACAGCAAGCCCACCTCATCAGCCCCACGCCGGAAACCCCTTGCTCAGAATCGCCTTGCGGATCGGGTCGGTCAACCGCACCCCATGCACCTCATACAGCAGCTCATGCGCCTCATCCGGCACAAACTGTCTTGCATCCTCCAGTGTGGGTGCCGTCGCCAGCAGCACATTCTCCGCCGTGTAAACCTCATAACCGTTTTCTGACTGCTTGATGGCGAAATTGGTCGGAACAAACACCCCCAGCGTCTCGCACACGCCGCCGAAGGGCTTGAGCATCCGGTTAACCTCGCGCGGCAAGGTGCGGTCATACAACTCATTCAACCCCGTTGCACCCAAGCCCTTGAAACGGAACACCTGGTGCGCGCCCCGCGTCCATGCCACCGCATCCAGCCCCCGGTTCGCGGCGTGCAACAAGGCCAGTTTCATCACCAAGGCTGGCCACTCCTTGTAAAACGGTGGGCACCTGTAATCACTTGACTCCATCCTTCCGTCGCTAATGGCCTTGCGCGCGAGCTGAGCCCAATCGCTTTGAACCTCATGCAGCATAAGCACCCGTTCACCGTCTGCACCCTCACGAACATCGCATCGAATGTGCGCCAGCACATTGCGCAAACCAAAATGACCTGAGAAGAAACTAATCGGGTAGAACGGCAACGTAATCAACCATTCCGTGTACTCTTGGCCTCCGGCCCATGCGAAACGCCTCCAGCGCCCCAGCGCCATTCGTTTCGGAAAGTGCTGCTTCGCATGACCGGTAGCCAGCGCCACGGCAAGTTCGGACGTGGGGAACAGAGTCTGCTTCGCAACATTGCGAATCACAGACCCGCGATACGTCACTGCCTGCCAGTGGTGCTCTGGCCCCCAGAGAGTCTCAAACTCAACCTGCTCTATCCGATAACCCAGCACCGGGTCAAAACCGACTACGTCCCTTGCTAGTCCGACCAGCGCTTTGGGCAGCTTCTTTGTGCGAAGCAGGGCTCTGGTGGGCGCTGAAGTAAAACGCAGTTGCCGTTGCGCGTCACTCTGGAGCGGTATCACCGACATGCGCAAATCCTGAAAATCACACCAGCCGATCAATACAGTCGCCGTCGCCTGCTCGCCAGAATCATCAAGAGCCATCAACTCCGGCATCAATTGAGAACAATCAAGCTCCGCAGTTCGCAGTCCGTTTTGCTGAAAATTCTGAATCGTGCCAAGCCACTGATCTCCCTTTGCCCGTGTCTTCCCCATACCCATTAGCCGCTGCTTCAAGGTGCTGTAGATGAAAGGCACGCCGAAGTCGTTGCCTGCCTGTGCAGGAGGCAAGAATTGACGATCCTGATTGCGGGTAGCCTGTCTAAGCGAGCACTGCTCAATATGTGCAGCCACCATGGCGACAAACGCGACCGCCTCCCTCGTTTCCAGACCGGCACGCAGGACAGACACGTCTTTCGGAATGCGATGCGCCGGAATCTGGCCGTCCCTCAACTGCGCAACAGTGAAACCTGCCAGTGAAATGGTGAAGGCATCAAACCGCACTACATCAATGAAATCGGTCGCATCATTGAGCTCGGACCGCCCGTTGATGGCTTTGCCGAAGACATTGGCTTGCCCCAGTTCGGTGTGCTCCCACAACCGACGCGTAGAAATGCCCAAGTCGCAGTTTTGGAACTGGAATTCCAGCTTTTTCGATGGCTCGCTCATTTGGGATGCAACCGCCTCATTGGTGGCCACCGCCATTCGACATGCGCGCCTGCTGGTGCTCAAGTTTCGTGTACGGTGGCGATGGGCTAGACGTCCCCACGTAGTCCGGTGCCAGCGGATTTGGTAGCCCGATTTTTTCCTGCTGGATTGGGTACGGGGTTGCGGAAGCGATCGGTTTCGTAGAGGTCACTTATTTCAGAACCTGTTTAGTGGCGTGTGATCAGTCTAAGCCGCAAATCCAATACAGCGCAACCGGTGATGCCGGGTGCGCTGCCACCAGCGCAAAACGCCATTCAGCAGGCAGCGCGCCCGGCATGACCGCGTGGCTGGCGCTGGTGCCGCCCGTTCCGCGCGCGCGAGGCTGCTGGCTAACGCTTCTTGGTCCGTCGGGATCAGGGAAGGCCCGTTCCGCGCGCGCGAGGCTGCTGGGCAAGTGGAGGCTCTTGAGTCGATTGCGCAGAGAAGTACGACAGCTTCGCACGCGGGAGAGAAGCAAGGTCATAGCAAGGTCTGTTGCCGCCGATGCCAATGTGACCAGTGGTGCCGAAAATCACCCTAGGAATCGCGGGATTGGTGCCGGTTGTAGCTAGGGGGTCAGTCAAAATCGGCGCAGTGGGTCAATGTCGCGTCGGCACCAACACCCCTCCGGCAGGGCGTGCTCAGTGCCGGCCTTTTCTGAGCTGCCTATGCGGCAGTGAAGATTATGGTGCCGAGATGACGGCAAAAACAGGGTTTCTGAGCTGCCTATGCGGCAGTGAACTGTAGCTCGCAGATTGAGAGAGTACGCTGAGATTTCTGAGCTGCCTATGCGGCAGTGAACGAAAGCGTGCGACGTCGCACGGTTCTGTCATGTTTCTGAGCTGCCTATGCGGCAGTGAACACATCGACCGAGTGCGTCGGCACCACGCACCATTTCTGAGCTGCCTATGCGGCAGTGAACGCGCGCTGCTACTCGGGCTGGCGGCGGTCCAGTTTCTGAGCTGCCTATGCGGCAGTGAACGCCTGCGAAGCGCGCGAGTACGCTGACGGCAATTTCTGAGCTGCCTATGCGGCAGTGAACGAATTGCTGGAGGCGATGCGGGCTGGCGTAACTTTCTGAGCTGCCTATGCGGCAGTGAACGGTGTCGTGCCAGAGTTCAGCCTATTCAAGAATTTCTGAGCTGCCTATGCGGCAGTGAACCCAGCGGGTATTCGATGGTGACCAGATCGCCGTTTCTGAGCTGCCTATGCGGCAGTGAACCTGTAGCCTTCGTCCTCTGAATCTTTCATCACTTTCTGAGCTGCCTATGCGGCAGTGAACAGTTTCCACCATCCGGGTGCAAACACCATACCTTTCTGAGCTGCCTATGCGGCAGTGAACTCTTTCCTGCCTGTACCCGGCCATTGCTTTGTTTTCTGAGCTGCCTATGCGGCAGTGAACGAATGAATAGGGCGGTGGCGGGCTTGCTTTGATTTCTGAGCTGCCTATGCGGCAGTGAACATGTGGCGCGGATTCCGCTCATCGAGGCAGTGTTTCTGAGCTGCCTATGCGGCAGTGAACACCAATCCTGGTATTTCTGCTTCGTTCCTGATTTTCTGAGCTGCCTATGCGGCAGTGAACTAAATGGCTAACGCCAAGATCATCATTTCAGCTTTCTGAGCTGCCTATGCGGCAGTGAACGTGACGAGCTTGGCCTCCAGGTCGGCTATTTTTTTCTGAGCTGCCTATGCGGCAGTGAACTGGATCATAAATCGTGCAAGTGCCTGTCAGCCAACAGGATTTAGCAGAAAAGAGCGTGCCCACCAAAAAATTCAGGGGGCACGTAAGTCGTTGATTTTTAAGGAACGAATCCAGACCCGCAAAAAAGGGTCAGAACCAGGGGATGGTGGCCGCCTGGCTCAACCCATAGGCGTTGAAGTTGCCCGCCATCGAGTTGGACTGGGCCGGACCATGTTCGATGAACAGCCTGAAGGTCTGGCCGGTGCTGGTGCTGCGCAGTTGCACGAAGGGCAGGTTTGCCAAACGGGCGGCCTCGTCCGGAATACGCTGGTGAGCCTCTTGCGCGTCAAGGTTGTGGCGGCGCATCAGCCTTCGGCGCAAGCGCTCGGGGCTGCTTTTGACCTGCACGCGCCTCACGGCGCAGTGTTTGGCCGTCTCCGGCACGCGGTTTGGTTGCGTCAACGTGACATGATCACGCATGCCTGCAAGCCAGTCGCCCGCCAGCAAAGCCGACAGGGCAGCAAGATCTCCATGCAGGCGCAGCCGCGTGCCCAGGTGCGGCGCTTGCAAACCGAAACCCGGAAAGCTCACGCCAATGCGGGTGCTGTTCTGCGCCACCAGCGCGCGGTGCAGCTTGGCGTAAAGCGCAGCCATGAGCTGATAGGCTGGAAACTCCGGGTCCGGCTGCACATCAATATCTACGTGGTGGTCCATGGCTCAGTCCTTGCCTGCATCACCAAACACGCCACCGCGTATCAGCGTGGCCATCACAAAGTGTTGTTGGTCAGGCGTGGGCACCTTATCTTTAAGCAGCCAGTTGTCTAACAGTGAATAGAAGTCCACCTTGTCCGTGGGTTTGCGGTAGGCCCAACCCTGGGTTGTGACCGAGCCGTAGGGCTCCACCGGAATGGGGCCATTGTCGTCAGCACCGTCGTACCAATTGTCGATAGAACGCAGCGCGTTGCCCACCTTTTGGGAGTGCATGCCGGCGATGTTGCTGACGGTGTAAAGCGTCTTGCTCTTGCCACCCTTTACTTTTTCGAGGATGAGTTCTTGCGACGGAAACACTTCTTGCCCTGCGCCGATACGCGCAAAGGCGGTGACTTGTAGCAGTACATGACGGTTGCCGGCCAAACCGTCCGCAATGAGCGTGCTCAGTTGGGCCAGCGCGGCCGCCGCTGCAGGCGGCGCATTGAAGTGACGCAGCGACAGCGCCGGGTCATCAAAAGTCCAGGTCTGCGCAGGCTGGCCATCGACCAACTGCGCCACCTGCACCTCAATGCTCTCGGCACCCAGGCGGTTGCGCCACAGAAAACGGCCATTGGCCAGGTTGTAGGCGTAGCGCCGGGCCAATTCGGTAAAGCCGTACGCGTCGACATAACCTTTGACTGTGCTTTGCAGCTTGCACCTATAGTCGGCGTTGTTGCAGGCCGACGGCGTACCCGCCCCTTTGTGTACGCGCAGCGTGAAGCTGACTTTGAGGGTGTCGGCATCGGCGGGTAAAGTAGCTACGTCGACAGTCTGTGGATTAGGTGACTCGAATTTCATATCGAGCTTGGCGGCATCTGCTCCCCCTTTTGTTTTGGAGCGATGAGATGCAGTTCCTCGCACCGATTTTTCTCGGACCTCAACGGCAGGCCATTGCTGACTGATGGTGCGTTGTTCCCAAGAGCCAGAGAAGAATAGGGCATCCGATGGGTCCAGCTTGCGCTCGAATGCAAGCACCGTTGGGTTTATGAGAGCGGTCGTTGGCATGGTGAAACTCCTTGGATTTAGCTGGTTTGAGAAACGGGGACGAACGGAGCGCGGAAAGCGTTGATACAGCGGTAGAGGCCGCTGGGAGAATCAGGATCGTGGGATGGCTCCCAAAGCAGATCGCTGACATCGGTGAGCCGGTGGGGGCTGATCCACTGCCCCATCGAATAGACGCTTTCAACAAAGCGGAACGGCAGGTTCGGATCTCGCGCGCCAGCCACGGTGCCGGGGGCGTGCAGCTCAGAGAGCGCCGCAAAGCCTACCGGTATGGGCACGATCCAGCCGGGGCGGCTGTCGGTCACCCATTCAATGGTCTCAACGGTGTCGCCGGTCTTGTCGTCCACCGTTGTCTGGCGAACAGCGCGGTGGTTCAGGCGCGAGAGATCAAGCCAGGCATCCAGCAAGGTCGCGCCCGGTGTGACCTGTTGCAGCTCGGCCAGCCTCGCTTGCAGCAGGTCGTCGCGCGATACCAGCGCAAAGCCGGGCAGCCAGCGGCGGCTGAGTTTGCGGAAGTCCTTGCGGCGCGCTTCCGTGTTGCCAGGCATCAACACCAACGAGGGCCGAGGTGGATTGCGAAACTTGCCCGGCAGCGGTGGCACCACGCTGCCGCCCGCCACCCGCATACCGGCCACCACGTCGCCGATGTGTGCAGCCAGTTGGGCACGTTCCGCTTCGCCCAAAAATGTCGAAGTCAGTTCAACCTCAAACACCAGGGTGATGTCGAGGTGGACGCGGCCCTCTTCAACAATGGCTGCGGTGCTGCCGTCTTTCAGTACAGGGTTGCGCGTCAGGTGAAAACTACGGGTGTAGCCGCCACGGGTGACTTGGGGCTCAAAGCCGTGGCAGACCACGCCGACGCCAAAGAACGCGATGCCCGCATTAGACCCCAGGCGCCTTTCCAGCGCGGTCATCAAGCCGGTGAAGGCGGTGACGGCTGGAAACCCCCAGGTCATGGGGCTGGAAATGGCGTTGGCGTTCTGCACGCGCAGGCGCGGCAGCACCAGCAGCGCTTTGTTCGATGCTTGCTCAGTCGTCATGATTGAGCCTCCCGTTCTTCGGCTTTGATCTGTTCATGCATCTGGTTGCGCCATTCCAGATACTCCGGGTCGCCCATTGGCAGCGGTTCGCGCAGTTGCGCGTTGAGCCAGTTGGCAAAGAGCGTGCTCACGCGTTCGGCGGTATCGGTGGGCAACGGCAGCCCTACTGATGCCAACGCCTGTTCGACGCCTTCGGAGTCTAGCCAGTGCTTTTCCGAGTTTGGAAGACGGCACTCCGGCGTTTGGCTCCAGCCCGGCGGCAGGGAACGCAGCTCGGCGGAGAACTGCAAAAACTCGTCGATCAGGCCATTGACCCATTCGGCGCGACGTTCTCGGGTCTCAAGATTGCCTGTCGGGTCGGATTTCAGGAACGCCAGCAACGCCTTGACCATGGACCGCACCTCAGGTCGGCGGCTGAAGCGGGGCAACATCGAGTCCGTGCCCAGCAGCGGCTTCAAGTCCACGGATCGCCAGGTGGGGGGCAGCGAGGCGAACAAAAGGTTATCGCCATGCCGCTCACGGTTGAGCTGGCTGATGTTATGTGGCTTCGTGCCACCGAGCTTTTGAATGGCCAGTTGAGGGTATTCACGCACCGGGCGTCCGCTGTACGCGCCTTCTTTTTTGGCCTTGCGCGCTGCCGTGGCTTCTTCGCTGAAACGGTCGCCTTTCACCGTTTCATAGACCCGATGGGCTAACGAACTGGCATACAGCGGGGCGAGCAGGTGGAAGCTGGCATCGTCATGCGCGTCATGGCCTGTCAACCAATAAAGTTGTTTGGCGAGAGTGTGTGAAGTCATCTGGCCGCGAGGTTTGATCAGCCCGGCAATCGCACTAAACCAAGCTTGCGCCTGAGCTGGGTCGTTGCTCAACGCAGCCGCCAGATCGGCATCGCTCGCCAGCATCAAGGCCAGTAAGCCAAGGCCCTGATGCTCCAGTTTCAAAAATCCAACGATTGGTAGCAGCTTTGCATCACATACGAAATCGATGGTAAACCTGCCGTCAAGGTTGTGGCTGCCCACCACGGGCCTGTTAGACAAGGCTAACGGCGGGCTGTAAAGGCAGGTTCCTATGGCATCTGGATGAATTGGCTTCAGCGAGTGCGTAACTGCTTGAATTTGGCTGACGCGCCGCACAGCGTCTGCAAGCCAGTTCACAGGGCTGTATTGCTCGTGGAGTTCAGCACGTTTAAGCTCAGATGACTCAAAGTCAACGCGTTTAGGATTACCAGGGGCGAGATTCACAAGTTTTTCGAGATCAATAAGCTTGGCATCAAGCCGCTTCTTCAAAAAGACGGCAATGAGGGCACGCAATTCGGTGACACGCTGCGGATCGGTATTTGTCATTCAGGTTCCTCCCTGTAGTGAATCGGTTGTTGTCATAAGTTCAGTCGTCACTTCCATTTCGTAAACCCCAGCGCTGGATGAAAACGCCAGCCGTTGTCGTTCTTCGGCAGGGTCACGGTGCCAAAGCGTCGGGCGCAGTCGGCCAGTGGCATGTCCAGTTCGTCGGCCAGTTCGGTCAGTGCTTGCAAGTAGTCGGTCTGACCCCATGGCTCGATCCCCAAACCCTGCACGTCCGTATCTGGAATGCGATGGTTCTGCGATATATCCACCGGCACAAACTGTGTTTCGCCACGTTGGCCCTTCGGCTTGTCCATCAGTTGAAAGAGTTGGTAGTCGTCGCCGTCATCCGTTGGGCGCAATAACAAATCCACCCGCTTGATGACATCGAGCCGAAATGGCTGCTGCTGTGGAAGCACGGCTGTGAGCAAAGCATCAGCGGGCGGCATCTGCCACCAGTTTGTGGCGTTGAGCGCCGATGGTGTTTCCACTTTGGCCGATCCGCGCTGGCGCGTTCCGGGTGTGGCGGGCGCGACGGTTGGAGCCTGCACCAGCATGGTCTTGCGCATCCTCTCATGCTCAAGATCGACCAGCCGGATACGCGGCTGCAACTGCGCAGCCGAAACGATGCGTGGCCGGGCGTCAATCACCTCACGTTCAGTGGCAGACAACAGTTGCGCCATGGAGTGGGTATCCAGCCTGAAGTCGGCGGTTTCAAACCCCGGCCTGCAAAACGCCGCTTGACCCGGCGCGCGAAAGTGGCGCATGTTGGTGTCAAAAACGAGCAGGTTCGGTGACTGGCATTCGCCTTCGCGATGGCGGCGGATGCGCCCGGCCAGTTGGATCAGTGAGCGCATCGACGAGGGCTCGACCACGGCCCAGTCGTAATCGTGATCGCGTCCGACCTCGGTAACGGGTGACCCGAGCACGATAAAGAGTTGGTCGGGTTCGTCGTGTGCATCGAGCCGTTGGCGGATGTCAGGCAGGCTGAATACAGCCTCAGGCTGGCGACGATTCAACGCCTGGTCAAGCTGGCGCTCAATGTTCGAGCGAATCAGCAGCGGAAACTGCGAGTGGTAGGTGCACAGGTGAATGCGCACGCCTTCAGGCGCACCCAACCGGTACAGTGCCAGCGCCACGTCCACCAGTGGTTCGATATTAGCCATGCGCACCAAGCCAAAGCTGACGCGCTTGGCGCTGTGGGAGTCGACGCTGTAGTGCTGCGCGTGCAGTGCCAGTGCGGCGTTCAGCGCCAGTTCGGCAAATTGAGTGGGTTGCTGCTCTCGGTTGGCGCCCAGATTCAGTGGCAACAGCTCGCAGCGTCGGCGAACCTCCGCCTTGGCCAGCCGGTCGTGGCGCTTGACAGCGAAGGTCTGATGCGCCGTGGAGAATGCCGGTGCGTCAGCGCAATCGGCCTGCGATTGATTGAACTCGTCGAACCACGCGCAGCAAATTTCCGGTGCGGCCTCGGCAGCCCCTGGCCGCGCACCGCGGTTACGCTGGAAGTGCTGGCGCCCGTTGCAGTAGGCCTCAAACAGCCCTTGCACCAATGCTGGCGGCAAGGTGGCCGATGACAGTAGCACGCGTGCGCCCAGCAGCCCGGCCCAATGCACCAGGCGGGTGAGCGCAGGCAGGTCGTCGATGTCGAAATCGTCCGGCTCGTCGAGCACCAGGTCGCCGCTCATGAGTCGCAACATCGGCGCAATCTGGCGGCCACCGCGCTCGCTCTCGGTGGCTGGCGTCAGGTGGTCTATGGTGCACACCAGCAGCGGCGCAGCCAGTAGTGCGCGCACCTTCGGGTCGTGCATGACGCGGCGCAGCAGCGGATGCGCATCGTGGTTGCCTTCAAACGTGACATATGAGTTCTCGTCTAGGAGGTCTTGCCGTGATGCGGAACCTGTGGCTTCGGCTTGTCGCTCAAAGTGCTCAAACAGCGCACGGCTGGCCGAACCACCAACACGAATGGCTAAGTCGTCATCACCCAGGCCCAGCAAGTCCCGAAACGCGCGGCCCGTCTGGAGCGTCAGGGTTCGCAGCCCCATGGCGAAGGCGCAGCGCATGCCGCGTTCAGCGTCGGCCAGGGCATACATGATGCGCGCATTGGCCAGCGTCTTGCCGCAGCCGGTGGAAGCCATGTTGACGATGAAGGCGCCGTGGCGCATGGAGCGATCACGCATTGCCGCCGCAGTGTCAGCGGCCTTGTCCTGCCAGCGAAACCGTTCATCCCGCGACCGTTTGCGCAGCCCTTTGTGGCGGGCCAGTCGGGGCAACTGCTCTTCGAATCGCGGCAGCGCGTGGGTCACCTCGGCGCTGTGTTGGGCCACGCCAAGCAGGTGTTCGTCCAGCGTCTGGTTGAAATCGCCAAAACCGCCGTTGGTGTTGGCATAGAGCGGGTAGCCCTTGGGCACCTCAACGCGGCCAGGGTCTTTGCCCGTCAGGCTGGAATAGTGATGATCGGCCAGCATCAGGCTCAGCCTTGAGAGATGCATCACATACGGATTGCCCAGCCAGTTGCCCTTGCCCGGCTGCCCGCACAGCGTCAGCAGGCGTTGCGCCAGACGGGCTGCACGCTTGCGCCACAGCACGGTGGTGACGGGCAAATCATGCGGAAATTCCCAGTAGTACGGCAACGTTTTGGAATCGCTTTCATCAATTCGCTCGTTCCAGCCTGCGTCGATGCGCTCCAGCGCTTTATTCAGTAACCCGAGTTGAAATACGCCTCTGCTGCCATCGCTGTTGCACGGCAAGGTTGGAAGGCGATGGTGCGTGACCACCAGCCAGCCGATGGCCTGGGCCAGCGGCGCATGTGATAGCTGGGCAAACGGGCGTGACACGTCTGCATCCAGGCCATCGCGCTGCAACCGATCCGGATCCAGCCAGGTTTCATCGTCCTGCGGCGTGGGGGCTGCGAGCCGCGTCAGCCATTTGGCGTCATCGTCGGTGCCGACGAACGCTTCGAACAAGCGCAGCGACACCCATTCATGCCGGTACTGGTTGCGCTCTTCCAGTTTTCCCTCCAGACGCATCTGGAAGGCGCGGCAGGCTTTGCCGAGATCGTGCAGCAACGCTGCCAGCGCGGTCAGCAGGGCAATGTCCTCGCCGGTGTGCCAGTCGTTCTCATCCTGGCCACGCAGGATGTCGCGTGTAGTGGTGTTGGTGGGCACGGCCCCCTGGCTGTTGAAACGACCGGCATCACCTACCGTCCAAAGAAGCTCGCTATGGTCGAGCCCACGTATCCAATGGCAGGCCACGGCGGTGTTCTTGCGTGCGGTTTTCCGCAGCAGGCGGCGCAAAGTGTCCAGTCCATCTTGGGTGATTGCCGTCTGCCAGGTGCCGTCGCCGCGCCGCTCGGCAAACTGATCCAAGATGCGGCGGGTTTCAGTCAGCGCTCGTTTTTCGCATTGAGAGATGAGCAGCACGTTCATTTCGGTGCTTTTCCGTCCACCTGCGCATCGCTTGGCGCACGACCGATGCTAATGGCTGTTGCTTTGATCGTGTCGATCATGAAGTCCAGCGCTTCGATGCGCGTCAGGGTTTCAATGCAGGATTGACGGAACTCTTGTTCGGTGTGGCCACGCATGGCTGAGATAAACGCCTGAGGCAAAATGACAGCGTCTTTGACAAGGTCGGCCACATCAAAGATCAAGCCCCCGCGACGTGTTCTGCCGTGCAGCACGGCCAGAGAGTGAGGGATGCCCAGCACCCAGGTGGCAGTGGCGCCCAAGCCGTACGCCAGGTAGTTGCCGTGGTCCAAGAACTGGTTCGCACTATCCAAACTTTCACCGCGTTTAGCGCGGGTGAAGTCACCGTAGCCAGTGGCGGCAGCAGCAAGGCGGTAGAGTCGTTTGGAGAGCCGGCCTTCTTCGGTCAGCAGGGCTGTTACGTCTTTGGCCCCATTGATCGCTGCTTGGCTTGAAGCAAGAAATGAGTCCAGCGAGGATTCGTCCACGGTAAAACCCAAGTCCCTGAACGTCCTGTCGCCTATCCAGTGTTGCCGCAGTCGTTTCAGTCTCGCAAGTTGAAACCGTTGGGCTGCTGCCAGGCGCAATGAATCGTCAAACCAAAAGCCGACCCAGTATTGAAGGTATTCGGTCGGGCGGTATTCGCTCTGAGGAAGCATCCAACTGACCTCCAGCGTTTGTTCAGTGCCCGCAAACAAAGGCGTGCCACCGCCGCCACAAAAACCCAACATCACACCGGCTTTGGCCAATTCTCGAACCGCCGCTTGGGTCACCGACGTGCCCGTCCCGAGAAGGACCGTGGTCGTATTGGCGATGGGAATGTTCCAGTACAACGACTGTTTGCCGCGCTCGGTCACATATTCCACCCTGCCACCGTTGACCAGCACCC
>JBCKPE010000018.1:0-26548 GCA_038901875.1 Burkholderiaceae bacterium
GCGATGGTGATCGGCATCTCCAGTTCCACCGGCTTTTTCGCAAAGCGCGTGCCCAGCACCGTCTTGCTGCTGCACTTCTCGCGGTAGCCCTCGAGCGGATAACGCGACAGCGACGCGCCGAGGAACAGCAGGTCGTCGAAATGCGGCACATGCCGCTTGGCGCCCAGGCCGCGGATCTCATACAGCCCGCTGGCGGCCGCGCGCTGGATGTAGTCGATGGTCTTGCGGTCGAAGGTGGCGCTTTCCTCGCGCGAGATCGATGCGGGTGCCGTGTTGCTGGTGGTCATGTCTAGGGCCTGTTAACGCTATTGGAGGGCTCGCGCCCTAGTATTCCTGATTCGCGTCCGCGTTCCAGTGGTAGAGCTGCTTGGCCGACGCCACGCGCCGGAAGCTGGCCGGGTCATGCGAAAAGCCGGCCGCCTGGAGCAGGCCGGCGACGGCGGCGCGGTCAGCATCGGTCATGGGTTCGAACTGTGCGTCCGCCCCGAGCGACTTGACCTCGCCGTGCACGTACAGCACGGCCTCGTACAAGGAGTCCCCGAGGTTCTCCGCCGCGTCGCCGCACACCACGATGCGGCCGGCCTGCGCCATGAAGGCCGAGAATGCGCCGACGTCGCCGCCGACCACGATGTCCGCGCCCTTGAGCGAGATGCCGCAGCGCAGGCCCGCGTCACCTTCGATCACCAGCAAGCCGCCCTGTGCCGAGGCACCGGCGGAGACACTGGCGAAGCCGCGCACCGTGACGCGGCCCGACATCATGTTCTCGGCCACGCCCGGCCCGGCATTGCCGGCGATGTTGACCGTCGCATGCTTGTTCATGCCGGCGGCGTAGTAGCCCGCGTGGCCGCGGATGTCGATCTCGACCGGCGCATCGACGCCGACCGCGATCGAATGCGCGCCGTCCGGGTTCTCCACCACCACGCGCCGGGTCGGCCCGAGCGGGCCATGCAGGAACTGGTTGAGTGCGCGCACGCTGCCATCGGCAATGTCGAACACGACGGAATTCGGTGTCTCGGATTTCATCTCAGATGCTCCAGGAATAGATGTGTTCGGGCTTGGGCTCGAACAGGTGCGCGTGCTTGACGTCCGGCAGGTGCGCCAGCGAGCGGAACTCCGATGCGATGGCCACATAGTCGTCGGTCTCGGCCACGATGGCCGGTTTACACGCGAACGGGTCGCGCACCAGCGCCAGCTTGTCGCGCGTGCCCATGAGGAAGGTGTAGAAGCCGTCGAACACCTCAAAGCCCTTGTGCAGCGCGTCTTCCAGGTCGTCGCCCTCGCGCATGCGCCATTCCAGGTAACGGCAGGCCGCCTCGGTGTCGCAGTCGCCATCGAACTCGATGCCCAGCGGCTCGAGCTGCCGGCGCAGCTGGTACGGGTTGGAGAGCGAGCCGTTGTGCACGATGCACCAGTCCTGCCCGGCGGTGTAGGGGTGCGCGTTCTCCACCGTGACCGCCGATTCGGTCGCCATGCGGGTATGGCCCACCAGGTGCGTTCCTTCGAGTGCGTTGAAGCGGTAACGCGCTGCGATGTCGGCCGGGGTGCCAACGTCCTTGTAGAGGTCGATGGCGCTGCCGCTGGAGAGCACCCGCACGCCGGACATGTTCTTCTTGAGCCACGCGCGCACCGAAGCAACCGGCGCGGCCACGGTGAGCACTGCATGGTTGCCCTTGACCGCGATTGCCGCCTGTGCGTCGCAGCCGGCGCGCACCTGGGCGAGCAGGGCATCCCAGTCATACGCCGCGCCCAGCGCGCCCGCGCCGGAATACAGCGACAGCTTGTGGTGATCCGCCTGCACCGGCTCGGTGAACACGGCCATGCCGGCCGAATCCTTGCCGCGGCCGGTCATGCCCACCAGCATCGGCAACATCAGCTCCCCCAGCCGCGGCCGCAGTGCCGGCCGCTTCAACAACAAACCCACGATTCCACACATGATGGTGTCTCCCGTTGCTCAGAAAAATTCGAGGTAACGCGTCTGCTCCCAAACTGACACGTGGCGCGAGTATTCCACCCATTCCATGCGCTTGAGCTTGATGTACTCGTTAAACAGGTTGGCACCGAGCGCGTCGCGGATCACCGTGTCGTCCTCCAGTGCCTGGATCGCCTCGCCGAGGTTCTGCGGCAGCAGCGTGATGCCGCTTTTCTTGAGCTTCTCGGGCGACCACTCGTACAGGTTCTCATTGTTGGGCGCGCCCGGATCGAGCTTGCGCGTTATGCCGTCCATGCCGGCGGCCAGCAGCGCGGCGGTGGCCAGATACGGGTTGCAGCCGCCATCGGGCAAGCGGAACTCAAGCCGGCCAAAAGGAATGCGCACGCAGGCGGTGCGGTTGTTGTCGCCGTAGCTCACATAGGCGGGCGCCCAGGTGGCACCCGAGAGCGCGCGCCCCACGACCAGCCGCTTGTAGGAGTTGACGGTTGGCGCGCAGATCGCTGCCAGCGCGCGCGCATGCGCCAGGATGCCGCCGGTGAACCAGTAGCCCATCTGCGACAGGCCCAGCCCATGCTTGTCGCTCTTGTCCAGGAACAGGTTCTTTGTCTTGCGGTCGCCCAGCGAGAGGTGGAAATGCGCGCCGGTGCCCGCACGGTCGGAGAACGGCTTGGGCATGAAGGTCGCGATCATGCCCATCTGGTGCGCAACCTCGCTCGCGGCCATCTTGAAGAAGGTCAAGTTGTCGGCCGACTTGAGCGCGTCGGCATAGGTGAAGTTGACCTCGAACTGGCCGTTGCCGTCTTCATGGTCGATCTGGTAGATGTCCAGCCCGCCCTTGCGGCCACCATCCACCACCCGCTGCAGGAACTCGGCCTGGCGCGACAGGCCCTTGTAGTCGTAACACGGCTTGTCGAGGTTGTCGGTCGCATCCACCGGCACCAGCTTGCCTGCCCCATCGCGCTTGAGCAGGAAGAATTCGGGCTCGATGCCGGTGTAGAGCGTCATCCCCTTTTTGGCCAGTGCGTCCAGGTTGCGCTTGAGCATCACGCGCGAGCAGTACTCGTAGGGCTTGCCTTTCACGTGGCCATCGCAGGCCATGCGCGCGAATCCCGGCATCCAGCTCATGGGCGCCAGGGTCGACAGGTCGCCCACCGCCATGTAGTCCTGGCTATTGGGCTCCATGCCGAAGCCCCACATGGCAAAGCCGGCAAAACCGGCACCGTCGGTGAGCACCATGTCCAGATGCTCGACCGGCACCGCCTTGCTCTTGGCCGCCCCGTGGATGTCGACGAATTGCGCCAATATGAACTGGATGCCGTGCTGCTTGAAGAATTTCCTGGCCTGGTCTTTGGTCATGGTGTCCTCGTGGTTCGTGATGGACGGGTGGGTTGGTCGTTCAATGGCAGTCAGCCGGCCTCTGCGTCGCCACCCAGGTCGGTGACGATCTCGCGCAAGGTGCTCCACAGATAGGGGGCAAACGTCGGATCGAACACCATCCGGTAGACCGGCTGCCCATGCTCGATGCGCGGAAGAACCAGTACGGCAACGCCAACCACCAGGGTCATGAGCAAGGGAGACGCCGACATGTCGACAGCCGCAAAATTGACATTGCAGGTTTGCAGGAACACATCCGTGGCCGCCGGGCCGCCCATCAGGATGCAGGCATCACGTCGATGGACCGGATAGACGCCGCCGCCCGACGACCGCGCACCCGACCCGAGGGCGGCGCGCAGCGTATCGATCCGCGCCGCGTCTGCATGCTCGACATAAAACTCAGTGTACGCGAGGCGTCCCAGCAAGCCGGCGCCATCATCCAGCGACGCAACCGTGTTCGCCTTCGCCGGCAACGGCAGCGCCTGGGTTTCGCACCAGGCCGGCGCGCCGGCCCCCTTGAAACCGAAGCGTTCTCGCCCTGACCCGTCGCGCAGCCAGACCGTTGCCGCCGGGCGGCTGACCTGCCCCTGTGCGTTCATGCCACTGCTCCAGCGCGATCCGCGATGGCCGGCGGACGCTGGCGAGCACCAACTGCGTCGTAGAACGGCAGCGCGGTGACGACCGCTATCACCTCCCCGCCACCGTCAATGCGAATTCGAATAGCGTTACCTTGCGCCGCCAGGGCCGGATCGACCAGCGCCAGGCCAATGACGCGCTTCAGGCTCGGGGAGCGGGCGATCGACGTGACCCTGCCGGCAAGTTCACCATCGCGAATCACCAGATGGCACTCCTTGGGCACTCCAGCCGAATCATCGGCAAGGACAAAACCGACAAGGACCTGGGACAGAGGCTGTGCCGCGAGGATTCGCAACGAGCGCTGCCCGATGAAAAACGACTTGTCCATCCGCACCGCCCAGTGCATGCCGGCCTGGAACGGATTGGTCAGGCCGTCCGTGTCCTGGCTCACGATCACATGCCCTTTTTCCAGACGCAGGATGCGTTGCGCCTCGACACCGAACGCGCGGATGCCCATCTGCCTGCCCGCCGCCATGACAGCGTCCCAGAGCTGCACCGCCTCGTCCGCAGCCACATGCATTTCGTAGCCCAGTTCGCCTACAAAACCAACCCGCAATAACCGCGCCCCGACGCCCGCCACGCGCAATTCGCGTACGCCAAGATAGGGGAACGCGCCGTCCGCCAGCGGGCCATCACAGACCTGCTGCAGGACGTCACGCGAGCGCGGCCCGGCCAGGTTCATGGCCGCCATATGACCAGTCAGGTTGGCAATGCCGACGTCCAGTCCCCACATCGTGTTCAGGCGCGTCAGTTCGCGGTACACCGTGGCGCTGCCGCTGGTCGTGGTGGTGAAGTAAAAATGCTCCTCACCCATGCGGGCGACGACCCCGTCGTCGATGATGACGCCCGATTCATCGACCATCAGGCCATATCGCGTCATGCCAATACGCAGGTTGGCGAAGTTGCCGGTGTAGACGCGCTCCAGGAACTGCGCGGCCTCCGGCCCGTAAATGTCGATTTTCCCGAGCGTGCCGATGTCGATGAGCCCGACGCCCTCGCGCACGGCCAGCACTTCCGACGCAATCGCATCGCTGCGCTCCATGCCGGCGCGCCGGTAATACTCAGGCCGCTGCCATTGGCCAGCCGGCATCCAGACCGCGTCCAGTGCCGTGTGACGCGCCGCCAGTGGCGTCGCACGTTCAACCTGGAACGCACGTCCCGCAAGATGCGCCATTGGCACCGGGTGGAACATGGGACGCGACGTCGTCGTGCCGATGCGCTCGATCGGCTCACCCCGGATGCGCGCCAGGATGCGGATCGCGTTCATGTTCGAGTGCTTGCCCTGCGAAGGACCCATGCCAACCGTCGAGAATCGCTTGAGCAATTCGATGTTGTCGTAGCCCTCCTGCGCCGCGTTGACGAAGTCCTTGAGTTGCAGGTCTTCGTCGAAGTCAACGAAGTTGCGCCCTTTCGGGTGCTCGAAGATCGGATAACGATGGGACGGTGTGCCAGGGCCCCGCAGGTTCGGGCGTTCCGGCAACGAATCGCCACGCACAGTTGCGGCCGCAGCATGGCCGGCGCTGGCTCCATCGGACAGTCTTGCCTCCAAGCCGTAGACACCGTTGGCACGGCCGCAAACAAACAGTCCCGCAGGCAGGACCGAAGGGACGAACTGTTGCAGCACATCGTCGAATCGCATCTTGGCACCCGCCTGGTAGGCCAGCGCCAGGGCTGGCGCATAACCGACGGACATCAACAGGACGTCACAGGCAACTTCTTCCACCAGCCCCGCATCCCAACTGCCGTCCGACCGCAGGGGCGCAATCAGGACACGGCTCAGGCGGCCATTGCGCCCGGCGCGCGCCTCCACCACCGCTCGGCCTCTGCGGACCTCGACACCACCGGCTATCGGGGCTGTCGCGTCGGCGCGCAAATCCACGACGCCCGCGACAGACATGCCCGCCGCGAGCAAATCCTGTGCGAGCACATACGCGTCGTCGTTGCCAGCCAGGATCACGGCATGCTCACCGGGCCTGACCGCATACCAGGCGATCAGGCGCTGGGCAGCCGAACCGAGCATGACTCCCGGCAGATCGTTATTGCGAAACACGGCCGGTTGCTCGTATGCGCCGGTGCCCAGCACCACCGCTGCGGCCCGCATCTTGACGATGCAAGCCGGTGTGACGATCGGCACCAAATGGTCGGCGTAGTACCCACTGGCAAAACTGGAACACAACACCTCGATCCGCGAATCCGACAGCACCTGGCTCACCAAGGCTTCGACGCGTTCACGCCGATGGACGTCGCCTCCCGTCGCATAGGTTCCGCTACCGCCCAGACGGGCATTTTCGTCGACCAGCACGACACGCGCCCCCGACCTGGCCGCGGACAAGGCAGCCGACAGCCCAGATGGCCCACCGCCGATCACCAGCACATCGCAAAAGCCGTAGCGCTTGGGTGATCGAACGCGCGGCGCTTGCACGTCCACCCGGCCCAGCCCCGTCATGCGCCGGAACATGCGTTCCCAGAGCGGAAACAGACGCCTCGAATAGAACGCCTTGTAATAGAAACCGACGGGCAGAAATGCGCCCAGGCGATCCAGCACGCGCGCCGTGTCGTTGTTCAAGCCGCCAAACGTGTTGACAGCCTCGATTTCCTGATCGGCGGCCATCGCTTGCACGTCGGCGCGCACGTTCGGGCGGCTGTGCGTGCCAGCCGCGCCTCCACTGACCTGCATCAGCGTGTTGGCGTCGTGATTCGCCATGGAAAGGACGCCGCGCGGCCGGTGGTACTTGAAGCTGCGCCCGAGCATCGAGATCCCGCTGGCGAGAAGGGCGCTTGTTATGGTGTCGCCAGCAAATCCGCTAAAGAGCCGCCCCTCAAAGCGCGATTGCAGCGGCTTCGAGCGGTCAATCCACTCGCCAGGTTGCGGTGGCAGTCGCTTCACCTCGCATCCCTCTGGTAGAGATAGGTGCGCAGCACCACATCCGTGGCAGTATTGCGCTCGGCGACGAACCAGACACCGGACGCAATGTGGCACCACCATTCGTGCTTCACGTCGGCGACACCGCGGCGATTGAACACGTAGGCAGCCCAATCCACATCGCTGGCTGTCGCCGGGTCGGGCATGGGCCGCAACTCGCCGGCATAGGCGAACTCGCTGACAGGGCGCGGGCCGTTGATGGGACAGGTCAGGATCTTCATGTACGCAGGCTAATGTCCGACAGATGCGGCGCCTTTTTCGCCGGTCAGTGCGTACCGCGCAAAACGATCGAGGCCAAAGCTCTCGATCAGGGGGTGGTTGCGGTCATGGGCCACGGTGGAACTCATGGTCCACCCGGCTACTGGCGTGGCCTTGAAGCCCCAGGTCCCCCAACCCGCGTCGAGATAAAAGCCGTCCACCGGGGTCTTGCCCATGATGGGCGCGAAGTCGGGCGTCATGTCGACCATGCCCGCCCACTGCCGGTTCACCTTGACCTCGGAGAGGAACGGGAACATGTCGAGCATATGGGCCGAGAGCGATTCTGCAAAGTCCAGTGTCGAGCGCGTGGAGTGCAACTCGTAGGGATCGAGCGACGCGCCCATGACCAGTTCGCCACGCGCGGTCTGGCTGACGTAGATATGCAACGAGCCGGACACCAGGATCGGGTCCAGCCAGGGCTTGATGGGCTCGCTCACCATGGCCTGCAGTGGATGGATGTAGATCGGGCTGTCAAGCCCGACCATCGCCAGCATGCGCGGCGTCGATCCCGCGACGGCGCACAGCACCTTGTCCGTGGCGATGCTGCCGCGGCTGGTTTCCACACCGCGCACATGGCCACCCTCGACGCGGATGTCGAGCACTTCGGTCTGCTGGTGGATCTCGACGCCACGCATGTCGGCCCCGCGGCCGTACCCCCAGGCGACGGCGTCGTGGCGGGCAATTGAACCCGGCGCGTGGTACAGCGCGCCGAGGATCGGTGCGTGCCCGGCGCAGGTGATGTCCATGTGAGGGCAGGCCTGCTGCACCGCCTGCGCATCCACCACCTCGCTGTCCACCCCGTAATGCTTGTTCACCTCAGCGCGCCAGCGCATCGTGCGCATCGCCGAATCGGTGTGGGCCAGTGTGAAGTGACCACGCGTCGAATAGAACAGGTTGAGGTCGAAATCCTCCGACAGGTCGCGGTAGAGCTCCAGGCTCTTGTCGTAGAACTTTACGCCTGCGGGGGTGAGGTAGTTCGAGCGGATGATGGCCGTGTTGCGCCCGGTGTTGCCACCGCCGATGTAGCCTTTTTCGAGGACGGCGATGTTGCGCACGCCATGGTCGCGTGCCAGGTAGTAGGCCGCCGCAAGCCCGTGGCCACCGGCGCCGATGATGACCACATCGTAGGACTTGCGCAGCGACGCATGCTGCGTGAACATCCGCGGTTCCGGGTGCTTGGACGAAAGGGCAAATCGCAGCAGGCGCCAGGGCATGAATAGTCAGGATGCAGAGAGAGATGGACTGCCCAGAGTCTAGAGGCGGCGCCTGCAGGTGTCAATACCAACAGGCACATTTTGTTTCTTCGCAAGAAACTTCACGCTTCCTGTCGTAGAATTGGGCGAGGCGCATCCGCCTTCCCTCGCAACCACGCCATGGCCAGTATTACGTCACGCGAGAAACCGTTGCCACCAACCGCTGATGACCCGTCCCAGGTGAAAGCGCTGGACCAGCATATCGGTGCTACCGTCCACGCGCTGCGCTCCCGCCGTGCGATGACCATCGCCGATCTGTCGCGCCGCTCCGGCGTCAGCGCGGGCATGTTGTCCAAGATCGAGAATGCGCAGGTCTCGGCCAGCCTGGAAACCCTGCTGTCACTGTCGCGTGCCCTGGGCGTTGGTGTCGCCGACCTGATGCACGAATTCCAGTCGCGTGAAGGCGATGTGCAGTTCGTACCCAAAAACGGGGGGCTGGAAGTGATCCGCCGTGGCACCAAGAAGGGCCACACCTACCGCCTTCTCTTTTCGCACCGCGGGCCGCACAAGCCTTTTGAGCCGTTCCTCGTCACGCTCACCGATGCCAGCGAAGTGTTTCCGTCGTTCAAGCACGAGGGGCTGGAGTTCATCCACATACTGGAAGGCAAGCTGCGTTATCGCCACGGTGACCAGACCTTCATGCTGGCTCCGGGCGACTCCATCACCTTTGATGGCGATGTGCCGCATGGACCGGACGCCCTGATCAAACTGCCGATCGTGATGTTGGCCATCATGGTCTACCCCGGGGCGAAAGAGTGAGACGGGGTACGCCGTGATGCAGCGCCCCCACGACTTGGGCGGAATGCCCGCCGGCCCGATCGACCCTGAGGAGCCCGGCCTCACGCTTTTCGAGCAGCGAGTCGATGCAATGCTGCGCCTGCTCGCCGACCCGCCGCGCTCGTGCTTCACCATCGACGCCTTGCGCCGAGCAATCGAGGACCTGCCCCCAGACCAATACGGCGCACTGACGTACTACGAACGCTGGGTGCATGCGATGCGCCTGTTGGTGGTCGAAAAGGGCCTGCTGACCGAAGCCGAAATCGCGCAGCACATCGCCCGTCAGACCGGGGCCCCGCCTGGCTCTTCCCATCACTCATAACCTGAAGCCACAGATGACAGCAGTAGTGTCCGGTTAAATGTTGAACAAATTCAATTGGTTAGCGTCGAGTGGCATTTCTTGGGTCTGCAAATCGGGCTGCAGGGCGCATGACAGCTGGGATTTCTCGAACACCGAGACGGAAAGAATCTGTAGCAATGTGTAGAGCGAGGCATCCAGGTGAAGCTTCTTTTTGACGATGGCAATGAGCACGTAGGTGCACACGGCGCACCAGATTTGCGTCTTCACCGCGTTCTCGCTGGTGCCCAGGAATTTCTTGATGCGCAAATGCTGCTTGATCCATTTGAAGAACAACTCCACCTGCCAGCGATTCTTGTAAAGCGCGGCGATGGTGAGGGCCGGCAGCATGGCGTTGTTGGTCAAGAAGACCAGCGTCTTGCCCGACTCGGGATCTTTGAAACGGATACGGCGCAGGTGCTCGGGATAGTCCTTGGACACGTAAAAGCCATTCAACGCGATGCTCTGGTCGCAGATCACGCCCGTGCTGCGGTCGGTCTGCTCGGAGTACAGACGTCTGGCATCCATGCCACGCTTGGCGCGCGTCACGAAGAAGGCACCCGCCTGATGCATCTTGTACAGCCGGGAGAAGTCCAGGTAGCCCCGGTCCATGACGTAAAAGGCCCCGGCCTCGATGGGCAGGAAGTCCAGCACATTGACCTCGTGCATCTTGCCGTCGCTGATGTGGATGAAGGCCGGAATGGCCCCGCGCAGGTCCAGCAGCGTGTGCAGCTTGATGGCCGCCTTGGTAGAGCGAAACGGCGCCCAGTCGAACAGCGCCAGGCAAAGATCGATGGTCGTGGCATCCAGCGCGTAGACGGTAGCATCCAGATCGAGGTCCAGACGCTCGTTGGCGTACCACCCTCTGGCCTGCGTAATCATGCGCATCGCCAGGTCGTGATAGATGCGCCAGTCGCGCAGGTTCAATGCATCCGCCAGCGTGGAGCGCGCCGGAGGGTTCTTCAACCCCATGTGAAACAGCTTGGCGCGATTGGCCCTCAGACAGACCTCGATATCGCGCAAGGACTCGCGCCACGTCAACTGCGCAAAGGCCATGACCCGAAACAGATCGGCGCAACTGAGCGTACGCACACCCGCATCACCGCAGTGACGTTGGATGACACGTCCCAAGGTCTTCCACGGCACGAACTCCATGACTTGGGCAAACAGCGTTTTGCCAGCGTTCATGCATTACTCCCGAGCGGTTAAACCCGAAAGCATCGCAAAAATGAAAAACGAAATTCAAATCGTGGACACCCATGAATCGCTCACAACCCGCATCAACATTGGCTTTGCGGCGTTTCGACCTTGATTAAACCGGACACTACTGAGATGACAGAAAGAATCAAGGGAGCCCTGGCTCCCGTCCTGACACCCTTCACCTCCCGCCTGGCCATACAGCGCGCGGCCTCCCCGGGCGATCATGGTCGGTACTCCAACACCGGCATGGCATTGCGGATGGCAAGTGGGCACAGGCCCATCGCCTGTACCGGATCATGTTCTGTCTTCAATTTCCAATCTCCTCAAAGCGTTCATGCCAATAGCCATGCAAAAAAAGGACGGCGGCCGTCATCGCATGGCCTCCACCACGGCGCGTACATCATCCCATTGGGCGTCGCGCGGATTGTGTGGCATGTTGCCACTCTTCATGGCAGCCGAGGCGAGCGCATCACGTCCCGCGCCATCGGGCACCACGGAATCTAGTCCGACGTCGAGCCCTACCCGCGTTCTGAGCCGCGCCACACCATCTGCAGCGGCAGGCGCATCCAGCAGCGCGGCAATCACCGGCGCCTTGTCGCCAAGGCAGCTTTCATTGAAGGCGGTGACCGCCGGCAACGCAATCGCATTGGCCAGGCCATGCGCGACGTGAAACATGGCACCCAGAGGCGCGGCGAGCGCGTGGCACAAACCGAGTTGCGACGTGTTGTAGGCGATGGCCGCCTGCATCGAAGCAATCATGCAGTGGCAGCGCGCCGCCCGGTGCGACGGATCGTCCACCGCAACAGGCAGCCAGTCGTGCAGAAGCCGCATGGCATTTTGCGACAACGGCTCGGTCATCAGGTTCGCGGACCTGGAGACATAACCCTCCAGGGCATGGGTGAAAGCGTCAAACCCGGTATGGGCGGTGATCCTCGGCGGCAACGAAAGTGTCAGCTCAGGGTCGAGCAGCGCCACCTGAAACGGCAATGCCGCTGACCGATAGCGCAACTTGATGTCCGAACCGGCCTGGCCGATCACTGCCATCTCCGATACTTCGCTGCCAGTGCCAGAAGTTGTTGGCACGCCCACAAACAATGCACGTTGTCCCAGTGCGTAATGCCTGGAAACCGGGGGCCGTCAAACGGACGTGCCGTGTTGGAAGGAGACGACGACAGGCCATTGCAGAACATGTTGACCACCACGACGAAATAGCGTGAGGGATCAAGGGCCCGCCCAGGGCCGATCATGGCATCGTAGTCGCCATGCCGACCGCCATAGAAGGTCGGCACGAGGATCGCGTTCGCGCCACTCCGATCAAGCTGTCCATGGGTCTTGAAAGCAATTTTCGCCCCGTGCAGCGTCGCGCCGGACTGCAGAACTACATCTCCCAATTCAAACGTCTCTACCTTGTCCAAGCGCACGCTCCTTGCAAAGCTTCCGAGGGCGGGCTGCCGGGCTTGCCTTGAAAATCAGTATAAGAGTTTCAGCGCCAGTCCGTCATCGCTGGAGTCGCGCGCTGCAAAGCAAAAACCCGTCGACTTGCATGACAATGCAAACTTGGGTCATATCGCACGCCATGAATCTGCACAACATTGAAGCGTTTCTCGCCGTCGGTGAATCCGGCAGCTTCACCAGGGCCGCGCGACGGTTGCACAAGACGCAATCAGCCGTGTCCCAGGCCATCCGTCGGCTCGAAGACGAGGTCGGTGCCGTGCTGATCGACCGCAGCGTGCGGACATTTGCCTTGACTCCGGCAGGAGAACTCTTGCGCAGCAAGGCTGCCCATCTGATCGACGACATCAAAAAAATGACGGCGCTGGTGCGGGAGCAGAGCAAGGCCCGTGTGCAGCAGCTGCGCATCGGCATGGTCGATTCGTTCGCCACTGCTGTGGGGCCCGTCCTGATTCAGTGCATGCTCGAAGAGGCGCTGAACCTGACACTCTGGTCCGACCTGACGCCTCGGCTCGGTGAAGCCCTGATCGAGAAGCGCGTGGACGTGGTGGTGCTGAACGACGCTCTCGAGGCGGAAACCCACCTGACCCGCTACGAACTGCTGCGAGAACCCTTTGTCCTGCTGCTGCCAGCCACCATGGCGTGGGATGCGAGCGCACCCGACCTCGGACTGTTGTCGCGCGCCTATCCGATGGTCCGTTACGAAGCCCTTTCACACATGGGAGCACAGATCGACAGTCAATGCCGCCGCCTCAACGTGTCGCCGATGCGCCGCGTCTCGGTGGATTCGACCGAGAAGCTGATCGCGGCGGTCGCCGCGGGCGTCGGATGGAGCATAGGTACCCCAGTCTCGTTATTGCGCTCGAGGGAGTACAGCCCGCAGATTCGGGTTGTGCCCTTTCCCGGCGAGTCGTTCCATCGCCGCTTGTACATGGTGTCACGGCGCGGCGAGTTCGACGAGCTCGTCATGCGCCTGGCGCGGCTGGCCGTCACCGAACTCGAAGCGCTTGTTTCTGGGGAACTGCGCAGGTTGCTGCCGCGTATCTACCCCGATATCTTCGTTACCAACGTGGCCGATATGAGGGCATTGTGACCTCCAGCGGGCATCACGATTGCTAATGCCTTGCAAGCCGATTTGGTAATGCTCTGCAGCAAAATTTGCCCTATGCTTGCTTGCTTGCTGGCTGAGCGCACGTTGCCGATACTGCCCGGGCAGCCTTTACTCTCTGACCGTTCCTAACTTCGAGCCACACATTCCATGAGCGACCTCACCGCCAAAACCTTGCCCATCAAGTTTTCGGGCTACCACAAACCCAAGGATCGACCGATCGAGGAACTCGTTTCGCGGGTCGGCCCCGGTACGCCGTGTGGCGAATACCTGCGCCGCTATTGGCATCCGTTCGAGCTGTCTTCCGAACTCGGCAAGCGGCCCAAGGTGGTCCGTGTCCTGGGGGAGGAACTCGTGCTGTTTCGCAATCTGTCCGGAACCCCCGGTCTGGTGCACAAGCACTGTTCGCATCGCGGCATGTCGCTGGAGTTCGGGATCATCGCCCAAGACGGCATCCGCTGCAGCTACCACGGCTGGCTGTACGCCAACGACGGGACCGTGCTGGAGACGCCCGGCGAGCCGGCCGAGAGTCCGCTGCGGCACAAGGTCTGCCACGGTGCCTACCCGGTGATCGAGAAGGAAGGTGTGCTCTTCACCTATATGGGGCCACCTGAATCGACGCCGGATTTCCCGCTCATGGACGCGATCGTGATGCCGGACAACACGATGAAGCCCTACCTGATCCACTCGCCCTGCAACTGGCTGCAGGTAGCGGAAAACGCGATGGACCCGTTCCACTCGGCTTTCCTGCATACGCGCGTCTCCGGGCCGCAGTTCAGCGAGGTCTTTGCCACGCTGCCGATCATCGACTACAACGAGACCGAGCACGGATTCTTCTACACCAATGCCCGCCGCGTCGGTGACTTCATCTGGATTCGCATGCACGACTTCATGGTGCCGAACTTCTCGCAAAACGGCGCGATCTTCGAGAACGTGAGCAAGGTGCGCTACTTCGGCCGCCCCGGGCTGACGCGCTGGGTCACGCCGGTGGACGACACCAACACCATGGTGATTGCATGGCGGCACTTCAATGACCGCGACGACCCGATGCGCATGGGCCGCCCGCAGGACAACCGCGTCGGCAAGACCGACTTCTATGGGCAGAGCGACGAGCAGCCCTACGAGGAACGGCAGGATTCCCCGGGCGACTGGGACGCCTGGTGCAGCCTGGGCCGCATCGGCAGCCATGAGCGGGAGAACCTGGGCATGACCGATCGCGGCGTGGCGATGCTGCGCAGGCGCATCCGGGGCGACATCAACAACCTAGCCAACGGCGTCGAGCCCCTGCCCTTGCAGCCCAAGGACGGCCCGACCATCCCGACCATGGGCGGCGACACCATCCTGCGCGTGCCGCGCACCGGGCAGGATGACCGCCAGCTGATCCTGGACCTGTGCCGCAAGGTCGCCGCCGCCTACACCGAGACCATTAACCTGCCCGATGCCGAGCGCCGCGCGGCCATCACCGCGAAGCTGGCGCCACTGAACACCGCCGATGCCACACAGATCAATCCGGACCACGGAAAGCTGTTCGAATTCAAGACAGTTGCCTAGGCATTCCATCCGATCAAGGAACCCCGCATGACTTCTCCCGTCAATCCCGGAACCGTGGTGTGGTCGGGTGACAACCCCGGCATCTACCTCAAGGACGAGCAGGGCAACTGGCAGTCGCTGTCGGTGTACTTTCGCGTCGTCACCTCGCCCCATGGGCCTGGCTCTGGTGCCATCGTGCTCGGCGCGCCCTACCAGGCGGCCGGCTGGCCGCAAGTGCCCAATCTGTGCATCTCCAACAACGAGCCCCTGATGCGCTGGCTGGTAAGCGACTTCGTCTCGCGCTTTGCCTCCTTTCGGGACGCTGCAGGCCTGCAGGCGATGACCTATGTGCACGCTGAATCGACCCGCTCAAACGCCGAGGGACAGGCCTTCCACGAGGAGCAGCTGCAGGGCGCCGGCGTCAGCGTCGCGTTGCGCTGGGAGAGCCTTGGCAAGCCCTTCGCGGTGGATGTTCCGCCGGCGATGTCGTCAACTGGCGAGCACCAGATGTACAGCGTTTTCGTGGAAGCGCAAGCCGGCTCGATCAAGCTCAATGGCGCGGCGCTTCCGGGGCAGGTCATCGTGCGCGATTTCCTCGGGGGGCGCATGAGCACCGCCTTTCTTGCCTTCTGCGAGAGCTGGATCCTCCCGCCCGCCCGGTGAGCAGTCCGTCCGACCCGGATTCGATGGCCTGTGCCAAGGTGCTGGCAGTGCGCCCGCAATGGGTTGCCCTGCGCCGCGCACGCGACCAGCTCGGCCTGCGTGACTTCGAGCTGTTGTGCGCCGGTCCGCCCCTGCGCGACCCCAAGGCACCTTGCGCTCCGGTGTTCAACGCCGCAGTGAGCGCGGTGCTGCTCGAAGGCTGGGCCACCACGCCAGATCAGGCACGCGACATGGTGCACTCCGGCAGGATCAGGCTGCGCGCGGCGCAGGACCTGGACTGCGTGGTGCCGCTGGCCGACGTGTTGTCACCCTCGATGTGGGTGCAGGTGGTGCGCGATGGCGCCGGGCTTGGCCGCGAGTCCTGCAGCCCGCTTAACGGTGGCATGGCGCATCCGATGCGCGTGGGCATGTTTACGCCTGCCGTGGTGGAGCATCTGCGCTGGCTCGACCAGTCGTTTGCGCCGGCACTGCAACACGCCCTCGATGCGCCCATCGATCTGCTCGCACTGGCCGACGAGGGCCTGTACGCCGGCGACGACTGCCACGGCAATACAGTAGCTGCCACGCGCGCGCTGGCGGCAACACTTGCGCAAAGGCTCACCGGGGCGAACGCCACGACGTGTGCCGACTACTTCGCGCAAAGCCCGGGCTTCTTCCTCAATCTGTGGATGGCGGCTTCACGCTGCATGCTGTCGGCCGCATCGGGAACGCCCAACGCCAGCGTAGTGACAGCCGCTGGCGGGAACGGCCTGGACTTCGGCATCCAGCTCGCCGGGTTGCCGGGGCGCTGGTTCACGCATGCGGCTGACGCTCCGAGGGTCGCCGACAGCAACGCCGAACTGCAGGCATCGAGCCTGGGTGCGATCGGCGACAGCGCCATCGTGGACCTGCTGGGCCTGGGCGCCATGACAACACTGTATAAAGCCAGCGCGGAGTCGGCGGCATTCGCGGCCGCGTGGCCGGGCATGGGGGGCATGCCGCGCGCACTGTTGCGCGCCCGCCATCCAGCCATGGAGCGGGCCGCGCCCATGATGGTGTTGGACGCGCGCACCATCGCGCGGTCCGCGCAAGAGCCACTGGTCAGCCTGGGCGTGGTGGAGCGTACCGGCCAGCGCGGACGCCTCGCTGGCGGCTTCTATCGCGCACCGGCAGCATTGTTTACCGAGGCGCTTGCATCGCTCGGCGCATGAGCGAACCGCATACCCTCGGCCTCTTTGCCGCTGCGCAGGCGATACGCGAGGGCCGTTTGCGCGCGGTCGATCTCGTCCAGTCCTGCCTGGATCGCATCGGCGCACGCGAGCCGCAGATCCATGCCTGGGCCTGGCTCGATCCGGCAGCGGCGCTCGCCGCTGCCCAGGCGGTGGACCGGCTGCCCGCGCGCGGCCCCTTGCATGGCGTGCCGATCGCCGTCAAGGATATCATCGACACTGTCGACATGCCGACCGAATGCGGCTCGCCGATCTACCGCGGCCGCCATCCCGGCGCCGACGCCTCCTGCGTGGCATTGGCACGGCGAGCCGGCGCACTGGTGCTCGGCAAGACCGTGACCACCGAATTCGCCTACTTCGCGCCCGGGCCGACGGCCAATCCGCACCGCCTGCAGCACACGCCGGGCGGCTCGTCGAGTGGGTCCGCCGCCGCCGTGGCGGATTGCATGGTCCCGGCGGGCTTTGGCACGCAGACTGCTGCCTCGGTCACCCGGCCGGCATCGTTCTGCGGTGTGACTGGCTACAAGTCGAGCCTGGGTGAGTTCAGCCTGGCCGGCATCAAGCCCTTCGCCGCGTCGTTCGACTCACTCGGCAGCCTGACGCGCGGCGTCGTGGATGCCCAGTGGCTGCGCTGGGCCCTGCTGGGCGAGCAGCATGCCATCGATGCGGCCTGCATCACGGCGGCTCCGCGCGTAGGCCTGTGCCACACGCCCTGGTGGGATCAGGCAGCGCCGGACTGCCAGCATGCGCTGGATTCGGTGGCCCGGCAGCTGTCTACGCGGGGCGCATCGGTCAGCGCGGCGGACCTGCCGGCGCACTTCGCCGGACTGGACCAGGTGCACAAGACCATCATGGCCTACGAAGCGGCGCGCAGCCTCGCGTTCGAGAGCGACCGGCACCACGAGGCCCTGAGCCCGCAGATGCGCCAGCTGCTGGCCGATGGGATGGTGGTCGGGCGTGCGCAATACCTCGCCGCGCTGGAAACAGGCGCTAGCGCGCAGCGCGAATTCGCCGACTGGCGTTCGCGCTGGGATGTGCTGCTGGCTCCCAGCGCAGTCGGCGAGGCGCCTGCGGGCCTGGGCGCGACCGGCGACCCGCTGTTCAGCCGCATGTGGACCTTGCTCGGTGTGCCCACGGTCAGCCTGCCGCTGGGTCGCGGCGCGACCGGCCTGCCAATTGGCGTGCAATTGATCGGCGCCACGCGCGGTGACGAGCACCTGTTGGCCTGCGCGCACTGGGTCGAGGATCACGTGAGCGCAACGCAAGCAGGCCCGCCATGAGCGGCAGCACTCCCGGCCCGGTCCGCGCCGTCGCCCTCACAACGGCATCCGCTCACTCAGTGCGCGTCGCGCCAGGCCTTCATTTCGGCCCGGATTTCGCGGTGCCCACCCCGATAACCGTCGCGCACCGGAATGCGGCCGTTCAACAGGATGCGCATCCGGGGCAAGGCGTGGTAGGGCACCGGCGGCGCGAGGTGGTGCTCGGCGTGGAAGTTCATGTTCCAGGCCAGCAACCGCCACGGCCAGCCCACCTGCGTGGTGCGCGTGTTCCGCAGTGGGTCGATCTCGGTGGGGCGGCCCACATGCTCGGTCATGCGGATGAAGCGCATCACCGGTTGTCCAAGCAGCAGCGGCAGGAACCAGTAGTACAACGGCGCGTGCCAGCCACCCACGACGAGTGCCGCCACGCCGACATAGGCCAGCGACATCAGGCGGGCTTCCAACACCACCGCCCCCCGCTGCCCCGGCGGAATGAAACCCAGCTCCTGCGGCGTGAAGCGCCCGAAGCTGCGAAGCGCCAGGCCGCTCCAACTGCTCCACCAATAAGGGA
Source organism: Burkholderiaceae bacterium (assembly GCA_038901875.1). Lineage (GTDB taxonomy): Bacteria > Pseudomonadota > Gammaproteobacteria > Burkholderiales > Burkholderiaceae_C > JBCKPE01. The sequence continues at coordinate 18,480 of JBCKPE010000018.1, forward strand.
TGGCGCTCAGGTACCACACGTAGGCGCCAACGCTGTGCGGCAGGGGAATATGCTGCGGGTCCCGATCGGGCAGGTTGGTGTAGGTGTGGTGGTCGGTGTGCTCGTAGCGGAAATGGATCTGCGGCACCATGATCAGCAGCCCGCACACCCAGGCCACGGCCTCATTGAGCCCGCGCGTGCGAAAGGCGGAATAGTGGGCGCATTCGTGCTGCGGCGCGAACAGGTGGGTGATGGCGATGCCGAGCACAAACATCGCCGGCCACTGCAGCCAGCTGTCGTCGGTCCATGCCACCACGGCGCCCAGAGCGAGCAAGGCCGCGACGTGACCGGCCAGCTGCCACAACCCGGCACGGTTGTTGCGTGCCATGAGCGACTTCATGTCCTCGCGCCCGACCAAGGAAAATACCAATTGTCCCGCCGCCCGCACCGCTTCATCCTGCATCCTGCACATCCCGTCCTGCGTATTTACCTGTGCACAGGATATCCGTTTCCCTTGCTTGCTGCATGCCGTGCCCGGCAGCCGGCGCGCAAGCGCTGAAGGCCTGGCCGCATCCATGGAACGTTATTCGCTCTGGTCCCTGGCGCGCAACGCACTGTCGCACCACCAGAACTGGCAACGCGCCTGGCGCAGCCCGCCGCTCAAGGCCGAATACGACGTCATCATCATCGGCGCCGGAGGGCATGGCCTGGCGACGGCGCATTACCTTGCGCGCAACCACGGTATCACCAATGTGGCAGTACTCGAGCGCGGCTGGCTTGGCGGCGGCAACATCGCGCGCAACACTGTCACCATCCGCTCCAACTACCTGCGCGACGAGAGCATCCCGTTCTACGTCAAGTCGGTGTCCCTGTTTGACGACCTCACGCGCGAGCTCAACTTCAACCTGATGTATTCCAAGCGCAGCATGATCGACATCGTGCAGACCTCGCCCAAGATGCGGGACCTGCACCGGCGCATGCTCAACATGTACAACCATGGTTCGACCTACGAACCGCTGAGCGTGGAAGAGGTGCGCCGACGCATCCCGGCGCTCACCGGCGGAGGGCCGGACTCGCGCCTGCCGATCCTGGGTGGCATGCTGCATCCCGATGCCGCCACCTGCCGGCACGACGCCGTGGCCTGGGGCTTCGCGCGCTCGGCCGACGACCAGGGTGTGGAGATGCACCAAAACACTGCCGTGAAGGCGCTGCTGCGCGGTCCGGACGGCCGCATCTGCGGTGTCGAGACGACGCGTGGCACCGTGCGTGCACCCAAGGTCGCGGTGGTGGTCTCCGGCCACACCACCACCCTGACCGAGACCGTCGGGCTGCGCCTGCCAGTCAAGACCATCAACCTCACCGCATTCGTCTCGGAGCCGGTCAAGCCGCTCATCGACGTTATCGTCAACTGCCCCGACATTGGCGTCTACATCAACCAGTCGGACCGTGGCGAGCTCATCATCGGCGGCGCCAACGATCTCGGGCTATCCTTCCGGCGCGACATCAAGCAGGCGGTGTTCGAGGATGCGGTGGTCGCCATGCTAGAGCTGTTCCCGGCATTCAAGCGCCTCAAGTTGATGCGGCAATGGGGCGGCACGCTCGACATTGCCCACGATGCCTCGCCCATCGTGTCCAAGACGCCGATCGGCGGGCTGTATGTATCCGCCGGATGGTGGGGCGGCTTCAAGGCCGTCCCGGCGGGCGGCTACACACTGGCGCACTTGATTGCCAAGGACGAGCCGCATCCGCTGATCGAGCCGTTTTCACTCGAGCGTTTCCGCCACCTCGACTTTGTGCTGGAGAGTGGCACGACCACCGCCCGCTGACCGCCAGAGACCATGCTGCTGATTACCTGCCCCCACTGCGGCGAACGCCACGAGTCCGAGTTCATCCAGGGCGGCCCGGCCCGCATGCGCCGGCCGCAGGACCCATCGGCACTGGCCGACGATGCTTGGGTCGACTACCTGACGGTGCCCTCCAACCCGCTCGGAGCCGTGGACGAGAAATGGTGGCACGCGCGCGGCTGCGGCGCCTGGATCGTGCTGCGGCGCGACACGACGACGCACCAGTTCCTGCCCAGGAGCGACGATGGCAGCTGAATCCATGCGGCTGGACCAGGGCGGTCGCATCGACCGCGCCCGCACCATCGCGTTCACCTTCAACGGCCGCAGCTACACCGGTTATGCGGGCGACACACTGGCATCGGCGCTGCTGGCCCACGGCGAGCGGCTCACCGCGCGCAGCTTCAAGTACCACCGCCCGCGCGGCATCACCGGCGCCGGCCAGGAAGAGCCCGCGTCGTTCGTCGAGCTGCTCGGCGAAAACCAGTCCGGCAGCCAGCCCATCACGACCGTGCAGCTGCGCGATGGGCTGCAGGCCCGCTCCGTCAACTGCTGGCCGTCGGCCCGGTTCGACCTGCTCGCGCTCAACCAGTTGTTTGCCCGCATGCTGCCGGCGTCCTTTTATTACAAGACCTTCATGTGGCCGAACTGGCATGTCTACGAGCCGCACATCCGGCGCGCGGCCGGGCTGTCGTTCGCGCCGGATGCCGACCGCGTGGTGGGAACCTATGAGACGCGGCACTGGCACTGCGACGTACTGGTGGCCGGCGCCGGCCCCGCCGGTCTGATGGCGGCCCTCAGCGCAGGTCGCGCAGGCGCCCGTGTGCTGCTGGCCGACGACGGACCCGAGCCTGGCGGCAGCTTGCTGGGCCGCGGCGAGCAGATCGACCTGCGCGCCGCCATTGAATGGGTGAACGCGGCAGTCGCCGAACTCGACGCCATGGCGAACGTAACGCGCCTGAGCCAGGCCTGCGCATGGGCCTACCGCGAAGCCAACCTGGTGATAGTGACCGAACGCGCGCCTGCCACACCAGGCATCTTCCAGCGCACCTGGCGTGTGCGCGCCCGGCAGGTGGTGATCGCCACCGGCGCGATCGAGCGGCCGCTGGTGTTTCACGACAACGACCGGCCCGGCGTGATGCTGGCCTCGGCGGTCCAGACCTACATCCACCGTTATGCAGTGCGCCCCGGGCAGCGTGCGGTGCTATTCACCAACAACAGCTCGGCCTACGAGGTTGCCGCCGACATGCGCGGGGTCGGCATCGAGGTCGCTGCCATCGTCGACGCACGCGCTGCAATTCCAGCGGACGCGGCGGCGCTGGTGCCGGGCATCGAGATCCTCGCCGGTCATGTGGTCGCGGCGACGGACGGGCGGCGATCGCTCACCGGCGTGCGCGTGCGACCCCGCGCCGGCGGCGCGCTGCGGCGCATACCGTGTGACCTGCTGGCGCTGTCGGGCGGCTGGAATCCTGTCGTGCACCTGTTCTCCCAATCGCGCGGCACGCTGCGTTATGACAGCGGCCTGAGCGCCTTCGTGGCCGACCGCGCCCAGCAGCCGTGCGCCTGCGCGGGCGCGGCGGACGGCCGGCTCGAACTGCCAGAGTGCCTGGCCGATGGTGCGGAAAAGGGAATGGACGCAGCGCGCCTGGCCGGCTTCACGGGCACCGCCGCCGCCGCTCCGTCGGCCAGCGCCGGGCCGGCGCATGCCACGCTGGCACTCTGGCACGTGGAGCCCTCCGGCGCGTCCGACAAGGCCTTCGTCGACCTGCAGCACGACGTGACGGTGGCCGACATCCACCTGTCGCTGCGCGAAGGCTACGGCGCGGTCGAGCATGTGAAGCGCTACACCACGGCGGGCATGGGCATCGACCAGGGCAAGACCGGCAACATCAACGTCGTCGGGACCATCGCGATGGCGCAAGGGCTGCCGCCCGAAGGCGTCGGCACCACGACCTTTCGCTCGCCCTATGCGCCGGTCGACTTCGGCGCCATGGCGGGTGCGCGCGGCGGCCCGGTGGTCCTGGCCTACCGCCACACACCCATCACCGCATGGAACATCGCCCAGGGCGCCGTCATGTACGAGGCCGGTGCACGCTGGCGCCGCCCGGGCTACTACCCGCGCCCCGGCGAGGGGTTCCAGGACGCCGTGAACCGCGAATGCAGCGCGGTGCGCGAGAACCTCGCTGTCTATGACGGCTCGCCGCTGGGCAAGTTCGAGATCCGCGGCCCGGATGCGGCGCGTCTGCTTGACCTGCTCTACACCAACCTGTTCTCCAACCTCGAGACCGGCATGGGCCGCTACGGCATCATGCTGAGCGACGACGGCCTCATCCTGGACGACGGCGTCTCGTTCAAGCTCGGCGAAGGCCACTACCTGGTGTCCACGTCCACAGCGAACGCCGACGAGGTCTACCGCCACATGGAGCACCTGCTGCAGATCGAACGCCCTGAGTGGAAGGTGCGCATCACGCCGGTGACCGCCGCCTGGGCCAACGCCACCATCTGCGGGCCACAGGCGCGCGCCTTCATGGCCACGCTGGGAACCGACATCGACATCTCCAACGCGGCGTTCCCGTTCATGGGACTGCGCCATGGGCAAGTGGCCGGGCTGCCTGCCCGGGTGGCGCGGGTCAGCTTCACGGGCGAACTGAGTTTTGAGATCAACGTGCGTGCGCGCGATGCCCTCGCGCTGTGGGAGCGCGTAATGGCGGCGGGCGCACCGCTGGGCATGACGCCAGTGGGCTCGGAGGCCAGCCACGTGCTACGGGTCGAAAAGGGTTTCCTGTCGCTGGGCCACGAAGTCGACGGTACGGTGGATCCAATTGACCTGGGGCTGGGATGGATCCTGTCGAAGCAAAAGCCCGACTACCTCGGCAAGCGCGCGCTCGAGATCCGCCGCAGCAGCGCCAAGCCGCGGCGCGAGCTCGTTGGGCTGCTGATGGAAGACCCGGCGCGCGTAGTGATCGAAGGCGCACCCCTGACGCCCAATGGGGCGCGGCAGGCGTCCGAGGGGTTTGTCAGCGCCAGCGTGTGGAGCGTGGCCAACCGGCGCGCCGTCGCGCTCGGCCTTCTGACCAATGGACGTCGGCGCATTGGCGAGACGGTGTACGTGCGCATGAAAGACGAGGTCGTGCGCGCCACCGTGACGGCCCCCTGCTTTTACGACCCAAAAGGCGAGAAACTGCGCAGCTGACATGGCCTACCAAGCGACCACACGTACCCTGCCGCAGTGCGCGGTCATCGACCTCAAGGGCCACGCCACCGACATCGAGCCGCGCCTGCAAGCGCTGGGCCTGCCGGCCGCGGTCGCCGGCCGGGCCGTGCGCGGCGGCACCATCGAGCTGCTCAAGGCCGGCCCTGAACATTGGCTGCTGCTGGCGCCACTGGACCAGGAAGACCGGCTCCTGCATGCGCTGCAGGTGAATGCACTGGCCGCCGACTCGCTCGTGCTGGGCGTGTCCGACCTGTACCAGTTCTTCGCCATCGAAGGCGGCGACGCGCGGCAATTGGTGGCCGTGGCCAGTCCGCTGGATGCCGACCCGGTCGCCTTCCCGGACGACGGCGCCACTTTCACCGAGGCCTTTGGGCTGAAGGCGCTGTTGCTGCGCCGGCCAAACGGCTTTGACCTGGCGATCGAGCGCAGCCACGCCCCCATGCTGGCAGACTATTTTTCCCGCATTAACCCGGGCGGTGGGCGCGGCTAAAGCGCAGCCCCCGCCGACGCCAATGCCGACAATCGAAGACAATTGCTCTCCATGAACCCGTACATCATCCAGCTTCGCGGCGTCAACAAGTGGTTCGGCAACATGCAGGTGCTGCGTGACATTGACCTGGACGTGAAGCGGGGTGAACGCATGGTGATCTGCGGCCCATCGGGCTCCGGCAAGTCCACGCTGATCCGCTGCATCAACCGGCTCGAACAGCATGAGGAAGGCACGATCCAGGTAGATGGCATCGAGCTGACCGATGACACCCAGAACGTCTCCACCATCCGGCGCGAAGTGGGCATGGTGTTCCAGAGCTTCAACCTGTTTCCGCATCTCTCGGTGCTGGAAAACTGTGCGCTGCCGCAGATCCGCGCGCGCAAGACGCCGCGCGCCGAAGCCGAGGCCAAGGCCATGGAGTACCTGCGCCGCGTACACATCCCGGAGCAGGCGGCCAAGTTCCCGGCGCAATTGTCCGGCGGGCAGCAGCAGCGGGTGGCGATTGCGCGATCCTTGTGCATGGAACCCAAGGTGATGCTGTTCGACGAGCCCACATCGGCGCTTGACCCGGAACTGATCAAGGAAGTGCTCGATGTCATCGTCGAACTCGCCCAATCCGGCATGACCATGATCTGCGTCACGCACGAGATGGGTTTTGCCAAGAAGGTCGCCGACACCGTGGTGTTCATGGACGCGGGGCGGATCGTCGAGAAACAGGCTCCAGCCGAATTTTTCACCAATCCGCAATCGGAGCGGACGAAGAAGTTTCTCAGCCAGATTCTCGAACATTGACGTCGATGGACTCCGAGCGCGAACGTTCACGGCAAACGGCGCAGGCGCGTGTTGCCGTGCGCTGCGATATCGATCTCCATGCCGACGGCAAAGCCTGCGGCCATGTGCGCCTACCGCATTCGGTGCATCGCTCCGCGTATGGCTGGATTCCGATTCCAATCGTGCGCATGGCCAATGGTGCGGGCCCGCGCGTCCTGCTGGTCGCTGGCAACCATGGCGACGAATGGGAAGTGCAGATCGCCCTGGGCACGCTGATCGGGTCGATCGAGCCGCAGCAGATCAGCGGCCAGCTCGTGATTCTGCCGTCTGCCAACTTTCTGGCCGCGCGTGCTGGCATGCGCACGGCACCGGAGGACGGTGGCAACCTCAACCGCAGCTTCCCCGGCGATCCCGCAGGCACGCTGACGCAGCAGATCGCGTACTGGATCGAACACGTACTGCTGCCCGGCTTCGACTACAGCTTCGATTTTCATTCGGGCGGCAGCTCCATGTACTACCTGCCCAGCACAATCGCCTACCGGGACGCCGATCCGCAGCGAATGGCCAAGGTGCTGGGCCTGGTCCGCGCCTTTGCGGCGCCGGTGGGTTTCATGGCATTCAGAGGGGTTCCGGGAGTGAAATCACCGTCGTCTGTGCATACCGCAGCCAAGATCGGCAGACGGGGCGTTGCACCGGCATTTTTGGCAACCAACCGGATAGGCAGGATTTGTTCGAGCCGCTGGTGGATGTAGGCGCGAAAGTCCAGGCCGGACAGGCGGCGGCGCGCATCCACTTTCACGCAACCCCCTGGCGTGAGCCCACCCTGCTCCACTTCCGGCATGCCGGGCTGGTATTGTGCAAGCGGGTACCGGCCTTGTGCGAGCCGGGCGACTGCCTTTTCCAGCTGGCCGGCGACCTTCCCTGAAGCAGGCAACGGCCCGCACCCAACCTTCGAGCTCAATTTCATGTCCAATTTCCTCAACAACGCCTGGTATGTGGTTGCCCTCTCACCCGACGTCGAACACACCCTCAAACCGGTCAAGGTGCTGGGCGAAGCCATCGTGCTGTACCGCAAGCACGATGGCACACCGGTAGCGCTGGAGGACGCCTGCCCACACCGCAAGTTGCCGCTCTCGATGGGCCGCATCAAGAATGACGCGGTCGAGTGCGGCTACCACGGCCTGACCTTCGACTGCTCCGGGAAATGCATCGATGCCGCCACCCAGGAGCGCATACCGCCATTTGCCAAAGTGCGCAGTTATCCCATCCGCGACCGTTATGGCCTGCTGTGGATCTGGATGGGTGATCCGCAGCGCGCGGCCACGCAGAACATCTACGAGATCGACAACCACGACAACCCGTCCTGGAATATCACCGGTGGCGACAGCCTGCTGTGCAAGTGCAACTACCTGTGGCTGGTGGACAACCTGCTCGACCCGTCCCACGTGGCCTGGGTGCATCGCACCTCGTTTGGTGGTGCTGGCACCGACGACACACCGCTGCAGGTTGCCGACGATGCGAATGGCGTGGTGTGCAGCCGCTGGATCAATGGTCAACCGCCCCCGCCTTTTTATGCGCCGCTCGTCAAGTTCCAGGGCCCGGCCGACCGGTACCAGCACTACGAGGTGCGCTTTCCCTCGCTGGCCATCAACAAGGGCATCTACGTCCCGGCTGGCAAGGGTGGTCCTGGCATGGTCGATGGTGTCGACACCTACCGCATGGTGTCGTACAACTTCCTCACGCCGGTGGATGAGGACACCACCCTTTATTTCTG
>JBCKPE010000019.1:0-25658 GCA_038901875.1 Burkholderiaceae bacterium
GGATCGAGCGCATCGCGCATGCCGTCGCCGATGTAGTTGGCGCAGTACAGCGTGACGCACAGGAACAGCCCGGGAAAAATCAGCAGCCAGGGCGCGATTTCCATCTTGGCCGCGCCATCGGCAATCAGCACGCCCCAACTGGTCATGGGCTCCTGCACGCCCAGGCCCAGGAACGACAGCACCGATTCGGTCAGGATCACGCCGGGCACCGTCACCGTGGTGTAGATGACCACGATGCCAAGCAGATTCGGCACCACATGCTGGAAGATGATGCGCCAGGTCGGCACGCCGATGGCGCGCGCCGCCTCGATGTATTCCTTCGACTTGATCGACAGGGTCTGGCCGCGCACCACGCGGGCCGTGTCCATCCAGGAAAACGCGGTGATGACCAGCACCACCAGCAGGAAGGCGCGTCCCAGCACCGTCACCAGCAGGATGGCGATCAGCAGGTAGGGAATGGCGAACATCATGTCGACCAGGCGCATCATCACGGTGTCCACCTTGCCGCCGACAAAGCCGGCCACTGCGCCCCAGGTGATGCCGATGGCGACCGAGGCCAACGTGGCCAGAAAGCCAACCAGCAGCGAGACCCGGCCACCGATCAGGGTGCGCACCAGCAAGTCCCGCCCGGCCTCGTCGGTGCCGAACAGATGCCAGTTCTTCCACCCGGGGCTCTGCCGCATGTTGTTCCAGTCGGTCGTGTCGAACGCGTGCGGCAGCAGCATCGGACCGAACAGGCAAGCGAGGATGATCAGCGACAGCAGGATCAGGCTGACCAGCGCCGCCTTGTTGCGCAGGAAGCGCACCCTGGCGTCGGTCCAGGGGCTGCGGCCCGGCGGCGCCTGCGCCGACGCTGCGGCGATGGCGGCGCCAAGTTCCTTGCGCTCAAACATGCTGGCGGTTCAACATGGCGGCGTCAATAGCGAATCTTCGGGTCCAGCGCAGCATAGGCCAGATCGACCAGCAGGTTGAGCATGACCGCCACCACGGTGACCAGAACGACCAGGCCCAGCACCAGGGTGTAGTCGCGATTTGCGGCGCCGTTCACGATCAGACGCCCGAGCCCGGGCAACTGGAACCAGCTCTCGGTCACCACGGCAGCGGTGATGTTGGAAATCGCCAGCGGACCGAGCACCGACACCACCGGCAGCAGCGCCGGTTTGATGGCATGCCTGAGCACGATGGTGCGCAGCGGCAGCCCCTTGGCGCGCGCCGTGCGGATGAAATTGGAACTGAGAACGTCAATCAGGCTACCACGCATGATGCGTCCGATGGTGGCGACGTTGATGAACACCAGCAGGGTCACCGGCAGCACCATGTAGCGCGGCGCAAAGTCATTCCAGCCGCCCGAGGGCAGCAGTTTGAGCCAAATGGCGAACACCAACACCAGCAGCGGACCGATCACGAACGAGGGCACGGCATGGCCGACATTGCCCAGCAGCATCACGCCGTAGTCGACCAGGCTGTTCTGCCGCAGCGCGGCGATGATGCCGAGTGTCACGCCGATGACGATGGAGAACAGCATGGCGAGACCGCCAATGGTGAAGGACACCGGCAGCGCCTTGGCCACCAGGTCGTTCACCGACCAGTCGGCGTAGCGAAACGATGCGCCCAGGTCGCCGTGCAGCAGGCTGTTCAGGTACAGCAGGTACTGCTGCCAAAGCGGCAAATCAAGGTGGTATTTGGCGTTCAGATTCGCCAGCACGGCCGCCGACACCTGCCGCTCGGAATCGAACGGGCCACCCGGCGTGGCGTGCAGCAGCAGGTAGCAGACGGTAATCACCATCAGCATGGTCGGCAGCGTGGCCAGCACGCGCCGCAGGGAGTAGGACCACATAGACTGGCAATCCGCGCGCGGCATGGGGCGCGGGCGGCCCCATACCTACAGGCACCCTCACTGCTTCATCAGGTACAGCTCCTTGCTGCGGAACACGTCCATCGAATTGTTCGGCGAGAAGCCGCCAACGAAGGACTTGACCAGCCTGGGCCGGGTGTTTTGCAGCAGCGGGATCATCGGGTAGTCCTCCATGATCAACTTGGCCGCCTGCGTCAGCAGTTGCGTGCGTCGGGCCGGGTCGGTGGCGTTGTTGCCCTGGGTTATCAACGCCTCGGCCGCTTTGTTGCAGCTCTTGTTGTCGTTCTGCTCGGAGTCGCATTGCACCAGGGTCAGAAAGTTGGTGGCGTCGTTGTAGTCGGCGCCCCAGCCGTTGCGAGCGATCTGGTAGGCGCCCTTGTGGCGACGCTCCAACAGCACCTTGAACTCCATGTTCTCCAGTTCCAGGTCAAGCCCGAGCTTGGTCTTCCATTCCGAGGCGGCGAAGATCGCCATGGTCTTGTGGTATTCGCTGGTGTTGTAGGCAAACTTGAGCTTGGCGCCCGGCGCCACGCCAGCCTCGGCCAGCAGCTTCCTGGCTTCGGCGACGCGCCGCTCCATCGGCCAGGACACCCAGTCGTAGGTCGTCGGTTCGGCGCCAGCCAGCCCCTTGATGATCACGCTGTAGGAAGGGAGCTGGCCGTCGGCGGTGACCTTGTTGGCCAGGATATCGCGGTCAAGCACCATCGAGAGCGCCTTGCGGACCCGAACGTCCTTCAGCACCGGGTCGCCGGCCAGCAGCGAGTAATAACGCAGGCCCAGCAGCGTTGAGTTGCGGATCTCCCTGGGGTATTCGGCCTTGAGCTTGTCGAAGCTGCCCGGCGGCAACTGGTTCATCCAGTGCACCTCACCCGACTTGTAAAGCTGGAGGTCGGCATTGCCGTCTTCCACCGGCAGGTAGGTCACGCGGGTCAGGATGACGTTGCGTGCGTCCCAGTACCTGGCGTTCTTCTCCAGCACGAGCTTGCTGTTGACCTGCCATTCCTTCAGCAAATAGGCGCCGTTGTTCACCATGTTGGCCGGCTTGGTCCATTCCCTGCCGTGCCGATCGATGGTGGCCTTGTGCACCGGTCCGAACTGCGAATTGGACACCAGCTCCGGCATGAAGCCCACCGGGTAGGGCGTCTTGATCTCGAGATTCAGACGGTCCACGGCACGGATGCCTAGCTCGGTCGGCTGCTTGGTTCCCTTCACGATCTCCATGCCGTTGTTGACAAACACGGCGAAGGTGGCGGCGTACTTGGAGGCCGTCTTCGGATCGAGGAACCGGCGCCAGGCATAGACAAAGTCCTCGGCCGTCACCGGGTCGCCGTTCGACCAGGTGGTGTTGGGGCGAAGCCTGAAGGTCCAGGTGTTGGCGTCCACCTGACGCCAGCTTTCGGCGATGCCCGCCACGACCCGGCCCTCGTTGTCCTTCGCCGTCAGGCCCTCGAACAGGTCGCGTGTGATGTTGTGCGCCACATTGGTCTCGGCCAGCGCCGGATCCAGCGTTTCCGGCTCGGCGCCGTTGTTGCGCACGAACTCCTGCTTGTCGGCCAACACGGTGCCGGGCGGAATGACGGCAGCCAGCGACTGGCTGGCCAAGCCAAGAGTCAGCGTGGTGGCCATTGCGGCCGCCAGCAAGGTTCGGGATAGAGTCGATTTCATGATGGAGGTCTTCCCTGGTTGAAGGGGTTGGACATGGGGTAATTCTCTGCCACGCTCAATGCTCTTTCAAGTAGGGTTTGCCCAATGCCTGCGGCGCCACCGCCGAGCCGATGAAACCGGCCAACAGGACCACCGTCATGACATAGGGCAGCGCCTGCACGATCTGCACCGGCACCTCGCCAATGCCGGGCAGCTGCACGCCCTGCAGGCGAATCGCCACCGCGTCAAGAAAACCAAACAACAGACAGGCGCCGAGCGCCTTGAACGGCAGCCAGCGACCAAAGATCAGCGCGGCCAGCGCCATGAAGCCGCGTCCGGCCGTCATGTTGTGCGAAAAGGCGGCGCTTTGCGCCAGCACCAGGTAGGCGCCGGCCAGTCCGCACAACATGCCGTTGAGCGTGAGCGCGATGTAGCGCAGGCGGGTTACTGAAACGCCCGCTGCATCGACCATCTGCGGGTTCTCGCCGACGGCGCGCAGGCGCAAGCCGAAACGGGTGCTGAACAGGACCCACCAGACCAGCGGCACCAGGGCCAGCGCCAGATAGACCATGATGTTGTGGCTGAGCAGCCCCTCGCCAACAATTGAGCCGAGCAGCGGAATCCCCTTGAGCGCCTCCGGCACGCCGGGGAACACCGCCTGCAGCCGCACTTCGGTCGCCAGCGGCGGGGTCTGGCCGCCCTGATTGAACCAGGCGATGCCGAGCACGGCGGTCAGGCCGGCGGCGATGATGTTGATCGCCACTCCGGACACCACCTGATCGCCGCGATGGCTGACGCAGGCCAGGCCATGCATCAGCGACAACAGGGTGGCCACCGCCATCGCCAGCAGCAGCGCCAGGGCGGTGGAGCCATAGACGGCGCCGGCGGCGCCGGCGGCAAAGGCACCGAACAGCATCTTGCCCTCAAGCCCGATGTCCACCACGCCGGAGCGCTCCGACAACAAGCCGGCCAGCGCGCACAAGATCAGCGGCGTTGAGACGCGCAGCGTCGAGGCCAGCATGGCGCCGATCAGGGTCTCATCCATGTTGCGCCTCCGGTCGCGTCGTCCTTGGCGTCAACAGCGCGAGCAGCCAGGCCACCCGAGGCGCGATAACGTAGGCCATGGCGCCGGAAAACAGTACGATGAAGCCCTGCAGCGCCACCACCATGTCGCGGCTGAAGCCCTGCACTTCAAAGGCGACCTCGGCGCCGCCCTGGAACAGGGCGCCGAACAACAGACTGGCCAGGATGATGCCGACCGGGTGATTGCGCCCCATCAGGGCCACGGCAATGCCGGTGAAGCCGGCGCCACTGACAAACTCGAGCAGCAGCTTGCCGTTGACCCCGGCGATCTCGTTCATTCCCACCAGTCCCGCCAGGGCGCCAGAGATGGCCATGGCGACCATCACCTGGCGCTGCGGCCGGATGCCGGCGTAGGCGGCGGCGAGCGGGCTGGAGCCGACGGCGCGCAGCTGGTAACCGGCGCGCGTGTGCCAGAGGAAAAGATAGACACCAAGCGCGGCAAGCAGGGCCAGCAGCAGGCTGAAGTTCAGCGGCGAGGCCGGCCAGTCCAGCCCGATCCAGGCCAACACTTCCTGCGCGCTCGGCAGCTTGGCCGAAGCCTCGAAGGGAATGCTCTCCACCGACATGGTTCCAGCCGGTCGCAGATGGTTCACCAGCAGGTACACCAGCAAGGTGCTGGCGATGAAGTTGAACATGATGGTGGTGATCACCACATGGCTGCCCCGATACGCCTGCAGATAGGCCGGCACCGCGGCCCAGGCCATTCCGAACAACACGCTGCAGATGAGCATCAGCGGCAGCATCAGCCAGGCCGGCAGGCTGGCCGAGAGCCAGAGCGCGACCAGCCCGGCGCCCAGACCCCCCATGATCGCCTGCCCTTCGCCGCCAATGTTGAACAGCCCGCCGTGAAACGCCACGGCGACGGCAAGCCCGGTGAAGATGAAGGTGGTGGTGTAGTACAGGGTGTAGCTCAGGCCACGCGTACTGCCAAAGGCCCCCTGCACCAGCACGGTGATGACCTCGGCCGGGTTCTGCCCGACCAGCGCCACCACGGCAGCGGCGGCGAGCAGGGCGACGCCCAGGCAAACCACCGGCAGCAGGAACAGATCGGCCCAGCGCGGCAGACTGGGCCTGGATTTCATGCCGTTCCTCCCATCATCAGCAGGCCCAGCTTGGTTTCCGAGCATTCGCCGATCGGCAGCTCGCCGGTCACGCGCCCCTGGCACAGCACCATGACCCGATCCGACAGGGCCAGAATTTCGTCGAGTTCGCTGGAGACCAGCAGCACCGCGCAGCCGGCGTCGCGCATGGCGCGAAGCTGGCTGTAAATGAATTCGATGGCTCCAATGTCGACACCCCGCGTCGGTTGCCCGACCAGCAACACGCTCGGCGCCTGCCCTAGTTCACGCGCCAGCACCAGCTTTTGCTGGTTGCCGCCAGAGAACCTGTCGCTGCGCAGATTGACGTTACGCGGCCGGACGTCAAAACGCTCGAGCATTTGCGCCGTCTCGCGCCGCATGTGGTCGTGCCTCATCCAGCCATGCTCACTGTAAACGGGCAGCGGCTCGTACCCCAGCACCGCCGACTCCCAGGCGACAAAGTCCATCACCATGGCGCGGGCCTGCCGGTCCTCGGGAACATGGGCCAACCCCAGGTCCCGCGCCAAGCGCGGGCTGAGCCAATGCGCCGGCTCAAAGGTCTGTCCGGCCAGGGTCAGCCGGCCCGCCGCCGGCCGCAGCAGCCCCGCCAACACTTCCAGCAATTCGCTCTGGCCGTTGCCCGAGACGCCGGCGACCCCGACGATTTCGCCGGCGCGCAGGTGCAGGTCCAGACCGGCCAGACGCAGGACATTGAGGTGATCGCGCACCTCCAGGCCGCGCGCTTCGAGCCGGGTTTCGCCCGCGGGCCGCCTCGCCTCACCCTGGCGCCCGATGTTCACCTTGCGCCCGACCATGGCTTCGGCCAGTTCCTCGACCGAAGTCTCTGCCACCGCAACTTCCTGCACGACACGGCCAGCGCGCATCACGGTGACCTGATCGCAAAGCTGCATCACCTCCTTCAGTTTGTGCGTGATGAGCAGGATGGTGGTGCCCTGCTCGCGCAGCAGCCGCAGCACGCCAAACAGTTGTTCGGTCTCCTGCGGCGTCAACACGGCGGTCGGCTCGTCCAGGATCAGCACCTTGGCGCCGCGGTACAAGGCCTTCAGGATTTCCAGCCGCTGCCGGTCGCCGACCGCGAGTTGCGCGACCAGCTCATCGAGCTCAACACGCAGCCCGGTCGAGGCCATCAGGGCCACCAGCCGCTCGCGCACCTGGCCCTGGGCGCGGCGCAGCAGCACGTGCGGCTCGGCGCCGAGCATCACGTTGTCCAGCGCGCTCAGGGTCTCGACCAGCATGAAGTTCTGGTGCACCATGCCGATGCCAAGCGCAATGGCATCGTGGGCGTTACCGATGCTGGCCGGCTGGCCAAAGACCTCGATGCTGCCGCTGTCGGCGGCGTAAAAGCCGTACAACACCGACATCAAGGTGCTTTTGCCGGCGCCGTTCTCGCCAACGATGCCGTGCACGGTTCCGGCCCGCACGCGCAGGCTGACATCGTCGTTCGCCTGCACCGCGCCAAAACGCTTGCTGATGTGCTGCATCAGCACCGCAGGCGCAGCAGCCGCGGCAGCCGCGGCGGCGGCCTGGATCGGCGCCGGGGAGAGAGTCGGACTTGGGCTCACGGCGCCTGCCAAACGACGAGGCCCCCGGCCGCTTGCGCTGACAGGGGGCCTCGAAAGGGAAGTGCCTATTTGCAGGCGTCAGCGGCCATGTAATCGGTGACCTTGATCTTGCCGCTGATGATGTCGGCCTTGGCGGCGTCAACCTTTTTCTTCATGTCGGCGCTGACCAGCTTGGCGTTATGCTGGTCCATCGCGTAGCCCACGCCATCCTCCTTCAAGCCAAACACTGTGAGACCAGGCTTGTGCGCCTTGGCCGCGTTGTAGACGGCGACATCGACGCGCTTGAGCATGGAGGTCAGCATGGTGCCCGGCTGCAGGTAGTTCTGATTGCTATCCACGCCAATGGCCAGCTTGCCGCCGTCCTTGGCGGCCTGATACACGCCCGTGCCGGTGCCGCCAGCTGCGGCGAACACCACGTCGGCGCCCTTGGAGAATTGCGCCTTGGCCAGTTCGCCACCACGCACCGGGTCGTTCCAGGCCGCGCCGGTGGTGCCGGTCATGTTGGCAAACACCTCGACCTTGGGATTGGCGAACTTGGCGCCCTGCTCGTAGCCGCACTGGAACCGGCGGATCAGCGGGATGTCCATGCCGCCGACAAAACCGACCTTGCCAGTCTTGCTGGCCATCGCTGCCATCACGCCCACCAGGAAGCTTCCCTCGTGCTCCTTAAACTTCAGCGACTGGACATTGGGCAGCTTCACTTCATCGTCGATGATGGCGAAATTCAATTTGGGATACTCCTTGGCAACCTTCTCGATGCTGGAAGCCTGGCCAAACCCGATGCCGATGATCGGATTCGCGCCACGCTCGGCCATGCGCCGGATCGCCTGCTCTCGCTGCGCCTCGTTCGTAACCTCGAACTCAAGGTAGGGTTTGCCGGTCTCTTTCTTCCACTTCTCCATGCCGTTGTAGGCTGCTTGGTTAAATGACTTGTCAAACTTGCCGCCCATGTCGAACACGATGGCGGGTTGCGCCATCACCTGGAATGCGGCGCCCATCGCCAGGGCCGCAAGGCCCGCTTTGAATGTGGAGGAGGATTTCATGGTTTCTCTCTGGGTTGGTGAACGAAATTTTCGAGCCGTCGCCTCACGCGCAACTTTCTGAACTGGCGCTGCTGGCCCGCTCGCTGGTCGGCATTGCAGGGTAACGCTGCCGCTGCGCAAAACAATCTGGGGCTTTCCCTAGGGACATTCTGCGTTACTTCGGATGTTCCGCATCATGCACAAACCCTCGAAACGGCGAATCGACACCGTCACGCCGCTGAATCCAGTTGTCGCTTCGGTACTGCGCCTGCCCACTGACGGCGTGCAGGGTGTAGGCGTGGCGTGACTGCGGCGAGCGGTTCGCCTCCGACAGGTGCGGAAACTGCCCGTTGAAGACGATCAGCGTGCCCTGCTTCACCTCCAGCCATTCCAGCCGACTCATGTCCCATTGCAGGTCGGCCAGCGGCTCAAGCCTGAGCTGCCCGTCGGCCTGGCGCCGGAATACCTCTTTCAGACCCTTGCGCCATTCGCCCGGAAGGCCGCCCAGGCAACCATTGCCACGATGCGCGTCTTCGATGGCGAACCAGAAACCGACCACGCTGCCGGGCTCGGTGCGCAGGTAGGTCGAGTCCTGGTGGCAACCGACCTCGCCGCCAATGCCGGGCTGCTTGAAGATGTACATCGACTGCACGATTTTCGGGTCGGCGAGGCCAATCGCTTCGGTCACGGCCTGCAGCCGCAGGCCATGCGAAAACGCCTGGAACACCGGGTCCAGGTCGTGCATCGCATGGCCAAGCTTGTTCACCGCCTGCTCAAGTGGCACGGCCAACAGACCATCGGCCGAGAACGCCTCTTCCTCGAAGAAAACACCTATGCGGTTGGCCGAATCCTGAAAGTAGCGGTCCTGTGCATGGCCCTGGTCGCGCGTGGAAAACACCGTGCCGGGAGCGCCCGGCCCATGCTGCGCCAACAGTTCCAGCGCCTGGCGCCGCAGCGCCGCGCAGGCCTCTGCACTGACAAAGTTCTCGATGACAAGAACTCCGTCATGGGCATAGGCCTGCCGCGCCGATTCGCTCAGAGCGGGCTCGCCGGCGCTGACGGCCGCCTCGTCCAACATGCAGCGGTGCACCATGTCGTTCACCTCATTTGGAGAGCCGTTGGCCGCAAGGTCACTCGCCCGCCTTTTCTTGCCGATCCTGCCGCGCCAGTTCAACTGCGATGGCAGCGGCCAGCCTGGCGTTGCTCAGCACCAGCTCGATGTTGGCCACCAGGCTGGCGCCACCGGTCAGTTCGTTGACCCGCGCCAATAGAAACGGCGTCGCTTCCTTGCCACCGATGCCACGCTGCGCCAATTCGGCCAGCGCCTGCGCAATGGCCTTGTCGATAATTTCGGCCGGCATGGCGAAGGCCGCGGGAATCGGATTGGCCACCACCATGCCGCCCTTCAGCCCGAGTTGCCATTGAACCCGCAGGGCCTGCGCGATTTCTGCCGCCGTGTCCAGCCGGCAGTCCACGGCAAAGGCACTTTCACGCAGGAAGAACGCCGGCAGGCTGTTGGTCTGGTAGCCGATCACTGGCACGCCATGCGTTTCGAGGTACTCAAGCGTCAGTCCCAGATCCAGAATCGACTTGGCGCCAGCGCAGACCACCGCCACCTGCGTCTGCGCCAGTTCCTGCAAGTCCGCTGACACGTCGAAGCTCTGTTGCGCGCCACGATGCACGCCACCAATGCCGCCGGTGGCGAAAACCCGGATGCCAGCCAGCGCCGCAATCACCATCGTCGCGGCGACGGTGGTCGCGCCGCTTCGGCGCCGCACCACGGCAAGCGCCAGGTCGCGCCGGCTCACTTTAAGGACGGCCGGGCCGCCCTGTCCGATCTGCTCGATCTGCTCGCGCGTCAGCCCGGCTTTCAGGCGCCCGTCGATGACGGCGATGGTCGCCGGTACCGCGCCATGGGCGCGCAGCTCGGCTTCCACGCGCAACGCCGTCCGCAGGTTGTCCGGGTACGGCATGCCGTGCGCGATGATGGTGGACTCCAGCGCCACCACGGCAGCGCCGCGCGCCAGCCCCTCGGCCACCTCAGGCGACAGGTCGAGCCATCCGGGCGCATTCATGCTGCCGATTTTGACTGAACAATGCGCGTCTTGATGACGGAGCGCGGCTTGCCGGCCGGTGCGGGCGCGGCCTTGCGCAACGTGCCGCTCAACACGCGGCCTTGCGCAGCGTGCCGCTCAACAGTTTGCGCACCGCGCGCAGCGACAGGCCGGGATGGGTGGCGGCCGCGCTGGTCAGCGTCAGCGCGGCGCAGCCGGCGGCAAACTGCATCGCCGGTGCCAGCGCATCGCCCGCCAGATGCCCATGCACCAGGCCGGCCAGCAGCGCGTCACCGGCGCCTGTCGCGTTGACCACCTGCACCGGGTGCACAGCTTGCAGGCCCTGCGCGCCGTCGCGGTCGAGCCAGCAGGCCCCCTGCGCGCCCATCGTCAGCACCACTCGATGCACCCCTTGCCGAATGAACCAATTCGCGGCGGCACGGGCGTCAGCCAGGCTTCGCACGTCGATGCCACTCAGCGCCGCCGCCTCCAGGCGATTCACCTTGAGCGTGTGCAGCGAGGCCAGCCAGGGCCGGATGCGCGCCGCCTTGAACGCCGACACGGCGTCAACAAACACCGGCCGCTGCCCCGGCTGCGTGAACAGCCATTCCAGCGCGGCGGACGACAGATTGCAATCCAGCACCAAAGCGCCCGCCTCGCGCACGCGCCGGGCCTGTGTTTGCAGCCGCTCGGGCGTCAACGCTTCCAGGATCTCCATGTCGTTGACCGCCAGCGCCATCTCGCCGTCCGCGCCATGCAGCGACACGTAGCTTGCAGTACTGCGCCCGGGCAGGACCTGGCAGCCACGCACGTTGACACCAGCGCGTCGGGTCGCCGCCAGCAGGCTGCGTCCGTACGGGTCGTCACCGACCAGGCTGACCAGCCGCGTCTCGTGGCCGAGCCGCGCCAGGTTTTCGGCCACGTTGCGTGCCACGCCACCGGGCGTGCAGCGGACCTGGCCCGGGTTCGACTCGCCAGCCAGCAGCGCATGGGCCGCGCTGGCAGCGACATCCATGTTGGCGCCGCCCAGCACCAGCACAGGGCCGGCAACCCGTCGAATCGTTGTCATCGACAGCGATGTTCGCATCTTTGCCGTGACACCGGCTACGGCACAATGGCCCGCACGACAGCACACATATCGCGAGCATGATTCTTGTAGCCGGCTCAGCCAACCTGGACTTCGTGGTCCGTGCCTCCCATATTCCGGCTCCTGGCGAGACCGTGCTGGGCCGCGACTTCAAGACCTTTCCCGGCGGCAAGGGCGCGAACCAGGCGGTGGCCTGCGCCCGCGCTGGCGGCGCCAGCACCCACATGCTGCTGGGCCTGGGTAACGACCCGTACGCCCTGCCGCTGGAGGCCTCGCTGCGCTCGGCCGGCGTGTTGCTGCATATCCTGCGCGCGCCAGGCCAGCCGACCGGCACCGCCTTTATCTGCGTGTCCGACGACGGCGAGAACGCGATCACCGTGGCGCCTGGCGCCAACCATGCGCTGCGGCCCGAACATTGGCCCACGTTGGTTGGCCTCACCCATCTGCTGCTGCAACTCGAGACGCCGCTGGACAGCGTCACGGCCTATGCCCAGGCGGCACGTGCCCAGGGCACCAAGGTCGTCCTGAACGCCGCGCCGGCACAGCCGCTTCCACACGAATTGATCGACGCCGTGGACATCCTGATCGTCAACGAAGGCGAGCTCAGCCTGTTGGCCAACCCGGAAGGCAGCATCGCGCAACAGTTGCAGCGATTGACCGTCCCCTGCGTGATCGTGACGCTGGGCCAGCGTGGCTGCCTGGCCTGGAGCGACGGGGCGCTGCTGCTGCAACCAGCCTTTCCCGTGACGCCAGTGGACAGCACCGGCGCGGGCGACACCTTCTGTGGCGCGTTGGTGGCTGCCTTGAGCCAGCAGATGGAGTTGGGCGAGGCCTTGCGCCGCGCCAGCGCCGCCGCTGCGCTTGCTTGCACAAGAATGGGCGCCCAAAGCAGCATTCCCGAGCGCGCCGAGGTGGACGCCTTGCTCGCGCAACAGCCGGCGGCGGACGTGGCGCAGGCCAGTGCACTGCGCGCCTTCTGCGGTTTTACCGACTGACCCGGCCACTGCCCCACCATTTCGTTCAATTCAAATCAGGCACCGCCCCAGCCAACATGCCGGAACCGCAACAGCACAAGGTGATCTTCGACACCGACCCCGGCGTGGACGACGCCATGGCGCTCTACTTCGCGCTGGCGCACCCGGCCATCGACGTGGTCGGCATCACGACCACCTTTGGCAACGTCCATGTGGAGCAGGCCGCAGCCAACGCGCTGTATCTGCTGGAACTGGCCGGCCGCGAGATGCCGGTGACGCGCGGCGTCGGCGCCCCGTGGCGCAAGGCGGTTGAAATTCCGCCGGCCCATATCCACGGCGCCGACGGATTGGGCAACCTGCCATCGCGCCTGCCGGTGCGCCGCCGGCTGGACCCGCGCGGCTCGGCGCAGTTCATCGTCGACATGGCGCGCCGGCATCCGGGCGAGATTGCGCTGGTGGCGGTGGGACCGCTGGGTAATCTGAGCCTGGCGCTCAGTCTCGAGCCCGAACTGCCGCGCCTGCTGCGCGAGGTCATCGTCATGGGCGGCGCGGTGGCCGAACCGGGCAATGTGTCGCCGGTGGCCGAAGCGAACATCTGGAACGACCCGCATGCCGCCGACCGTGTCTTCACCGCCGGCTGGAAACTGACCATGGTCGGGCTCGACGTGACGCACCAGGTCGTCATGCCGGTGGCGCTGTTTGCGCAGATTGCCGAGCAGCAGCGGCATCCGGCGACCGACATGCTGCTGCACGCGGTGGACTTCTACGCCGGCTTCTATGGCAGGCTGTACGCGGACGTGGCAAGCGTTCATGGCTGCTTCGGCCACGACGTGTTGGCCCTGATCTACCTGACGAATCCCGAGCTGTTCGGCGTCGAAAACGGGCGCGTGAGGGTCGTAACCGAGGGTCTCGCGCAGGGCCAGACCATCATGAACCGCAAGGAGCACATTGACTACCCGCAGCCTGAGTGGGGCGAAGGCATTCCGCGCACCCGGGTCTGCATCGAGGTCGATGCTGGCAAGGCGAACGAACTGTTCGAGCGCGCGCTGATGAGCGACTGGCTGCGTTGAGAGCTTGCACCAGGCCGCTCAGGCGAGCTGCATCTCCAGAAGCGCCTGCGCGACCCGAACGATGCGAACGCTCTGGTAGCTCGTCACAGCCAACACCGATGCATCGCCGGTGACGATCAGGCTGGCCCGGGCAGCCAAAGCGGTGCCGATCACGACATCGTCATCCGGATCGGCCACGATACGGGGTACGGCAAAGGGTTGCACCACGCTGGCAAGGGCCGCGTACCGATCCACCAATTGATCCACCGTGAATTGGGAGGCGGCGATCTTGCTGCCGAACTTGCGACGCGAAAGAATGCTGGCCAGTTCGGCCAGCAGCGCCACGCTGGTGAACAACCGTACTTGCTCGCGGCGCCCGGCTTGCAGCAGCAAGCGCGGCGCACCGCTCCACAGCAAGGCCGAGGCCACCACATTCGTGTCCAGCACCAGGCGCAACAAGACGAAGCGCCCGCTCGTTCAATGAGTGTCGTTCGCGCGCCGCTGCGCACGCATGGCGGCGATCTCGCGCGCCACCTCCTCGGGCGACATGGCGAGCGGTTCGTCGTGCGCCGCCATGCGGTCCATCGCCGCGAAAAGCTCGTCGGCGCCGCGCGCGCGCAACTGCTCGCGAAGCCATTGTTCCAGGCGTGCGGGAGCCAACAACCCAGCGCGCTGGGCTTCTTGCGCAAGCTGGTCGGGCAAGGTGATTTGCACTGTGGTCATGGCACGCTCCAAGTCACGAGGCGGACGAGCACCAGTCTACTGCAAGAGTCAGAACCTTGCGCGTTTCAAGGGCAGCATTCGGGCCGACTTTCGGCATCGGACGCGGCAAGTTACTGGCGCGCTGCCGCCTTCATCGCTTCGACGATGCGCACGGTTTCCAGGCTGACGGTGGTCACCCGCATCAGCAGATCAATCACTTTCTCCTTGTAGTCCTTGAAGCGATAGGTATCGAACTTCTCGCGGATGGTCGGATCCTTGGGCTTCTTTTCCTTGTATTGGTCGAGCACCCATTCGAGCGCGCAGCGGTTGCCAAGCTGGTAAGCCCAGACCTCGGGCGGAATGCCGCCGAGCGTGGTCTCGCTGTCGATGACGATGCGCCCCGCCTCCTTGTCGGCCTTCAGCACGCACTTGGGCGCCTGGCCGGCGGCGCGCACTTTCTCGTCAGGGATGTCCGTGCGCTTCAGCGCGAACGGCGCGACGGTTTCGTATCCGATGTGCAACTTCATCAGCGCCTCGCCCCAAGAAGCCCATTGCCGGAACGTGGACTCGCCGTCGCCGTACAGCGGGATGCGCGGGTATTCGCGCTTCAAGTTCAGCGCGTATTTCTCGCGGTACAGCGGGTCGTGCAGCACCGCGTAGACATAGTGGAAGATGGCTTCCTTGGTGATCGCTGTCTTGCCCCCTCTCCCCTTGGCAGAGGGTTGAGGTGAGGGCCTGCGGCCGGGTTGGTAATGCTTGCGGAATTGCTCAAGAGCCCAGTCGGTGATGTTGTCGATGCGGTTGCCGGCTTCGTCGTACCGATAGAGGCCTGCAACCTTGGTGTCGCCGGTGAAATGCAAATCGGTTGAAAGGTCGCTCGCAAGCGTGAAGAAGCTCTTGGTGGTAGCGAAATTGATTGTGCGGTTTTGCGGCCCATTGAACGACGGCCACTGTCCAAGTTCGTCGATCAATAGCTTCGAGAGATAGCCAAACTGCGGCAGATATGGACGATACGCATATCGGTGTAACAACGCTGGCTCGAAGGCCTCACTCATGGATCGCGAAAGTTTCGTCTTTAGGTTGCGCGACCATTTGATGGTGGTGCCAAGAACTTTGGAGGTTGGCTTGTGCCTGGCGTACTCACCCAGGAAGAACTGCACCTTCTCCTTCAGCGTCGATGCATCGAAATCGGTAACCCAGTCATCGCGATTGGTACTGACGCCATTGCCGTAGAGCTTGAACACGGCCTTCTCGTGCGATGCCTTCTTGCTCGCCTTCGCGTCCTTGTCGATCAGCGGCAACATCTCTTCGAAGTCATTGCCCGTCAGATTCAGCCAGTTCCCCTTTGCATCCGGCCGCACCTCCTCGAACGCCAGCGCCGACGCCCGCGCGTTGCCCATGAAAGCCAGCTTCTCCTCCGCCGTCTCCATTTCCGGCCGCCGCGCGTAGAAGACCCGCGCGCCCTTCTTGCCCACGGTGCCGTGGCGCTTCACAAAGAAGCTGATCGCCACGCCAGTCTGGATGCCGAACACGTTGTGCTTCGTGCCGCTCAACTTCGGATTCGCGCGCACGTCGCCGCCCAGGTCAACGATGTAGGCCTCGGAGAATTCCTGCGCCACCACCTTGCGGAAGCCGTCGAAAGTGCGGCTGTCGATGAAGCTGCGGTTGGTGATGAACGCCAGCACCCCATCCGCCGCCAACCGGTCGCTGGCCCAGCGGAAGAATCGCGCGTACATGTCGTACAGCTTGGTCTTTTGCGCCGTGCTCTCGTGGATGTAGGTCTGCTTGATGCGTCGGTCGATGGCCGGGTATTCGCGGTTCTTGTTGTTGTCGTTCTCGTTGGCCTGGTTCGCGTTGTACGGCGGGTTGCCGATGACCACGCTGATCTTCTTGGCGTTCTGGCGCTTGATGCGCGCGACGTTCTCCTCGCTGACGCTGCCGAACATGTCGTGCGTGACGCCGGTGGCCGAGGTGTGCAGGCCCACGTTGTCCAGCGTGTCGACGAAACACAGGTTCCTGAACTCCTCGTAGCGGCCGGTGATGGCGGCGTAGGTAGCCTCGATGTTCAGGTTGGCCACGTAGTAGGGCAGGATGGCCACCTCGTTGGCGTGCAGTTCCTCGCGGTATTTGTACTCCAACTTCTTGTCCTGCCCACGAAAGTGCTCCAGCAATTCACAGATGAAAGTTCCGGTGCCGGTGGCCGGGTCGAGAATTTCGACGTTCTTGTCGATCAGGTTGCGGCCAAAGTGCTTTTCGCATAGCCAGTCGGCGCCTTCAATCATGAAGCGCACGATTTCGTTGGGCGTGTAGACCACGCCCAGCCGATCCGCTGCCTTGGCGTTGTAAACCTTGTAGAAATTCTCGTAGATGACCTTCAGGAAGGTTTGCTTCTCGTGGTGGCTGCCGATCTGCGCCGCCGCGGCGCGGATGGCGGCGTAGTAAGGCTCCATGCCCTTGAGCGTGCTTTTCTTGACGCCGCCCGTGAAAAAGGTTTCTTCCAGTTGGTAAAGCTTCTTGGCGACGTTGTTGTCGCGGTGGAACTCGTTGTCGAACACCTTGGAGAAGATTTCCTCGGTGAGGATGTGCTGGATCAGCATTTCGCGCACGTCGGCGTCGGTCAGGCTTGGGTTGATGGCCTCCTGCGCGTGGGCCAGGAACGCCGTTGAAGCCTTACGGAAAGCAGCGTTGCAGGCGTGCTGCTTCTCGATCATCCCGCGCAGCGCCTCCAGCACGGCGGGCAGATCGGTTTTGAACTGCTCGACGGCCTTGCGAAAGTCGGCGATCTCGGCGCGCTCGAAACCAAAGAACAGCTTGAGCAGCTTTTCCAGCGCCTTGACGTCGGTGACGTCGCAGCGCATCACTTCCTCGCGGTGCTGGATCAGCACCGCCTGGGTGCTGTCCTCAAAGATGATGTTGTCCTGCGGGTAGCCGCGCTTGAACTTGAATTCGATCTCGGCGTCGATGTCGTCCTTCGAGTCCTTGGCTTCCCAGTAGCCGAAGGGCACGCGCAACTCGTGCAACAGGGCGCCATCGACAAAACGTGTGTCCTTCGTGGCGCTGTCCAGCTTGTATTCGGGGATGAAGACCAGATCGTGCCGCTTGCCCCAGCCTTTCAGCAGATCCTTGAACGCCTCACGAACCAC
This sequence comes from Burkholderiaceae bacterium, assembly GCA_038901875.1. Lineage (GTDB taxonomy): Bacteria > Pseudomonadota > Gammaproteobacteria > Burkholderiales > Burkholderiaceae_C > JBCKPE01. Next base: position 17,276 of record JBCKPE010000019.1, read on the forward strand.
CGATTCACGGTGCGTGCCGCCGACCTTCTTGAGCCGGTCGAGCTCGGCAAGGTACTGGTTGATCAGGACTTGGCTCACCCGCGTGTTCTCCCGAGGATGGCGGCCATTTCACCACAGGCCATGGCAGGGCAGTCGAGCAGCAGCCGGATTGCGGGCCGGGCGTTCTGGCGTAGCCTACCGCTAACGCGATGCTCAGTCGCCCTGACGGTAACTGCCTGGCCCGGGCGGCGCCGCTTTGAACTCGGCGAGTTGCTCGGCGCGCGCTGAGTATTCCGCTAGGGTCGGATGGTCGCTGGCGTGCACCAGGTCAGCAATCTTGTGCTGCGTGAATTGCCAGGCGACCGCTGTCGTCACACCAGCCTGGTCGATGCTGTCGCTGGTGACGGCGAGCGGCCTGGCGCGGACTTCAGTCTCCAGCGCCTGACAGGCCGCCAGCAGCTGTTCGGTCACCCTTGCCGTCCATGCCTCATCCATTTTTCCGGCGGGTCGCATGCGTTCGTAGATGATCTGCCCGCTCTTCTCACATACAGCCAGGGCCAGTCCCAGCACGCGAAAGGCATGCTGGCGATCTGCCGGTCGCGTTGGCATCAGGCGCCGGCGCGCCGCGGCCAGGCCTTCGGCGTACTCCAGGATCAGCGTCGAATCCATCAACACCACGCCGTCGTCGCAGACCAGGGTGGGCGCCTTGACCACCGGGTTGACCTGCTGGAACTCGGGATAGGTGCTGAACACCGAAAGCGGCCGGTGCTCGAACGGCAGGCCAAGCAACTGCAGCGACACCGCGACGCGGCGAACGTAATGTGAATCGAGCATTCCGACGAGTACCACGGCCACTCCTGGTGATTGACAAGCCAGCCCATGTTAGCGCCGGGTCAGCCGGGCATATTCCTTGGCGGCGACCCAAGCAACCAGACCGGGATCGCCGGGTCTACAGCGTCTGGCCGTCCTTCAGAACGCCGGCCGCGCGCAGCGCGCCTTCGAGCCAGCTCGGAATCAGGTTCTTGCCAGCCTGGATTTCAGCAATGCGGGTTCGCTCGTCACGCACCTTTTGCGCGGCTGGCGCCAGCAACGAGGCGACCCGCTCGCGTTCCACCACGACCACGCCATCGGCGTCCCCAACCACCAAGTCACCCGGGCGTACGGAAACGCCGCCGCAGGAAATTGGCCAGTTGATGCGACCCGGGACAAACTTGGTCGGCCCGTTCGGATTCGCGCCCGCGGCATAGACCGGGAAGCCGAGTTCGACCAGCTCCTCGGTGTCGCGCACGGCGCCATCGATCACGACACCGGCCAGCCCGAGCTGTCTGCACGCATTCATCATGATCGAACCCATCAGCGCGCAACTGCGGTCGCCCTTGCCATCGATCACCAGCACGTCACCTGGACGCGCCAGCGCCAGCGCGGCGTGGATCATCAGGTTGTCGCCAGCACGCACCTCGACCGTGAAGGCCGGGCCGGCCAGGCGCATGGTCGGCGCGAGCGGCGCGATGCGCCCGTGCATGGTGCCGCGGCGTCCCGCAACATCGGCCAGGATGGAAGCGGCAAAGACGCCAGCCTGAGCCACCAGGTCGGGCGCGACGCGCTCGAAGTCGCGGCGGATGTCGCCCAATGTGTCGTCGTTCATGGAGTCTCGCTCAAGTTTGTTGACCAGCAAAACCGCGGCGCTTCAACAGCGCGTCCAGCCGCGGGTAAACGCGGCGCGCATTGCCCTCGAAGATCTTGTGCCGGCTGGCCTCGTCCAGGCTGCTGACTTGGTCGATGTAGCGCTTGGTGTCGTCGAAATAATGGCCGGTCTCGGGATCGATGCCGGGCACGGCGCCCTTCATCTCCGAAGCGAACAGGATGTTGTCGATCGGGACCACCTTGGTCATCAGTTCGATGCCGGGCAGGTGGTAGACACAGGTGTCGAAGAAGACGTTGCCCATCAGGTACTCGACCAGCGGTTTCTGCTGCAGCGACAGGCAGAGCCCGCGATAGCGCCCCCAGTGGAACGGCACGGCGCCGCCGCCATGCGGGATGACGAATTTCAGCGTCGGGAAGTCCTTGAACAGGTCGCCCTGGATCAGCTGCATGAAGGCGGTGGTGTCGGCGTTGATGTAATGCGCGCCGGTGTGGTGGAAGTTCGGGTTGCAGGAGGACGAGACATGGATCATCGCCGGAACCTCCAGCTCGCACAGCTTTTCGTAGATCGGGTACCAGTGCCGGTCGGTCAGCGGCGGACCGCTCCAATGGCCGCCCGAGGGGTCGGGATTCAGATTCACGCCAACAAAGCCGAGATCGTTCACCACGCGCTCAAGCTCGGGGATGCAGTTTTTCGGTGAAACGCCAGGGAACTGCGGCAACTGGCCAACGCCAACAAAGTTTTCTGGCAGCAGGGTGCACAGGCGATGGATCAGGTCGTTGCAGACCGTCGTCCACTGCCGGCTCACCGCCTCGGTGCCGACATGGTGCGCCATGCCGGCCGCGCGCGGCGAGAAGATTGTCAGGTCGCTGCCGCGGTCCTTTTGCAGCTTGAGCTGCGGCGCCACGCTATGGATCAGGACTTCGTCACTGATGCCGAGGTCGCTCGTGCTGGGCCGGCGCGCCGGGTCGGCCAGGCCGGCGAGCTGCTTGTCGCGAAACTGCTGCAGCGCCTGCGGCTCGGTCGTGTAGTGGCAGTGGATGTCGATGATCATCGGGGCACCGGGTTGGCTGAGGAAGAAGAGGCGCTGGCGCGGCCGAGAAACTGCAGCAGCCGTTCTGCAGTCGCGGTTTCGGTCTAACCAGCCACCGGCATGTCGCAGTACTCGGCGCGCGGCAGGCATTCCTGCAGGTAGCGCTCGCCACAGTCCACGCAGGACAGACCACCGCGCAACGCCGAACGCCGCGTCGTTGCCAGGTGCGTGCATGCAGTCAGCGACAGGTCGGGATTCATCGAGCCATTGTTCCATCTTCGACGCCGAACGCCTCAAACTGCCGGATCAGACCCGGCTCGTCGGTTGGCTTCCCGGCGGCGGCGAACACGTCATAGGTCTTGCGTGATGCGCTAGCCAGTTCCGCGGCAACGATCAGCACGCGAGCAAAGTCGGCGCGCGCCAGCTTTCGCCCAAACCCGAGCCGGTGAACCGGCGGCGTGATCCGGATGCTGCATTGGCCGCCCGATTGGTCGGTAAGGAAAGCGGCCCGTCCGACCGTATAGTCCAGGCCGCAGGCCCTCAGGTAGTTCTCGCGGTCCACCTGGTTTTGCTGCAGGTTGCCCTTGATGGCGTTAAGCAGCACGCCCGCCAGTGACGGCTGGTCGGCGCCCATTCCCGAAAGAAGAACGATGCGTCCGGCAAAGCCGTTCAAGCGCGCCACCTCAACCACATTCACCAGTCCCTGGTAGCTCACGTCACGGATCATGGTCCTGGAGCCGAAGAAAGATCGCCCGCCGATTCCGCCAGTCGGGTCGACCGCGAAGAAGATCGCTTGGCATTGAGCGTCCAGTGACTCGCGCAGCGAGCTCGGCACAGTCACGTCGCCGGCCTGTACCTGCACCTGAGCGCCAAACAACTGGCGCGCCTTGCTCGGGTCGCGTGCCACAACGCAAACCTTGCTGCCACGCTGAAGCAACTGCCTGGCGATCTGCAACCCGGTGCCGCGCGTGGCGCCGACGACGCAGAATGTATCGGCCAGTTCGGACATGGTGGCAATGGATTCGGGTCGTCAGGAGCGGGTTCTATATTTCTTCGTACAGCGGCAAGGTCAGGAATTCCTCGAACGCGTCCCTGGTGCTCATGTCCAAGAAGATTTCCGCGGCTCGGTCGAACTTTCCAACGAAGCCGCCGGCCTTGATCTTTGCCAGCTCTTCGGGGACCAGCGCGCACACCAAGTCGGCCGTGACCTTGCGGCCATCCTGCAACAGTCCCTTGGGCGAGCGAATCCACTGCCAGACCTGGGAGCGGCTGATTTCCGCCGTGGCAGCGTCCTCCATCAGGTTGTGGATCGGGACACAGCCGTTGCCGGCCAGCCAGGCGCCCAGGTAGTGGATGCCGACGTTGATGTTCATGCGCAGGCCGGCCTCGGTGATCGGGCCTTCGGGCTTGAAGTGCAGCAGGTCGGCGGCGCTGACAGACACGTCATCGCGCTGCTTGTCCCACTGGTTCGGCCGTCCCCCGAGAACCGCAACAAACTCCTGCATCGCGGCATCGACCAACCCCGGATGAGCGACCCAGGCGCCGTCGTAACCGTCTTGCGCCGCGCGCCGTTTGTCGCCGCGCACCGCCTCCAGCGCTGCCGCATGGAGCGCTGGGTTGTTCTTCACCGGAATCTGCGCGTTCATGCCGCCAATCGCCGGCGCGCCGCGCCGGTGGCAAATCTTCAGCAGCAGCAGGGCGTAGGCCTGCATGAACGGCACCCGCATCGTCACCAGGGCGCGATCAGCAAGACAGAAGTTCTGGTCCAGGCGGAACTTCTTGATGCAACTGAAGATGTAATCCCAGCGCCCGGCGTTCAGGCCGGCGCTGTGCTCGCGCAGCTCAAACAGGATTTCGTCCATCTCGAAAGCGGCCAGGATGGTCTCGATCAGCACGGTCGCCTTGATCGTCCCCTGCGCCAGGCCCAGTTCATTCTGCGTCATGACGAAGATGTCATTCCAGAGCCGCGCTTCCAGGTGACTCTCCAACTTGGGCAGATAGAAATAGGGGCCGGCACCGCGCGCCAACTGCTCGGCCGCGTTGTGGAACATGAACAGGGCGAAATCGAAGATTCCGCCCGATACGCGCTGGCCGTCCACCAGCACGTGCTTTTCGTCCAGATGCCAGCCGCGCGGCCGCACCTGCAAGGTCGCGATTTTCTCGTTGAGCTGATAGGTCTTGCCGTTCTGCTGCAGGGTCAGCTTGCGCCGAACGGCTTGCTGCAGATTGATCTGGCCCAGGATCAGATTGGCCCAGACCGGCGAGTTGCTGTCCTCGAAATCGGTCATGTAGCTGTCGGCGCCTGAATTGAAGGCGTTGATGACCATCTTGGCATCGACCGGACCGGTGATCTCGACGCGCCGGCAAGCCAGGGGCTTGGGCAATGACGCAATTTTCCAGTCGCCTTCGCGAATCGCTCGAGTCTCGGGGAGGAAGTCAGGCTGCTCGCCGGCGTCCAGCCGCCTGGCGCGCGCGGCGCGCGCGGCCAGCAGTTGTTGGCGACGCGGCTCGAAGGCCCGGTGCAGTTTCGCCAGCAGTTCCAGCGCCGGCAGGGTGAGAATGTTTTCGAAGCCCGGCAGGATCGCAGCGTTGATGGACATGCCTTGCGGCAGTTGAACAGACATGAATTTCCTTATCACTAATCAAAAAAAGCAAAAACGTCGCGCAGGCTGCTGCCCTCGTGCTCGGGCCTTGTGCCGAGTTCTTCGAACGGCAGACCCAGGCGGTTCACCCACAGCGTGCGGTAGCCGTACCAGCAGGCGGCCAGGGCATCCCAGGCGTTGCTGCTGACAAAGGCGATCTGCCCAACCTCCAGGCCGGTCGCCTTGGGACCCAGGGCGTAGGCCTCGGGATGGGTCTTGTATTTTCGTACCGTGTCGACGCTCAGCACATGGTCGAGCAGCCCGTCCAGCCCGGCACTGCGCACGACTGCCTCCAGCATCGCCGGCGAGCCGTTGCTCAGAACCCCCGTCACCACACCTCGCGAGCGCAGTCCACGCATCACCTCCAGGTTCTCCGGGTAGGCGCTGAGTGACAGGTACTGCTGCATCAAGCGCTCTTCACTCTGCTGGCCGAGATCGAGCCTGAGCCGGCGCGCCGCGTAGCGCAGGCCGGCGCGGGTCAAGTCCCAGAACGGCTGGTAATGCTGCCCGTCGTTGCTGGTCGTCACGAGACGCGTGTACTCGATCTGCTTGTCGCGCCACAACAGGCTGAGCGCGCTGCCCTGTCCGGGGAAAATTGACTCGGCCAACTGAGCCACGCTGTAAACGTCAAACAGGGTGCCGTAGGCATCAAACAGGACAGCGCGCGGATTGGGCATCCGCCGATGTTAGGGCCTGCAGCAACGACCGGATCAGGCCGTCGGGCAAGCGCCTGTGCAACTGCGCAGCGTAGGTGACTCAGGCCGCAGTCCGCGTCTGGCGGCTCAACTCGTTGGCCAGCATCACGCAGTTGCGCCCGGCGTCCTTGGCGGCGTACAGGGCGGCGTCGGCACGGTCCACCAGTGATTCAGCGGTTTCGCCGTCGAGGATCTGCGAGACGCCAATCGAGGTGGTCACACCAAAAGCCCTCGCCGCGGAATAAAACTTCAACTCCATGATGCCCAGGCGGAGCCGCTCAGCCACATCGGTGGCGCCGTTCAGGTCGATGTTCGGCAACAGGGCGATGAATTCCTCACCGCCCCAGCGGCCGAACACGTCGCCTTCACGCAGGCAGGCCGAAGCCTTGACCGAGATCTGCCGCAGCACCTCGTCGCCGACCGCGTGCCCATGGTCGTCGTTGACCTGCTTGAAATGATCCAAGTCGATCAGCATGACACAGAGCGCCTGGTGATAGCGGTTGTAACGCGCCACGCTTTGCCTGAGCAGTTCCTGCACGTGACCGCGGTTGTAGGCGCCGGTCAGGCCATCATGAATCGCCAATTCGTTGAGCAAGATGTTGGAGCGTTCCAGAGCAGCCGACTTCGCCTCCAGACTCAACTGGATACCCTGCTGCTCCAGCACGACTTCGCGCAGTCGCTGCACCAGCAGGGCCTGGTTCATGCGCGCTTCGATCCGCTCCCGGGCCAGCCGGCTGTCAGCGACACTGCGCGACATGAGCAGGCCAAAGAAGACTATCAGCAAGCCGACAAACATCGCCGGGGCACCGGGCTCACGCGAGAGGTCGGTATAGACAATTCCCGTCGTGGCAAGCAGCATGGCCGCAAGGAAGCTGCCATAGATGCGCGGCGACATGCCCGTGATGCCAAGGGAAATCGCGCATACACCGGCCAGAAACATCAGGCGAAAGTAGAACAGCGCGTCGATCTGGCCATTGCTGAGCAGCCACATGCAACTGCCCCAGCCAAGGCCGGCAACCACGGCTCCGCCCCATTCAATCAGGTATTCGCGACGGTATCCGTCCGAAACAGGCACCGGCTGCAGCAACATGCGGCGCGCGTTGCGGCGACGCAGCAAGAGAATGGCCGCCATCAACGCCACCCAGACCAGCAACCGATCGGCTGGAACCGCCCCTATGTGAATGGCGCCCAACAGCAGGACCGGCAGCATGGCCATCAGCATCATGCCCTGCACCCGATCAAACTGCTCGCGCAACAGTGCCGCGTCAACCTCGCGGGCGGGCACACGCTCGACCCCAATCATGGGATCAAACATGGTCTGTTGTGCAGATTCGTGGTCGCTCATGAATCGGTGATACCGACGCGCTCCGGACCGATTACATCACGCCTGATGAGTCAGGGCGAGACCCCGGGCGCGGACCGATGGCCGCGCCCGGCTGGCCCGAACGCATGCCTGTCGGGGCTGAATTCACAGGACATCAGAAGGTGCCGGGGTAACCGCCGCCGTCGATCAGCAGGTTCTGGCCGTTGATGTAGTCGGCATGCACGCTGCACAGGAAAGCGCAGAGGGCGCCGAACTCTTCCGGCTGGCCAAACCGTTTTGCGTTGTTTTCGGCCATGCGCTCGGCGCGCACCTGCGCCACTGGCTTGCCGGTCTTGCGCGCCACCGTTTCAAAGTTCGAGACCAGCCGATCGGTGTCGAAACTGCCCGGCAGCATGTTGTTGATGGTGACGTTGTGCGCCGCCAAGCCGCTGCGCGCCAACCCGGCGACAAAGCCGGTCAGGCCGCTGCGCGCGCCGTTGCTCAGGCCCAGGATGTCGATCGGCGCCTTCACCGCGCTCGATGTGATGTTGACGACGCGGCCGAAGCCGCGCGCCTTCATGCCGTCCACCGTGGCCTTCATCAGCTCGATCGGCGTCAACATGTTGGCGTCGATGGCGCGCAGCCAGGCCGCGCGGTCCCAGTCGCGAAAATCGCCTGGCGGCGGTCCCCCAGCGTTGGTCACGACGATGTCATAGTCGCGCCGCGCGGCAAAGGCCAGGGCCCGTCCCGCCTCGGTCGTGATGTCGGCGGCGACCGCGATCACTTGCGGCGCTGCATGGTCCGGCCCGGCCTGGGCACGCAGCCGCGCAGCCGCCTGCTGCAGCGCCTCGTTGCCACGAGCCACCAGCACGACATTGACGCCTTCGCGCGCCAGCGCCTGCGCACAGCCGAAACCCAACCCCTTGCTCGCGCCGCCGACCAGCGCCCATCTGCCTGCAATTCCCAAGTCCATGTCCAACCTCTCGGTCTATTCGTCAGCGCCGCAATGCCCGGTTCAAGAATACGGGCGCAATCCGGGCCTCCTAAGTGCGAGGCGAAGCAAACACCTCGGGCCAACGCCTCCTCAGT
>JBCKPE010000020.1:0-25602 GCA_038901875.1 Burkholderiaceae bacterium
CTCGAGCGCCATGCCACGCACCCCGCGCGCGTTCCGGCCCATCGGTCGAACGTCGTTCTCGTCAAAACGGACCGCCTTGCCGCCATCGGAAAAGAGCATCACGTCGTGCTGCCCGTCGGTCAGCGCCGCGCCAATCAGGTAATCGCCCGGATCGAGTCCAACGGCGATGATGCCAGCCTTGCGCGGGTTGCTGAATTCGTCCAGCGCGGTCTTCTTCACGGTTCCCATGCTGGTGGCCATGAACACATAGCGATGCGCGGGGAAGCTGCGGTTTTCCCCGGTCAGGGGCAACACCACGGTGATCTTCTCGCCTTCCTGCAGCGGGAACATGTTGACGATGGGGCGGCCACGGGAACCGCGCGACCCCTGGGGCGCCTCCCAGACCTTGAGCCAGTACAGGCGTCCCAGGTCGGAGAAGCACAGGATGTAATCGTGCGTGTTGGCAACGAAGAGTTGGTCGATCCAATCGTCTTCCTTGGTGGCTGTGGCCTGCTTGCCGCGGCCACCGCGCCGCTGGGCCCGGTATTCGCCAAGCGGCTGGCTCTTGATGTAACCGCCGTGGGACAGGGTCACCACCATGTCGGTGGGCGTGATCAGGTCCTCTGTGCTCAGGTCATAGCTGCTGTGCTCGATCTGGCTGCGCCTGGCGCCCGGCTTGGTCTGACCAAACTCCTGCTTGAGCGCGGTCAGCTCCTCCATGATGATGACGGAGACGCGCTCGGAACGGGCAAGGATGTCGAGCAGATCGGAAATTTCGGCGATCACGTCCCGGTACTCGGTAACGATCTTGTCCTGTTCCAGCCCAGTCAGGCGCTGCAGACGCATCTGCAGGATTTCCTGCGCCTGCGTGTCGCTCAGTCGATAACGGCCATCGCTTCCTATGCCGTAGGCTCGGTCCAGTCCTTCGGGCCGGTAGTCGTCGGCGTTCAGCACGCCACCGTCTTCCCGCGTGCGGGTCAGCATCTCACGCACCAGGGCGCTGTCCCAACGGCCCTCCATCAGTTGCGCCTTGGCGATCGGCGGGGTCGGGGCGGCGCGGATGACAGCAATGAATTCATCGATGTTGGCCAGCGCGACCGCCAACCCTTCGAGCACATGCCCTCGTTCACGGGCCTTGCGCAAGGCAAACACGGTGCGCCGGGTGACGACCTCGCGCCGGTGCTGCAGGAACACCTCGACCAGGTCCTTCAGATTGCACAGCTTGGGTTGGCCGTTGATCAGCGCCACCATGTTGATGCCAAAGGTGTCCTGCAGCTGCGTCTGCTTGTACAGGTTGTTCAGCACGACTTCGGCGACTTCGCCGCGCTTGAGTTCGATCACCAGGCGCATGCCCGACTTGTCGCTCTCGTCCTGAATGTGACTGATGCCTTCGATCTTCTTCTCGTGCACCAGCTCGGCCATCCGCTCCTGCAGTGTCTTCTTGTTGACTTGATAGGGCAGTTCGTCAACGACGATGGCCTGGCGTTGTCCCTTGTCGATGTCCTCAAAATGGCACTTGGCGCGCATCACGACCCGGCCGCGTCCGGTGCGGTAGCCGTCGCGCACGCCTTCGATGCCGTAGATGATCCCGGCCGTGGGGAAGTCAGGCGCCGGAATAATTTCCATCAGGTCTTCAACGGTGGCCTGCGGATGCCCGAGCAAATGCAGGCAAGCGTCCACCACCTCATTCAGATTGTGCGGGGGAATATTGGTCGCCATGCCCACGGCGATTCCACCCGACCCGTTCACCAGCAGATTCGGCAGTTTGCTTGGAAGAACCAGCGGCTCCTTCTCGCTGCCATCGTAGTTCGGGCCGAAATCCACCGTTTCCCGGTCGATATCGGCAAGCATTTCGTGGGCGATGCGCGTCAGCCGGATTTCGGTGTAGCGCATCGCTGCCGCGTTGTCGCCGTCGACCGAGCCAAAATTGCCCTGGCCATCAACCAGCTCATGCCGCATGGAAAAGTCCTGCGCCATGCGCACGATCGTGTCGTAGACCGACTGGTCTCCGTGCGGGTGGTACTTGCCGATGACATCGCCAACGATGCGAGCTGACTTCTTGTACGGCCGGTTCCATTCATTGCCGAGTTCATGCATCGCATAGAGCACGCGCCGATGCACCGGTTTCAAGCCATCGCGCGCGTCGGGCAGGGCACGCCCGACAATCACGCTCATCGCATAGTCGAGGTAACTGCGCCGCATCTCCTCCGCGAGGCTGACGGGCAAGGTTTCCTTGGCGAATTGGGTCATGGCGAGAGGGAAGGGAGCGGCGGGAGGCAGGGGCGGGGGGCGCGAAGCGCATGATTTTACGGCCCGGGCCGTGTCGTTTCACGGCAACAGACGGCTCAATTAATCCGGGGTAGCTGCCGAATGGGTCCCGCAGCGGCTGGGGAAGGCCCCAATGACTGTGGCACAATTCGCTCAACGTTTTTCGTGATGGGCACTTAAGGCGTCTTGTTAATCGCAGCGCGACTGCGGATCTTTCCCCTCTGAGGAGAACCATGAAGAAACTCAATAAAGTGGCCGTGTTGTTCGCGACCGTCGCGCTGGCAACCGCTGCGGGCGCGCAGTCGATCGACAACTGGCGCAATGGCGGCAGCGATCTGGTCTGGAAGAACGGCAGCAACGAACTGTGCTGGCGTGACAATTTCTGGACCCCGGCAACGGCGGCCAGAGGCTGCGACGGCGCGATCGTTCCGGCTATTGCAGCGGCTCCGGCCCCGGCCCCGGCCCCGGCCCCGGCACCGGCACCGGCGCCCCGTCCTGCTCCCGCTCCCGCCCCCGCCCCCGCCCCCGCCCCGGCTGCGGCTCCCAGGCCGGCCACGGCGCCTGCTCCGGCGCCTGCACCCCAGCCCCCGGCTGCGACCAAGGTGACCTACGCTGCCGACGCCTTCTTTGATTTCGACAAGTCGGTTCTGAAGCCCGAGGGCAAAGCCAAGCTGGATGACCTGGTCAGCAAGATCAAGGGCATCAACCTTGAGGTAATCATCTCTGTCGGTCATACCGACTCGGTCGGTGCCGACGCCTACAACCAGCAGCTTTCAGTCAAGCGTTCCGAAGCGGTGAAGGCCTATCTGGTGAGCAAGGGCATCGAGAAGAACCGTGTCTATACCGAAGGCAAGGGTGAAAAGCAGCCGGTCGCCGACAACAAGACGACGGAAGGTCGTGCCAAGAACCGCCGTGTTGAGATCGAGGTGGTTGGCACCCGGACCAACCGATAGCTTGAGCGGGCCGTCCCAGCGGCGGCCAGGCGATTTGCAGGCCTGTGCGGTGAAAACCTCACAGGCCTCTCTGTTTCCGTTGGCGTGATGACATGAACCGGCAAGCGCCGCGTCGCTTGCGGCCACCTGCCGTCAAGGTGAGTTCTTGCTGTCGAGCTGTGTGACCTGGACCCGCCTCGCGCCATTGAAGCGCTGGGTCCAGTAGGTCTTGCTCATGTCTTCCACCCGGATCTGGGCGCCAGGCTTGGGCGAATGGACGAATCTTCCTGCACCGAGGTAGATGCCGACATGGCTGTAGGCTCGCTCGAGGGTGTTGAAGAAGACCAGGTCTCCAGGCTGCAACTCGGACGCCAAAATTTCGTTGCTGGCGGCGGCCTGCTGGTCGGCTTGGCGCGGCAGCAGCAAGCCGATGGTCTGCGCAACGACGGCACGGACAAATCCGCTGCAATCAAAGCCCGATTCAAAGTCGTTGCCGCCCAGGCGGTACGGGACGCCGAGGAAACCGATGGCGTGAGAAACCATGTCGGCCGCGCCGCCGCGCTGGGTCTGGCCGGCTCCCGAACCTTGGTCAAGGATTCCTTTTCTTGCCAGAAACAGATCCAGCGCATCACCCGTTGCCACCGGTGCAGACCAGACCTGTGGCGCGAAAGCGAGCAGGAGAGCGGCGAGGAATCTTCGCATGGAAGCCGAGGATAGACCTCCATGGTTTCAACTGTCAATTCAATGTTGTTTATGCGATAAACACTGTAACCTGTTGAATATGAAAGATATCTTTTCTCCAAGACGCTTCTCAGTCGGCCTGTCCTGCTGTCCACCATGAGCCGTCACCGGCGTCAGCACCACGCAGGTGCGACGAGGACGAGGCATCGGTATGGGTACGGCGAGTGGTGATGAATAATCGCTTGCATCGGTATCAGCCTCGGATTCAGGAGACCAGTCACATGGGCGCGTATGCAAACTTTCATCGTCGATCGCTGCTTGAGCGGGACGCGTTCTGGGCTGAGCAGGCCGAACTCATCCACTGGCATCGCAGGTTCGACAAGGTGTGCGACTACAGCATGCCGCCGTTCGCGAAGTGGTATCTCGGTGGGCAGACCAATGCCTGCTACAACGCCGTTGATCGGCATCTGGCGCAGCGGGCGATGCTTCCCGCTGTTATCCATGTCAGTACCGAGACGCCGGATGCGGCACCGACTGAAACGATCCTGACCTGGGAGGAACTGCACCGCGGAGTGAACGAAGTGGCGGCCATGATGCAGTCGCTTGGAGTGGGGCGTGGCGACCGGGTGCTGGTCTACATGCCGATGATTCCGGAGGCGGTGCTGACCATGCTTGCCTGCGCCCGGATAGGGGCAATTCATTCGGTGGTGTTTGGTGGCTTCGCCTCGCTCAGTCTCTCCATCCGCATTGACGACGCCCGGCCCAAGCTGGTGATGAGCGCCGACGCCGGTTCCCGCGCCGGCAAGCCGGTGCCCTACAAACCGCTGCTGGACGAGGCTCTGGGTTTGGCGCGGCACAAGCCCGACGCGGTTGTAATCAAGAACCTGGGGCGCGCCGACTGCGCCATGGTGGCCGGACGCGATCACGACTTTGAGACGCTGATGGCCAAGGTGAAGGGCCAGCAGGTCAGTGTGGTCTGGCTTGAGTCCAACGACCCGTCCTATATTCTTTACACCTCGGGCACCACCGGCAGACCCAAAGGGGTGCAGCGCGACGTCGGCGGTCACATCGTCGCGCTGGCGGCGTCGATGAAGCATATCTTTTGTGGCGCGCCGGGTGAGACGATGTTCACTGCGGCCGATGTGGGCTGGGCGGTTGGGCATTCCTATGCGGTGTACGGGCCGTTGCTGCATGGCATGGCGACGATCATTTACGAGGGCGTGCCGATCCGGCCTGACCCCGGAATCTGGTGGAGCCTGGTTGCCAAGTACCGCGTGACGCGCATGTTCACCTCGCCTACGGCGATAAGGGTTCTGAAGAAGAGTTCGACCGATTTCATGACGCGTCATGACCTGAGCTCGCTGAAGTCGCTTTTTCTCGCCGGCGAGCCGCTCGATGAACCGACCGCGCAATGGATTTCGGGCGCGCTCGGCGTGCCCATCATCGACAACTACTGGCAAACTGAAACCGGTTGGCCGATCCTGGCTGTCGCGAGGGGCGTGGAACCCGGCATGAAAGCAAAGTTTGGCTCCCCGGGCCTGGCGATGCCGGGTTACGACGTGAAGATTCTCGACGAAACCACTGGCATGCCGGTCGGACCGAAAGTCAAAGGGGTGGTGGCTATCGAGGGGCCGTTGCCGCCTGGATGCATGTCGACGGTCTGGGGCGATGACGCCCGATTCGAGAGCACCTACTGGAAGAGTTTCCCGGGAAAGTTGATCTACAGCACCTTTGACTGGGGCATTCGGGATGAGGAGGGCTACTTTTTCATCCTTGGCAGGACCGACGACGTCATCAATGTGGCTGGCCATCGCCTCGGGACAAGGGAAATTGAAGAAAGCATTTCCAGCCACGCCAATGTGGCCGAGGTGGCTGTGGTGGGTGTTGCCGATGCCCTCAAGGGGCAGGTGGCAGTGGCCTTCGTGGTGGTGCGCGACGCGAGCATGATCGGCGATGGCGCCAGCAAGCTCAGGCTCGAAGGCGATCTGATGGCGGTCGTCAACGCTCAGTTGGGCGCGGTGGCCCGTCCAGCACGGGTTCATTTCGTCGCCACGCTGCCGAAAACGCGCAGCGGCAAGCTGCTCAGGCGGGCGCTGGCTGCGGTTTGCGAAGGACGCGACCCGGGGGATCTGAGCACCATCGAGGACCCTTCATCGCTGGCACAGATCCGTAGCCTGATCTCCGCCTGATAGCCGCCAGAGCCGGCGCGAGCGCCACGCCATGTGATAGCCCGGACAGCCAGGTTCCGGCTCGTGAACGGTGGCACAATGCCGATAGATCAAGGGCCCTTTCCGAGCCACGGTCGCATCCGCCAACCGGTTCAGCCGTGTCGCGGAAGGTTATTCCACAAGCTTTAACCAGCTAATGTTTCCTGCAGGGGAACGGAGGTCAGCGCAGCATGACTCAGACAGCATCGGTCTACCAGGCCTTCCAGGGCAATTCCTATCTCTTCGCCGGCAATGCGCCTTACGTCGAGGAGATGTACGAAAACTACCTGAACCATCCGGGCAGCGTTCCGGACAATTGGCGCGACTATTTCGATGCGCTGCAGAATGTCCCGGCGGTGGACGGTAGCAACGCCAGGGACGTTGCGCATCTCCCGGTCGTCAACGCCTTTGCCGAGCGTGCGAAACAGGGCACGACAAGGGTCAGCCTGGCCAGCGCCGACGTCGAGATGGGTCGCAAGCGCACGGCAGTGCAACAACTGATTGCGGCCTATCGCAATGTCGGCGCGCGCTGGGCCGACCTCGATCCTCTGAAACGCACCGAGCGCGACAAGATTCCCGACCTCGAGCCAGGCTTCTATGGCTTTGGGGACGCCGACCAGGAACTGGCTTTCAACACCAGCAACACCTATTTCGGCCGCGAGACGATGACGCTGCGTGAGTTGCTCAACGCACTGCACGAAACCTATTGCGGCACCATTGGCGCGGAGTTCATGTACTGCACCGACCAAAACCAGAAGCGCTGGTGGCAGCAGAAGCTGGAGAGCATTCGCAGCAAGCCCAGCTTCAGCGTCGAGAAGAAGAGGCGCATCCTGGACCGTCTGACCGCGGCCGAGGGCCTGGAGCGCTTTCTGCATACCCGGTATGTCGGTCAGAAGAGGTTCTCTCTTGAGGGTAGTGAGAGCTTCATTGCGTCGATGGACGAGGTGATCCAATGCGCCGGGTCGCAGGGGGTGCAGGAGATTGTCATTGGCATGGCGCACCGTGGCCGCCTGAACGTGCTGGTCAATGCCCTGGGCAAGCTGCCGGCGGACCTGTTTGCCGAGTTCGATCACACCGCAAAGGAGGATCTGCCTTCGGGCGACGTCAAATACCACCAGGGCTTCAGTTCCGACGTGTCGACGCCCGGCGGGCCGGTGCATCTGACGCTGGCGTTCAATCCCTCGCATCTGGAAATCGTCAACCCGGTGGTGGAAGGTTCGGTGCGCGCGCGCATGGACCGCCGCGGGGACCCGGACGGACGGCAGGTGTTGCCGGTGCTGGTGCACGGCGACGCCGCCTTTGCCGGACAGGGTGTGGTGATGGAGACCCTGGCGCTGGCCGAGACCCGGGGTTACTCGACCGGCGGCACGGTGCATCTGGTGATCAACAACCAGATCGGTTTCACGACCTCGGACCCGCGCGACAGCCGTTCCACGCTTTACTGCTCGGATGTGGTGAAGATGATCGAAGCGCCGGTCCTGCATGTCAACGGTGACGATCCCGAGGCGGTGGTTCTGGCCACCCGCCTGGCGCTTGAGTACCGAATGGAGTTCCGCCGGGACGTGGTTGTTGACATCATCTGCTTTCGCAAGTTGGGGCACAACGAGCAGGACACGCCGGCCATGACCCAGCCCCTGATGTACAAGAAGATTGCCCAGCATCCGGGAACGCGAAAACTCTATGCCGACAAGCTGGCGGCGCAGGGCATGGGGGCGACCCTGGGTGAGGACATGGTCAAGGCGCAGCGCGTCGCGCTGGAAGAGGGAAAAAATACTTTTGATCCGGTGCTGACCAATTTCAAGAGCAAGTTCGCTGTTGACTGGAGTCCGTTCCTGGGCAAGAAGTGGACCGACAGCGCCGACACCGCCATTCCCGCGGCGGAATGGCGGCGCCTGGCCGAGCGCATCACCACGCTGCCGGCGAACTTTGCGGCCCATCCTCTGGTCAAGAAAGTGCTTGACGAGCGCGCCGCCATGGGTCGTGGCGAGATCAACGTCGACTGGGGCATGGGCGAGCACATGGCGTTTGCCTCCCTGGTGGCAAGCGGTTATCCGGTTCGCCTGAGCGGTCAAGACAGTGGCCGCGGCACGTTCAGCCATCGGCACACCGTGCTACACGATCAGCAGCGCGAAAAATGGGATGTCGGGACCTACACGCCGTTGCAGAACGTCAGTGAGGGCCAGGCCCCGTTCGTCGTCATTGATTCGATTCTGTCCGAGGAGGCCGTGCTTGCCTTCGAATACGGCTACGCATCGAACGACCCGAACACACTGGTGATCTGGGAGGCGCAGTTCGGCGACTTCGTCAACGGAGCGCAGGTGGTGATCGACCAGTTCATCGCTTCCGGCGAAGTCAAATGGGGCCGCGTCAACGGCATCACGCTGATGTTGCCGCACGGTTACGAGGGCCAGGGCCCGGAGCACAGCTCGGCCCGGCTTGAGCGCTTCATGCAGCTGAGCGCCGACACCAACATGCAGGTGGTGCAACCCACCACGGCCGGCCAGATTTTTCACGTGCTGCGCCGGCAGATGATTCGCAATCTGCGCAAACCGCTGATCATCATGACGCCGAAGTCGCTGCTGCGGCACAAGGACGCCGCGTCGGCACTGTCCGAGTTCAGCCGAGGCAGCTTTCAAACCCTGATTCCCGAGCAAAGGGAGGAAGTGCTCAAGAAGGCTGATCGAGTCAAGCGTGTCATCGTGTGTTCCGGCAAGGTCTACTACGACCTGGCCCGCAAACGCGAAGAAAAAGGACAGGACGACGCCGCCATCCTGCGGGTCGAGCAGCTGTACCCGTTCCCGCACAAGGCGTTCGCGGCCGAGATCAGGCGCTATCCGCAGGCGGCTGAAGTGGTCTGGTGCCAGGACGAACCGCAGAACCAGGGCGCCTGGTTCTTCGTGCAGCACGCCATCCACGAGAACATGCTGGACGGTCAGAAGCTGGGCTACGCCGGCCGAGCCGCCTCCGCTTCACCCGCTGCCGGCTACTCGCAGTTGCACATGCAGCAGCAAAAGGCGCTGGTTGACGCTGCGTTTGGCAAGCTCAAGGGTTTTGTCCTGACCAAGTAGGCGCGACGCCTCGAAGCGGCAACGCAATGAAAGAAATGCCATGTCAATGATCGAAGTGAAGGTGCCGCAACTGTCGGAATCGGTGGCCGAGGCGACGCTGCTGCAATGGAAGAAGAAGCCAGGCGATGCAGTCGCAATGGACGAGACCCTGGTTGAGATTGAAACCGACAAGGTGGTACTGGAGGTTCCCGCGCCGGCGGCCGGAGTCATGGCGGAACTGCTGGTGGCCGATGGTGCGACGGTGACGGCGGGACAGGCGATTGCCAGGCTTGATACCGCGGGCAGGGCAACAGCCGCAGCGCCTGCAACGAGCGCGCCAGCGCCGGTTGCGGCCGGGGTCCAGGGTTCAAGGGCCGGTGTTGCCATGCCGGCGGCGGCCAAGCTGATGGCGGAAAACCGGCTGGAGCCGGGTTCGCTGGAGGGGACCGGACGCGACGGCCGAATCACCAAGGCCGACGTCCTGGGCCGGCTCGCCGCGGCCAGCCAGGCGCCGCCCGCCCTGTCCAGTGTGCCTGCGACGCCGAGTGGAACACGCGCAGTCTCGCCGCCGCTGCCGCAGGTGAGTATTCCTCCTGCGCCGGACCTGGGTGACCGCCCCCAGCAGAGGGTGCCCATGAGCCGTTTGCGCGCCCGGGTCGCCGAGCGGCTGCTTCAGTCCCAGGCCAGCAGCGCGATTCTGACCACCTTCAACGAAGTCAACATGGCGCCGGTGATGGAGATGCGCAAGCGCTTCCAGGACAAGTTCGAGAAGGAATATGGCGTCAAGATCGGATTCATGAGTTTCTTTGTCAAAGCCGCGGTGCACGCGCTCAAAAGATTCCCGATCCTGAACGCTTCGGTGGACGGAACCGACATCGTTTACCACGGTTACTTTGACATCGGCATTGCCGTCGGCTCGCCGCGTGGGCTGGTGGTGCCGATCCTGCGCGATGCCGACCAGATGAGCTTTGCCGAGATCGAGAAAAAGATCTCCGAGTTCGGCGTCAAGGCGCGCGATGGCAAGCTTGGCATGGCCGAAATGACTGGAGGAACTTTCTCCATTTCGAACGGCGGCGTGTTTGGGTCCATGCTGTCGACGCCGATCATCAATCCGCCGCAGTCAGCCATTCTTGGCGTTCACGCAACGCGGGACCGGCCGGTGGTGGAAAACGGCGAAGTGGTGGTGCGGCCGATCAACTACCTCGCGCTGAGCTACGACCATCGGATCATCGACGGACGCGAGGCGGTGCTCGGACTGGTGGCGATGAAAGAGGCGCTTGAGGACCCGTCGCGACTTCTGTTCGACATCTAACGATGCGCGCCATTGTCAGGGGAGCCCATGTCCAAGAACTTTGATGTCGTTGTCATCGGCGCAGGTCCCGGAGGCTATGTCAGCGCCATTCGGGCGGCACAACTCGGCCTGTCGGTTGCCTGCATCGATGAGTGGCGCAATGCCGCAGGCGGCCCGGCACCCGGAGGAACCTGCACCAATGTCGGCTGCATCCCATCCAAGGCCTTGCTGCAGTCCTCCGAACATTACGAGCAGGCCGGTCATCATTTCGCCGGCCATGGCATCGAAATCAAGGGTCTGGGCCTGGATCTGGCGAAGATGCTCTCGCGCAAGGATGCGGTGGTCAAGCAGAACAACGACGGCATCCTGTACCTGCTGAAGAAGAACAAGGTGCAGTTCTTTCACGGCCGGGGTTCATTCGTCGCTGCACGCGACGGCCAGTATGAGATTGGCGTGGCGGGTGCGAGCCAGGAAACCTTGAGCACGGTCCATGTGATTCTGGCAACCGGCTCCAGCGCGCGTGCCCTGCCCAATGCGCCATTTGACGAACAAAGCATCTTGTCGAACGATGGCGCCTTGCGGTTGGACAAGGTGCCGGCTCGCCTTGGATTGATAGGTTCGGGCATCATCGGCCTGGAATTGGGGTCAGTGTGGCGTCGTCTGGGCGCCGATGTCACGATTCTTGAGGCGCTGCCGACGTTTCTTGCTGTGGTTGACGAGCAGATTGCCAGGGAAGCACGCGAGGCCTTTTTCAAGCAGGGCCTAAGAATTGAACTGGGCGTCAGGGTTGACACCGTCACGTCGGGCGATAAGGGTGTTTCGATTGCTTGGACCGATGCCGAAGGCGGCGCGCGGACGCTTGAGGTTGACAAGCTGATTGTCTCCATCGGGCGCCTGCCCAACACGGACGGGTTGAACGCTGAAGCGGTGGGCCTGAAGCTCGACGAGCGTGGCGCCATATGGGTCGACGACGAATGCCGGACCAGTCTTGCCAACGTCTGGGCCGTTGGCGACGTTGTTCGCGGCCCGATGCTGGCGCACAAGGCCGAGGAAGAGGGCATCGCCGTGGCCGAGCGTATCGCGGGGCAGCATGGCCATGTCAACTTCAACACCATTCCCTGGGTCATCTACACCCGTCCCGAAATCGCCTGGGTTGGGCAGACTGAACAACAGCTCAAGGCCAGTGGCCGTGCCTACAGGTCGGGAAGTTTTCCTTTCCTTGCCAATGGCCGGGCCCGGGCGCTGGGCGACACCACGGGCATGGTGAAGATGCTGGCCGATGCCGCGACCGACGAAATTCTCGGTGTTCACATCGTCGGCCCGCAGGCCAGTGAACTAATTGCTGAAGCCGTGCTGGCGATGGAGTTTCGCGCCAGCAGCGAGGACCTGGCCCGCATCTGCCACGCTCACCCGTCGCTGAGTGAGGCGACCAAGGAGGCCGCACTGTCGGTCGATCGACGCTCGCTGAACTACTAGCGCCGATGTCGGTAGCTTCAGCTTATCGGGCTGAGTTGGCAGCGCGTGGCTACCACGGTGATTCATCCCAACTCGCCGCGGTCGAAGAACTGGACCGATGCGCGCGCGAATGGGACGAATTCAGGGAAAGGCGCTCCAATCCGCTGAAGAAGCTGATCCACCGTCCGGCGCCGCCGCTTGGTGTCTACCTCTACGGCGGTGTCGGTCGCGGCAAAAGCTTTTTGATGGACTGCTTTTTTGGCGCGGTTCCGCTTCGGCGCAAGACGCGGCTGCATTTCCACGAGTTCATGCGCGAGGTGCACCGCGAATTGCGCACCCTGCAAGGCACGGCGGATCCGCTGCAGGCGCTGGGGGAAAAAATTGCGCGCCGTTACCGCCTGATTTGCTTCGACGAGTTTCACATTGCCGACATGACCGACGCGCTGATCCTGCACCGACTCCTGTCGACGCTGTTCGGGCGAGGTGTCGGCCTGATCACGACGTCCAACTTCCACCCTGACGACCTGTACCCCAACGGCATGCACCGGGATCGCCTGCTGCCGGTGATCGCCCTGTTGAAGCGGCACTTGGTGCTGGTCGAGGTCGAGCACGGGATCGACTACCGGCGCCTGCTGCTGGAGCAGGTCAGGCTGTATCGCCAGCCGCCGGGCCCGCAGGCAGACGCCGAAATGACGCTGGCCTTTCAGCGGCTGGCGGCTGCACCCGACGAGACGCCTGTGCTGGCCATCGAGGGCCGAAAGATCTTGGCGCGGCGCAAGGCCGACGGGGTGGTCTGGTTCGACTTCCAAGCTCTGTGCGGCGGGCCGCGTTCACGGAACGACTATATCGAGATCGCCTCGCAGTTTCATACCGTGCTGGTGAGCGGCGTTCCGAAAATGACCCTGCGCATGGCGTTCGAGGCTCGACGCTTTGCCTGGCTCGTCGATGTCCTGTACGACCGGCGTGTCAAGCTGATGCTGTCGGCCGAAGTCAAGCCCGAGGAACTTTGCACTGAGGGTCCGCTGTCCCATGAATTTCCGCGAATCGCCTCGCGCCTGAACGAAATGCAATCAAGTCAGTACCTGGCCCAGGCGCGCAGGAACGTGAGCACGACTCTGACATGAAACGCTTGGAGCTCTGGTTGCGTGCGGTGGGCCTGCTGCTTTGGGCAGTGACCGCTTCGGCCGAGGGTCAAGGTGACGCCGGGTCAGCCGCTGCGGAGCGCATCAGGATCGCCGCCGAGCGGGTCGACGTTGAGCGCCACTACCAAGGCCAGGTCCGTGTCTGCCAGGAACGTTTTGTCGTCACGGCCTGCCTGAATGAGGCCAAGGCGCAGCGGCGCGTGCGAATGGACGATCTGCAGCAGCAAAGTCGACTGCTTGACGCCGACCAGCGCAAGCGTGATGGCTCTGTTGCGATCCAACGCGTGGAGAAAAAACTGACCGAGGAACAGGATCGCCCGGCGCTGCCGAGGCCGGCGGCTTCAGCCCGGGCCGCGGCACCGGCGGCTTCGGAAACTGCGCGCCCGCGTGCCGAAAAGACGCCATCGGCAAAGTCTGAACAGCAAGAAAGGGCCGGGCAATTGGCCGATGAGGACCGGCAGCGACGCCGACAGGAGGCGGCGAACCGGCGTGCCGCTTCGGCACAGGCCGCGGCATCGAAGACCCGGGCCTATGAAGCTCGTCAGGAACAGGCGCAACGGCGGCGCATTGCGCATGATCAAAAACTGAAGGAACGCACCAAACCGCGCGCCGATTCCTTGCCGCCAGGCTGACTTGGGTCGTCCAACCGCCTGGACGTGGAGCATCCCTAGCGTTTAGGAGTTGGCTTCGGTGCTGGCGCTGGCGCTGCCTTGGGCGCGGGTGCCGGCGGCAGGAGGTTGGCGAATATGCTCGCCGGCTTTTCCGGGTCAAGCTCGGCGAAGCCGACCACGGCCAGCGAAAGGTTGTCGCCACCGCCTCGGGCCCGAGCCCGGGCCGTGTCGATGATAAATTCGCTCGCCTCTCGCGGCGACAGGGTCGAGAGAATCGAGCCCAGTTCTTCCGGCTTAAAGTAGTGCCAGACTCCATCGCTGCAACACATCAGGGAGTCCCCCGGCCTGAGTTCGGCAACGTAGTGATGCGTGATGGGCGCATCCTCGGGTATCCCCAGGCAGCCCGTCAACATGTTCGACTGGGGATGAACGTTGGCCTGCTCTTCGGTGATCTCGCCCTTGTCCACCAGGGTTTGCACGTAGGAGTGATCCTTGGTGCGATGCACCAGCTTGTCGCCGCGAAAATGGTAGATGCGCGAATCGCCGCAATGGACCCAGTGGCTGTCGCCCTGCGGATTCACCAGGAAGATGGCCAGCGTGCTGTGCGGCTCCTGCTCTGAGGAGACCGCGGTCATCTTGATGACAAGATGCGCCTCCTGAACGATTTGGGTAAGCATGGCGTGGGCGTCGTCGGTATCCGGCGCGTAGCGCTCAAACAGCTGCTTGGCGGTCATCATCACCTGGTCTGACGCCTTGCGCCCCCCGGTGCGGCCCCCCATGCCATCAGCTAGCACGGCCATGACACAGCCGTTGCTGACGGCATGCCGCAGCAGTTGAACCTGGTCCTGCTGGTAATCACGGTCACCCCGATGGATCCCGGTCGAGGCGGAAAGCTTGTAGCCCTTGGTCATGATTGGAATCGGGTGCAGCGGATGCCGGAAGGTGGTACCCCGAGTTTCACGTATTATCGAGCGAACCGCGGCTCAACTGGTTTGACTCTTCAATTCAAGTGGAAGCCAATCTGCACTCCCCCGATCGCCGGCTGATTGAGCTGCGAATCGAGCATGCCGATCTGGATGCAATGATCGATTTGATGGCTGGACAGTTGCCGCTCGACGAACTGTTGTTGCGCCGGCTGAAGAAGCGCCGCCTGGCCCTGCGTGACCAGATTGCCAGACTTGAACTTTCGCTGGACCCCAAAGAACCCGCCTGATGAGTTTGCTGCAATCGGTCGCTGAGGTCTTTGCGGCGAACGGTGCGCTTGCACGCATCGAGCAGAACTACCAGCGACGCCCGCAGCAGGTGGCCATGGCCGAGGCGGTGGCAAAGACCATCGAAGACGGTGGCGCGCTGGTGGTCGAGGCTGGAACCGGCGTTGGCAAGACCTTTGCCTACCTGGTTCCTGCCCTGCTCAGCGCAGAGCGGGTCATGGTCTCGACCGCCAGCAAGACCCTGCAAGACCAGCTCTTTGGTCGGGATCTGCCGCGCCTGGCGCGGGCGCTCGGCCTGCCAGTGCGCGCCGCACTGCTCAAGGGACGCGCCAGTTACCTTTGCCTGCATCGGATGGAAGCCGCCATCGGGGTGACCCGGGACCAGCCGGCGCTGCATGCGCTGGCCCGAATCGAAAGCTGGTCCCGGCTCACGCGTCAGGGCGATCTGGCGGAGTTGCCGGGACTGGACGAACGCTCGCCGGTCATTCCCCTGGTCACGTCAACACGCGAGAACTGTCTTGGCTCGCAGTGCCCGAAGGCACGCGCCTGCCACGTCAACCTGGCCCGGCGCGAAGCGATGGCGGCAGACGTGCTGGTGGTGAACCACCATCTGTTCTTCGCCGATATGGCGATTCGTGAATCGGGAATGGCCGAACTGCTGCCAACGGTCCGGGTCGTCGTTTTTGACGAGGCCCATCAGCTCAACGAGATTGGCGTGCAGTTTCTCGGCCAACAGCTTGGCACTTCGCAGTTGCTTGATTTCTCGCGCGATCTGCTGGCCGCAGGGTTGCAGCTGGCGCGCGGGCTGGTCGATTGGACCGCGTTGGCCCATGGTTTGGAAAAGGCTGCGCGGGATTTTCGTCTGGTTTTTCCGCGGCAATCCGGCGCCGCCAGACTGCGTTGGACCGACATCGTCCCGGAAGGAGTCGAGCCACAGGCTTGGGAACAGGCGCTGGCGCAACTGGATCAGGCCTGTGCTCGGGTGCAGGAGGCATTAAGCCGGGTCGATGAAATTGCGCCCGACTTTGCACGGCTAGGCGAGCGTGCGGCCGACATCAGGGGCCGCCTTGCCGGATTCGCCCGGGCTGGCGATTCTGCGTTTGTGCGCTGGGTGGAGGTTGGCGCGCAGGTGCGACTGGTGGAGTCACCGCTGGACATTGCGCAGACCATGCGCTCACGGCTGTTCGCCAGGGACGGAGAGGAGCAGGCCTGGGGCGCGCGGGCCTGGATCTTTACTTCGGCGACGCTCGGCAATGACACCAGTCTCGACTGGTTTGCCGAGCCCTGCGGTCTGTCCGAGGCCAGGAAGTTGCGCGTTGGCAGTCCGTTTGACTACGCGCGCCAGGCCGCGCTGTACCTGCCCGAGCATTTTTGCCGGCCGGACCAGCCGCAGCACTCCTTGCAGGTCGCCGATCTGGTTGCTTCAGCGGCACGCCGTTTGCAGGGCCGCACCCTCGTTCTGACCACCACCTTGCGCGCCCTGCGTGTTGTTGGCGAACGGCTCCAGTCGCTGTTTCCCTCGGGGTCGGGACTCGAGGTGCTGGTTCAGGGTCAAGATTCGCGCAGCGCCCTGATGCAACGCTTTCGCGACGGAGGTGCCGCGAGCAGCGTCGGCGCCATCCTGGTGGCATCAGCGTCGTTCTGGGAAGGATTCGACGTGCCGGGGGACGCGCTGCAACTGGTGGTAATCGATAAACTTCCTTTTCCACCACCGAACGATCCGCTGGTTGAAGCCAGGACGCGCCGGCTGGAACTCGCCGGTCGAAGTCCGTTCAATGACTATTTTCTGCCGGAGGCGGCGGTGGCGCTGCGCCAGGGCGCGGGCCGACTGATCCGCAGCGAGACCGACCGCGGCATTCTGGCGATTTGCGACGTCCGCCTTTCAAGCATGAGTTATGGGCAACGCTTGCTCGCCGCCCTGCCGCCGATGCGCCGTATCCGACGGGCCGAGGACTATGAGTCGCTGCTCGACGAACTGGCGTCGCTGCCGGCTACCACAGCTTCCACCAGGGATCTTCCGACTTCCTGAAGCCGCGGGTCAGGTACGGGCTGTTCGGGAAAGTCTTGTCCAGTACCCGCTTGGCGTCATCGCGCAGTTGCGGCAGTTCCAGCGCGTCGTAGGAACGGAACAGGATATAGAGCGCCTCCTCGGTCGCCGGCACCTCGCGGTAATCGACGATGGCGATCTGGGCCCGGTTCACCGCCGCGTGATACGCGCCGCGAAGAAAATAGTGACGCGCCACATGGACTTCGTACTGCGCCAGCGAGTCCACGATGTAGGTCATGCGCTGGCGCGCGTCCAGGGTGTACTTCGACTCGGGAAAGCGTCGCACCAGTTCCTTGAAGGTCTCGAACGATTCCTTCGCCGCCTTCTGGTCGCGCTCGGAAAGGCTTTGCTGGCTCAGGAAGGCGAACATGCCGAGGTTGTCGTTGAAGTTCACCACGCCCTTGAGATACAAGGCGTAATCGAGCGCCGGATTGGAGGGGTGCAGCTTGATGAACCGGTCCAGCGTGGCGATCGCCAGCGCGGGTTCTCCACCCCTGTAGTGGGCGTAGGCCTTGTCCAACTGCGCCTGTTGCGCAAGCACGGTGCCGGCCGCCCGGCCTTCGAGTTTTTCGTACAGCGCGGTCGCCTTGTCGTAAGCGCCGGAATTCATCTCATCCTTGGCTTCCTTGTAAAGCCTGTTCGGACTCCAGTCGGCGGTCACATCCTTGGCCGGGTTCGAACTGCATGCCGCCAGAAATGCCGTCATGCCGACCAGCAGGCAGGCAAGAACGACTGATAATTTGCGGCTGACCATTGCGGAGATCCTTATCAAGACAAGCCTGGGCATTATATCGACGGACACCCCTGAAACGGAGGCGCAGGAGGTGAGCGACGATGGCCCCGAACTCGCTGAGGAAGCCGAGATTAGGGCCATCACGTTTTCACCGGCACAGCATGGGTTGCGCCTTGACCAGGCGCTCGCAACCGTGGTCCCCGGGCTGTCGCGCAGCTACCTGAAGCAGCTGGTGGAGGCCGGTGCGGCGCGGCACGAGGACAAGGTCGTGCTCAAGGCGTCACGGACCGTCCATGCGGGTGAGGGCTGGACCATCGAGTTGCGGCCCACTCTGCAGAGTCAGGCCTTCAAGCCCGAGTCCCTGCCGCTGGATATCGCCTATCAGGATGAACATTTGTGGGTCATCAACAAGCCGGCTGGCCTGGTGGTGCATCCGGCGCCGGGCAATTGGAGCGGCACGTTGCTGAACGCTTTGCTGGCATTGGATCCACGCAGCAAGTTTCTGCCGCGCGCCGGCATTGTCCATCGACTGGACAAGGACACCAGTGGCTTGATGGTGGTGGCAAGAAGCCGAGCCGCGATGGATGCGTTGATCACCATGATTGGCCTTCGGACCATGAGTCGGGAATATCTGGCCCTGGTGCATCGGACCTGGTCGGGGCCGGCGCACCGGACTCTGGAGCAGCCGGTGGGCCGTGACCCACGGAATCGCCTGCGCATGGCCGTGGTCGATCTGGCGCGGCATTCGGGCAAACCGGCGCGTACCGAAGTCACGCTGTTGGAACAGGCCGCTGCCGGCTGCCTGTTGAAGTGCAAGCTGCAAACCGGGCGCACCCATCAGATACGGGTCCATCTGTCCCACGCCGGCCATCCTCTGTTGGCCGACGAACTCTACGGCGGCGCCACGGCCGCAGGCATGGGCCGGCAGGCGCTGCACGCCTGGCGGCTCGGATTCGAGCATCCTGTCGAACAGCGTCCGTTGCGGTTTCAATCGGCGCCGCCGGATGACTTTCGCCAGGCCTTGCTGCAGTGGCGGCTGGGTTACAATGAGACCAAGTGGCTTGAAGAGCCCGCCTCGTAGCGTGCTCATGCTTGGCGGGTCGCCTGCGCGACAATCACGACGCACGCTTCGCCCCGAAAAATTCCGCTCCGGAACAGTTGCCCGATAGGGTGCTTCGTCATGCTTGCATCATCATGAATTCGGCCGATGCCAAACGCATTCTCGAGACGGCGCTGATCTGTTCGCCGCAAGCCTTGCAATTGCGCGAACTGAGTGTGCTGTTTGACGATGCGCTGAATGCCGACACGCTGCGCTCGCTGCTGACCGACCTGCAGAACGAGTGGCGGCAGAGGGGCGTTGAACTGGTTCGGGTGGCGAGCGGCTGGCGCCTGCAGAGCCGGCCCGAGATGCGTGTTTATCTGGACCGCCTGAATCCCGAGAAACCAGCACGCTATACCCGGGCCACGTTGGAGACATTGGCGGTGATCGCCTACCGGCAGCCGGTGACGCGGGGCGACATGGAAGATGTGCGCGGCGTCACGATCAACTCGTTGCTCCTGCGCCAACTCGAAGAGCGAGGCTGGATCGAAATCATCGGCCATCGGTCGGCGCCGGGGCGTCCCGCGTTGTACGGCACGACACGCCAGTTTCTCGACGATCTGAGCATCGAATCACTGGATCAACTGCCCGTGATTGACGGCGTTGTGCAGTTGCCCGATGGCATTGATTTCGAGAACGACGGTGCGTCCAGTGCCGTGCGGCAGCCAGGACTGCCAATGGACGGAGAAATCAGCCCGCTGGCCGTTGAGTCATCTGCCCAAGCAACTCAGCCAGACGGCCATCTGGCACCTCTTGACGGAACAAGAACATGAACGAAGTGAAGCAGGAAGCCCCAGTCGTCTCCGACAACCTGCCCGCCGAGCAGGAAGCGCTTCGGCATCCGGTGCCGGCAGGCATCGATTTTCAGGACGTGGTGACGGGACGGTTCGACGCCGATGAGCTCAGTTCGCCAGTCGCTTCGGAACCGGCCAAGCGGGTGCTCGAGCCGCAGGCCGAGACACCGAAGCTGCACAAGGTTTTGGCCCAGTCCGGACTCGGTTCCCGGCTTGACATGGAGCAGCTGATTCTGGAGGGACGAATCTCGGTGAACGGTGAACCGGCCCACCTTGGGCAAAGAATCCAGTTTGGCGACGTGGTCAAGGTCAACGGCAAGCCAGTCCGGGTTCGGATTCTGCCGCCGCCGGCGCGGGTGCTTGCCTACCACAAGCCTGCCGGCGAAATCGTGACGCATGACGACCCGCAGAATCGACCGAGCGTTTTTCGGAAACTGCCGCGCCTGGCCCAGGGCAAATGGCAGTCGGTGGGCCGGCTTGATCTGAACACGGAGGGACTTTTGCTGTTCACCAGCTCAGGTGAACTGGCCAATCAGTTGATGCATCCGCGTTTTGGGCTGGAACGCGAATACGCGGTCCGCGTTCTGGGCGCACTGAGTGCGGAGGAGCGACAACAGCTTGTGTCGGGAGTGCGCCTGGACGACGGCATGGCCCAGTTCGGCGCGATCGAGGACGGTGGCGGTGAGGGGTCGAACTGCTGGTACCGGGTGACCATCTCGGAAGGTCGGCATCGTGAGGTGCGCCGGATGTTCGAGGCCGTGGGGCACGCGGTAAGCCGCCTGATCCGGATCCGTTACGGGGCCATGGTCCTGCCCAGGGGCCTGCGCCGCGGGGCCTGGCTTGAGCTCGCGGAAGGTGACATTCAGAAACTTGCGCGAGCATCTTCGCCAAGCCCGCGTGGCGAGGCGAGCGCACAGCGCGCGGGCGCGGGCAATGGGCAGGATGAGCAGGCGCCTCGTTCGCGGCGAAATCGCGGACGAGGCGGGCGCGGCTCCGGACGGCGTGACGGCGCGCAGGGATTCGACCCGCGTGGTCCAAGGGGCGCACCCGCAGACTCGGCAACCCAGGGTGCGCGGCGCGGCGAACTCGCCGATCGACCTGGCGCCAGTCAGCCGGATCCGATGAAAACCTCGTTTGGCTACATCGGAGCCGAGAGCTTCACGCGCCAGCGTGCCGGTTCCGGCCCAAGGGGCGGCGGCGGTGCGGCGGGCCCCAATGGCGGACGGCGCCGCGGCGGTCGCGCTGGCCGAGTTGGGTGACGCCGACCCCCAGAACCGCGCCAAAGGGCCGAACTGGCCCGGCTAAAATGACAGGCTTTGCCAATTTGGCAGTAGCGGTTTCCCATTTCCAGAGAGCAGACCTTCATGGCCGTTGAACGCACACTTTCCATCATCAAACCCGACGCCGTGGCCAAGAACGTCATTGGGCAGATCTATGCACGGTTCGAGGCGGCTGGCCTGAAGATTGTTGCGGCAAGGATGATGCATTTGTCCCGAAAGGAAGCCGAGGCGTTCTACGTTGTGCACCGCGAGCGTCCGTTCTTCAAGGACTTGGTTGCTTTCATGATCTCCGGTCCGGTGATGGTGCAGGCTCTCGAAGGTGAGAACGCGATCCAGAAAAACCGTGAACTGATGGGCGCCACCGATCCGAAAAAGGCCGCTGCCGGAACCATCCGCGCCAGTTTTGCCGACAGCATTGACGCCAACGCAGTGCACGGCTCGGACGCCGCGGATACGGCGCGGACCGAGGTCAGTTTCTTCTTTCCGGGCATGCACACTTACTCGCGCTAGCCTCATGCGATGACGGCCAATCTTCTCGATCTCGATTCCGAGGCATTGGCCGGGTATCTCGCACGGCTCGGCGAAAAACGTTTCCGCTCGGTCCAGCTTTTTCGCTGGATCCATCAGCGCGGCGCCACACGGTTTGACCAGATGACCGATCTGGCCCAGTCGCTGCGCGACAAGCTGCAGCATGAGGCCGTGCTGCAGGGTCTGCCCGTGCTGTCGGAACATGTGTCGGCCGATGGCACCATCAAGTGGCTGTTTGACGTCGGCCAGGGAAATGCGGTTGAAACGGTTTTCATTCCGGAAACGGGCCGGGGCACCCTGTGTGTCTCCTCGCAGGCCGGTTGCGCTGTGGGCTGCCGCTTCTGTTCAACCGGGCGCCAGGGTTTCAGCCGCAACCTGAGCACGGCCGAGATTGTGGGCCAGCTTTGGCATGCCGAACACGCGTTGCGACGCCGGCGCCAGAGCACTGGGCGAGTCATCTCCAATGTGGTCATGATGGGCATGGGCGAGCCCTTGCAGAATTATTCGGCATTGATTCCCGCATTGCGAATCATGTTGGACGACCATGGCTATGGTCTTTCCCGGCGGCGCGTCACGGTTTCGACTTCCGGCATGGTGCCGATGATCGATCGCTTGGCGCTGGATTGTCCGGTGGCCCTGGCGGTTTCGCTGCATGCCGCGAGCGACCCGCTGCGCGATGATCTGGTGCCACTGAATCGCAAGTACCCGATCGCTGAACTGCTGAGCAGCTGCCGCGCCTACCTGGCCCATGCGCCGCGCGACTTTGTCACCATGGAGTACTGCATGCTGCACGGTGTCAATGACAGTGACGAGCAGGCGCGGCAGTTGCTTGAATTGTTCCACCATGGGCCGGGCCGCGGACTGCGTTGCAAGTTCAATCTGATTCCGTTCAATCCATTTCCGCAGTCAGGCCTGGTCCGCTCCAAGCCGGATCGGATCGCCTCGTTTGCCGCAATACTCGGCGCAGCCGGAATCGTCACCACGGTTCGCAAGACCCGTGGTGACGACATCGATGCCGCCTGTGGCCAGCTCGCGGGTGACGTGATCGACCGTACCGGGGTCGCCGCCCGGATGAAAACGCGCCGGATGATTCCCGTCCGGTCCGTCTCGACCACCGTTCCGACTTCCAGTGGAGTTGCTTCATGACAAGCTGGATCTGGACCCACCTGCGCGGCGCGCTGCTCCTTGCTGCGGCGGCAGCGAGCGGCCTGACTATCCTGTCGGGTTGCGCTGCGCCGCCGGCCGGCGCCGGGCCGGGCACCGACCTGGTGACGGCGTCCGATGAGCCCGAGGTGCGCAGGCGGGCCAAGGTTCGGCTTGAACTTGCGGTGGGTTATTTTGAACTGGGACAGACGACGGTTGCCCTGGATGAGTTGAAGCAGGCCCTGGTCCTCGATCCAAGTTTTGCCGAAGCCTTCAATTTGCGCGGGCTGGTGTACATGCGCTTGAACGACATGCCTCTGGCCGAAGACAGCTTTCGCCGTTCCCTTGTTCTGGGCCCGGGCAATGCCGATACTTTGCACAATTACGGCTGGTTTTTGTGCCAGCTTGGACGGCATGTCGAATCAGAACGGGCGTTCGCACAGGCCTTGACCAGTGCAGTCTACGGGAGCCGGGCGAAGACCATGATGGCCCTTGGCCTGTGCCAGATGCGAGCCGGCAAGCCGGGGGACGCTGAAGTCAGCCTCGCGCGTGCACTCGAGCTGGACCCAGGCAACCCGGTGACTGGCTACAACCTGAGCCATCTGCTGTTCCAGCGCGGCGCGCTGGAACGCGCCCAGTTCTACATTCGCCGCATCAACAACAGCGAGTTGGCGAATTCCGAGTCGTTCTGGCTTGGCATCAAGGTGGAACGGCGCATGCAGAACGAGGAGGCCATGCGGCAACTCGCAGACCAGTTGAAGAGGCGTTTTCCCCAGTCGCGCGAACTTGCCTCCTACGAGCGCGGCGCCTTCGATGAGTGAGCCCGAAGCGAACCGGCCCGAGGCTGGCATGGCAACGTCGGCGAGCGCTGGCCGCTTGCTGCGTCAGGCGCGCGAGGCCGCCGGGCTTCACATTGCTGCGCTTGCCGTTTTACTCAAGGTGCCGGTACGCAAGATCGAGGCCCTGGAGGCGGACCGCTGGGGCGATTTACCCGATTCGGCCTACGTCCGCCCGCTCGCGGCCAGCGTCTGCCGCGCCTTGCGCGTCGATCCAAAACCCGTACTTGCCCTGCTTCCAGCCCCGATGCCGACCCGATTGCGTGACGCTGAATCCCTGGGCGGGGCGAACATCGGCGATGCCGGGCAGTCGATCTGGAGCCGGGGCTATCGACAATTGGCCCGAGCGCCAGGCATTGCGCTGCTGTTGCTGCTGGCGGCTGCCATCGTTTACCTCTGGCCCCCCTCAGAGCCAGCCCCTCTGCGTCCGGATTCGAAGTCAAGCGCCACGGGTGAGGCTGTGCTGGCGCCTGGCGGCGCGCCTGCTGCCAGTGAGCAACTTGGCACCAGCTCTGTAACGTCAGCGTCGCTTCCCGTGGCAGCAGTCGAGCCGAGTGCAAGCACGGCATCGGCCGCCACGGCTCCCGCGGCGGCTGCCGTTGCCCCGGCAGGCTCATTGCAAATCATGTTCAGGGCAAGGTCCAACACCTGGATCGAGGTGGTTGACGGCCGTCAGGCGGTTCTGTTGCGGCGCACACTCAGTTCCGGAGAAAGCGCCATCGCCGAAGGCGTTCCTCCGCTTACCGTGGTTGTGGGGCGTGCCAACGTGACCGAGGTGCTGGTGCGCGGTCGTCCCATTGATGTTGTGGCCCAGTCCAAGGACAACGTGGCAAGGTTCGAGGTCAAGTAATCATGCCGGGTCCTGCCTGCGGCGAGGCCGGCCCCTCCTAGGCGACAGCCACGGGCTGCAGCAAGCCCAGAAAGCTTCGCCCGATCTCCGCGGGCCGACCTGGAAAATCTCCGCGACGGTTGCGGCGATGTCGGCCAGGCTGTCGCGTTGCGACAATGGACGCGCGGGAACATGCTCGCCGTAGACCGGCAGCGGCGTGAACTCGCGGGTGTGCTTGTCATGGCCGATCGTTGGGTCGTTGCCATGGTCACCGGTGACGATGAACATGTCGTTCGGCCGCAGGCGGGCCAGAATATTGCCGACACCTTGATCCGTCAGGCGCAGGCAATCGGCGTAGCGCTTGGCGTTCTGGTCGTGCCCGGCCAAGTCGGTTTCCTGGACGTTGATCGCGATGAAACCATGCGTGACCCGATCCAGCGCCTGGTAGGTCGCTTCTAGCGCCTGCTGTGTCGGCACATGCGGCGCCTTGGCCGCCGCTTCGCAGATGATGACGTCGGCCACCTTGCCGATCAGTTCCACCGGCCAGCCGGCCTTGTGCATGAGCGTGGGAACCTGCACATCGGGCCGCGTGCCCTGGAGGTGTAACCGGTGCCCGAAGTCATCGGGCTGCCGACACAGATCTGCCCGGCCAGTTCCGGCCGCGTGAGGTCTTCCCAGGTGCGTGGCGCCCGACTCCCTTTCTCCTGCAGGAATCGCTTGTTCGATGCGATGCCGATGAAATCGACGTCGGTCCCGGTCCACCAGCCTTCCGAATCCTTGTAGCGATCGGGAATCGCGCTGGCTTCGGGCGACTTGTAGGGTGGCAGGAGTCTGTCGGCCTTGAGCGTCAGCATCGACGCCAGACCGATGCCATAGAGCACGCTGGCCTGCGGACTGTTGCGCTCGGCGGGAATCCGGTTGATCGCTTCACCGGCCGACAGCCGCAAAAATGTGGTCTTGATCCCGCTCTTCTTCTCAAAACCCTGCGCGATGGCGGCAGAGGTCTTGTCCGGAGGACCCATGTAGAGCGTCAGCTTGCCCGCACTCTGAGCCTGGCTCCCGAGCGGAAGCGCGGCGGCGGCGCCTGCCAGCATGATTCCGATGAATTATCGGCGCCGCAGCTGCCGCAGGTCGAATCCTCCATTGAACGTCGAGTGCGGCATATTGAGTTCCTAAGTGAACATTTGTAAATACCTGATCGACTATGTCTATCGACCTATCTGATGCCAAACGGACCTTGGGCAACGGTCTTTCCGGTGCTCCGCGCTTCCTGGCGGGGCCGCCTCATCAGCGCTGAAGCAACCCCTGAGCGGCCTTCTCGTCGGTGATCAGCACGCGCGCATGGGTCGCCTTGAGCGCGGCGCGGATCGCGTTCACCTTGCGCCAACCGCCGGCTGCGATGACCACCTTGGGGACGCGCCGCAGGTCTTCCAGCGGAACCGCCACCACCCGGCGACTGACCGGGTGGTCGACGACATTGCCATCGACG
>JBCKPE010000021.1:0-25511 GCA_038901875.1 Burkholderiaceae bacterium
GACTTCAAACGGGCAGTTTGAGGAAGTGAGAAACGATGACCAAGAAATACCGCAGTGATGCCTTCGCCGCCATCCATGAAACCATGGAAGCGCTGCATGAGGTGGGCGCTATCGACAAGCAGACGATGCGCGAGTTTGATGCCGCCTGCCTGACGCCGGTGCAAGTGCTCAGCCCCGAAGAGATCAAGACGCTTCGCTTGCGCGAGCACATCTCGCAGCCCGTTTTTGCCCGCTACCTGAATGTCTCCAAAAACCTGGTTTCCGACTGGGAACGCGGGGTAAAGAAACCTGGTGGCCCGGCATTGCGCTTGCTCACCGTGGTTCAGAAAAAGGGCCTCATGGCGATTGCGTGAGTCCCTTGGGTCCCCCATGGCAGTGGCTCAGGATAGATCCGCATGCTGCCTTCCCTTCTCGCCCGCGACATTCAGCAAGACGCGTCAGAGACGCGATCGCCCGGCAGTGTTCGTCTGCCGGGATCAAGAGTTTGCCAGCCGCGCCCCGACGTGGTCACGAGTTGGGCGGTGGTCTTGGCAATCCTTTGGTCGTAGGTTCAAGTCCTGCACGCCCTACCAACGCATCAAGAATGAACGGCTGTCTTTTGGGGCAGCCATTTTGCTTTTGGCGGCCGCTACAGGGTCGGGGCATGACGCATTGGGGCAATGTCGTGAATTCGCTGGACTCCGTGCAACTGGCACTAAACTGGTTGCCATGAGCGTCGAGTCCATTCCGAAGTTCACCGACCCTGCTCGCAAATTGTGGGCAACCATTCCCGCTGACAAAAAGAAGCTCCTTCTCTCAAATGTCTGGTGCGGGGGATGCCGTCACGGAGTCGCCATCAAGAATTTCACTGGGGCGGTCAAGTCAGGCGACTTGCTGCTCGTCGGTGAGTGCTCTGAATGTCACGGCGATGTGGCTCGACTGATTGAAATGAGCTGACAGTTGGCGCCGCCCCGGAATTGTTCAGGTTGCCGGCGTAAACGGATTCCTGATCCGCACGCCGCAGGGCGAAAAATGGGCGGTATTGCGTGATACCACGGTCAGGTCGTGGA
Organism: Burkholderiaceae bacterium; assembly: GCA_038901875.1. Classification (GTDB taxonomy): domain Bacteria; phylum Pseudomonadota; class Gammaproteobacteria; order Burkholderiales; family Burkholderiaceae_C; genus JBCKPE01. The sequence goes on from JBCKPE010000021.1 coordinate 1,050, forward strand.
CCAGCGCGATCGCGGCGATCTGTTTGTCGAGCTCGTTTTCGGGATGTGGCACACGCAACCGGCCCCACACCTGAGCCGACGCGGCGTCGAAATCGAGAATATGGTCGTGCTGCTGAACCAGCAGTTTTTCGAGCCAACTTTCCAACTTCAGAGCCTGCGCGTCATCCCCGCGATGGCGGATCATCTCAACCCCGCGGCGCAGTTCGCCGATGCTGATGACCGAGAGGAATAGAGGCGTCTTTTCGAGCGCTGCGTCGCGAAAAAACGCAACCACACCCGGATGCGCCTTGTCCCGCTTGCGCGCCTCACTGATGACGTTGGTGTCAATCAAATACACGCGGCGCCTTCTGTTTGGAGCGAACGCGCTCGAAATCGGAATCCAGGCCTACGTTAGGCATCGACGCCAGCACTTCGGCGAAGCTGCGCGGGCGCGTGCGCGCCAGCGCGGCAGCCAGGATGGCCCGGTGTTCGGCCTCGGCACTGCGACCATGCTTGCCGGCACGCTGCTTGAGCGCCTTCACCAGCGATTCATCGACGTCTCTTACGAGGAGGTTGGCCATGGCATGTTCCCGCAATAGATGGAATGATAGCAATGATAGCAAAGCAAATCGGCCGTTCGCAGCTCAGGATCATTGGTGCCGGGTGAGGCAAAGTTGGCAGGCCTGGTTCAATGTTTGTCGGCAGCAACACCGACGCACGGACAGCCCATAGACTACGATTCGATCAAGCCAGGGGTGCACCTGGCAAGGAAAATCCAATCATGCCTGCCCGAACTCTCCACTTGAACGACGCGCTGTACCAGTACGTGCTCGACCACTCGCTTCGTGAGCACCCGGCGCAAACGGCATTGCGCGCGGCCACCAGCACGCATCCCTATGCGGGTATGCAGATCTCGCCCGAACAGGGCCAATTCATGGCGCTGCTTGTGAAGCTGCTGGGGGCTCGCAACACCATCGAGATCGGGGTGTTTACCGGCTACAGCGCGCTCGCCGTGGCGCTGGCTCTGCCCGAGGACGGCAGGGTGCTGGCTTGCGACATCAGCGACGAATTCACCCGGATCGGCAAGCCCTTTTGGGAACAGGCGCAGGTGGCGCACAAGATCGATTTGCAACTTGGCGCGGCACTGACCACGCTCGATGCACGGCTTGCCGCTGGCGCGGCCGGTCACTATGATTTCGCCTTCATCGACGCCGACAAGGGCGGCTACGACGCCTACTACGAACGCTGCATGTTGCTGGTTCGTCCCGGAGGACTGATCGCCATCGACAACACGCTGTGGAGCGGCAAGGTGGCGGTTCAGTCCAGCGACGCCGATACCCTTGCGTTGCAGGCGCTCAACATCAAGCTGCATGGCGACAGCCGCGTCGACCTGTCGCTGCTGCCGTTCAGTGATGGGTTGACGCTGGCCAGGAAACGCTGACCGAGGCCGGGCTGATTGCGAGATAAAGAAAACCAGGCAGCCTGTCCTGGGGCTATTTCACGGAGCGACCATGACTGATTTGCCAGCAGTGCGGGCCATCCAGAACCGATTTCCCCTGGCACGCCCCCGTGTTGCCGTGGTGCTGGGCTCGGGCTGGGGCGGTCTGACCAGCCACATCCGCGACGCATTGCGTCTGCCTTACTCCGAACTTGAAGGCTTTCCCTTGGCCACCGTGGCGGGGCATTCGGGCGACCTGTGGCTTGGCAGCATCGGGGCCAATGCGGTGGCGGTGATGAGTGGGCGGAAGCACGGTTACGAGACGGGGGCGGTGGATGGCATGAAGGTTCCCCTGCGCGTCCTCAAAGCGCTCGGCTGTGACCTGCTGGTGCAGACCAACGCCGCGGGCAGCCTCAACTCGGCCATGCCTGCGGGCAGCCTGATGGTGCTGACCGATCACATCAATCTGCCGCAACGCTCGCCGCTGGTGGGAGAAAGCGGGTCCGAGCGCTTTGTCGACATGACCGACGCCTACGATCCGCTCCTGCGCGCCCATGTGAGCCGCATTGCCAAGGCGCGCGGCGTCACTGTGCACGAGGGGGTATACGCCTGGTTTTTCGGCCCGCAGTTTGAAACGCCGGCCGAGATCCGCATGGCGGCTCGACTCGGCGCCGACGCCGTGGGAATGAGCACGGTGCCTGAGACCATTCTGGCGCGGCACGCCGGTATGCGGGTGCTGGCCCTTTCGCTCATCACCAACATGGCGGCTGGCCTGTCAAGCGAACGCCTGAGCCATGCCCATACGCTGGAACAGGCCCAGCGCGCTGGCGAAATGGCCGGCAGCCTGCTGGCCGAAGTGATTGGCAGCCTGGAACTCGCCGCCTGACGGCTCCACCGGGGCGCAGAGCAGCCCTACACGCCATAAGGCACCCAGATGTTCTTGATCTGGCAGGCCTGCTGCAGAAATTCGGTCGAAGCCGCCTGCGCCGGATCGAACCAGTCGCGGCCCCTGGCGCCGCTGACCCAGGTGCGCTTCAAGTTGCTGACAGAGAGCTTCTCGACCGCCTCGCATCCCTTGGCATCGCCGTCATGACGCCACAGTGCATCCACATCGGCGTGGCTTGCCAGCGTTTGGCCCAAGCTGTCCGGGTCGCCGGTGATGATGTTGATGACCCCGGGCGGAACGTCCGAAGTGTCCAACACCTGGTACAGATCGGTAGCCACCGTCGGCAGCACGGTGGAAGGCACCACGATGACTCGATTCCCCAGGCAAATCGCCGGCGCGACCAGCGAAATCAGGCCGAGCAGCGGAGCTTCGCGCGGGCACAGGATGCCGATGGTGCCAATCGCTTCCTTCAGCGCCGTCACGATGCCGTGCAGCGGCGGCCGATGGACCGTCCCGTCGAACTTGTCGGCCCAGGCCGCGTAATGAAACAGCCGCTCGATCGAGCAGTCAAACTCACGCTGCGCCAGCGCCTCGCTCATCACCAGCGACAGCGTTTGCACGAATCGATCACGCTGGGCCATCAGGTTCTCGGCCAGGAAGTAGATCACCTGAGCCCGCGCATGGGCGCTGCTTTGCTCCCAGCCGATCGCCTTGCGCGCCGCCTCCACCGCGTTGCGAATGTCCTTGCGGTTGCCCTCGGGTACAACTCCCACGAGGCGGCCACCCAGGCGCACATGGCGGCTGTAGCCACCATCTGGCCGCACCTGCTGCCCGCCGATGTAGAGCTTCGGCGTGCGGTCAATTCCCGGTTCAGCCAGCGCTTGGCGAGTGTTCGAAACTTCGGGCATGGCCTGCGGGCTTGCCGGGCGCGCATCGTCGCTGGTCCGCACCAGGTATTCGAGCAGCCCCTCGGCGCCGCCCTCGCGGCCAAAGCCCGATTCACGGTAGCCGCCGAAGCCACAGGAGGCGTCAAACTGATTCGCCGTGTTGATCCAGACCACGCCGGCCTTGAGCTGTGGTGCAACGTGCAGGGCCAGGCTGATCGACTCTGACCAGACGCAGGCCGCCAGGCCATAGACACTGTTGTTGGCCAGTTCGACGGCTTCGGCCGGTGTGCGAAAACTCATCGCCACCAGCACCGGACCGAAGATTTCTTCCTGCACCGCCACCGAACTGGTGCTGACGCCTGATATGAGCGTGGGCCGGTAGTAGCAGGCATCGCCCGGCATCGGCGTGTCGGGTTGCCACACGTTGGCGCCCTCGGCGCGGGCCAGCCCAACGTAATGCGCGACCCGCTGGTGCTGGCTGGCATCGACCAGTGGCCCCATGTCGGTCGACTTGTCGAGTGGGTCGCCGACCCGGATCAAGCCCATGCGGCGACGCACCTTTTCAAGAAAGGAAGTTTCAATCGCCTCATGCACCAGCAGGCGCGAACCGGCGCAACAGACCTGGCCCTGGTTGAACCAGATGCTGTCGACCAAACCTTCCACCGCGCCATCCAGGTCGGCATCCGGGAAAACGATGAACGGCGACTTGCCGCCCAGCTCAAGGCTCAGCTTCTTGCCGCTGCCGGCCGTGGCCTTGCGAATCAGACGCCCAACTTCGGTGGAACCGGTGAACGCAATCTTGCCGATGCCCGGATGGTTCACGATCGCCTCGCCGGTACGCCCGTCGCCGGTGACGATGTTGACCGCCCCCATGGGCAGGCCGACTTCATCACAGATATGGGCGAACAGCAGCGCAGTGAGCGAGGTGAATTCGGCCGGTTTGAACACGACGGTATTGCCACAGGCCAGTGCCGGCGCAATCTTCCAGGCCAGCATCAGGAATGGGAAGTTCCAGGGCACGATCTGTCCCACCACGCCGACGGCCCGGTGTTGCGGGTATTCGCTGGCCAGCAGTTGCGCCCAGCCAGCGTGATGGTAGAAGTGGCGAATGGCAAGCGGCACATCAACGTCGCGCGATTCGCGGATCGACTTGCCGTTGTCCATGGTTTCCAGCACGGCAATCAGGCGGCTGTGCTTTTGCATGGCCCGCGCCAGTGCGTACAGGTAACGGGCGCGGTCATGCCCGCCGAGCGCCTGCCAAGCCGGCAGCGCTGCGGCCGCGGCCTGCACGGCCAGATTCACGTCGGACGCGCTGGCCTGCGCCACGGTGGCCAGCTTGTCGCCGCTCGCCGGGTTGAAGCTGTCAAAACTCTGCGCGGACTGCTGCCAGGCGCCGTTGATGTAGAGGCCGAAGCTGTGCTCTCGCGCAGCGAGCCATTGCAGCGCAATGTCGGATGACTCTGGCGCTGGGCCGTAGTCCATGGAGGTCAGGATTTCTTTGATGTCGTGCATGATGATTCCGTTCGCATGGGCTGCCGCTCAGGGCATGGCGTGCCGGTGGCTGGCCGAATAGTTGCCGGTGATGAAGTGTTCAAGCTGGCGCTCGATATCGGTCAGCAGGCTCGACGCGCCAAAACGAAACAGCGACGGGTCGAGCCAGTCATTGCCCAGTTCTTCCTTCATCAACGCCAGGTACTGCAAGGCGCCCCGGGCCGTGGAGATACCGCCGGCCGGCTTGTAGCCGACCTTGGCGCCGGTCAGCGCGGCGTAACCTCGAATCGCACGCGCCATGACCAGCGAGACTTCCAGGGTGGCGTTGACCGCCTCCTTGCCGGTGGAGGTCTTGATGAAGTCAGCCCCGCCCATCATGCAAACCCAGGAGGCTCTGGCGACGTTTTCCAGGGTTTGCAAGTCACCGGTGGCGAGGATCGCCTTGACATGGGCCTCGCCGCAGGCCTGCCGGTATTCACGCATTTCCCGGTGCAGGCCGGCCCAATCCTGCGTCAACACGAGCTTGCGGGTGATCACGATGTCGATCTCCCGTGCGCCGGCCTGCACCGACAACTCGATCTCGCGCAGCTTGGTCTCATGGCTCGACAGGCCGGCGGGAAAGCCGGTGGACACGGCCGCCACCGGAATGCCTGAATCGCCCAGCGCCTGCACGGCCGGTGCAATCATGTCGTGGTAGACGCAGACCGCGCCGACATGGAGCGACGGCAGGCCCAACGCGGCCAGCAGGTCACGGCGCAACGGGTTGCGCGCCTTGGCACAGAGCCGCGCCACGCGGCCCGGGGTGTCGTCGCCAGAGAGTGTCGTCAAGTCGATGCACTGAACGGCTTTCACCAGCCAGGCCGCCTGGTACTGCTTCTTGACGCTGCGGGTCGAGCTAAGCGAGGTGGCACGGCGTTGCACGGCCGCCCGATTGACGCGCTGCGACTGAACCAGCGCAGGGTCGAGCGGCAGCCCCGGGTTACGCGGCGAGAGACTGGCAGTCATGGGTCATTGCATCATCGTAAGATTCGTGGCGGCGCGACTTCAACAACAGTTCCCGATTCTGTCAAAACCGCTGTTCAAGCTCCGATCAAGTCATTTCATGCCACGCAGCTTTATCCTGTTGCTCGATTCCCTCGGTCTTGGGGCCACGCCTGACGCAGACCGGTTCGGCGATGTCGGCGCCAACACGCTGGGGCACATTGCGAGTTGGGCTGTGCGGGAAGGGCGACCCCTAGGAGGCTGTCGGGCTTTGGGTCGGGCCCGCGTTGGGTCTGCAAGGGGGTGCAGGCAAGGCGCAAAGCGGAGCCGGATTACACATCCGGCGAGCATTTGCAACGCCGCATCCGCCCCCTTGCGGGCCCAACCCGAAGGGCCGGGGCGATTCGCGCCACCATGCGTCGTTGCCGCCTCGTTGTGTGGACCGGCCACACGGCCTCGCCGACGCCTAGCCTGGCAGCGCGACTCACCCCGGCGCGGGCCCGACCCAAGGCCCGACAGCCTCCTAGATCTTCCCAACATGGAACGATTGGGACTGGCGGCGGCGGCGCAGCGGGCCTGTGCTGAATGGCCCGAGGGTTTTCAAATGCGCAGCGGCTTCGGCGGCGCGTTTGGCGCGGCGCGCGAACGCTCGACCGGCAAGGACACGCAAAGCGGCCATTGGGAGATCGCCGGTGTCCCGGTGGACTTTGAATGGGGATACTTTCCGCGCAGCACGCCGACGTTCCCGCCCGAGTTGACTGCGGCCCTGCAGTCGCAGAGCGCGGTGCCGGGTTTCCTTGGCAACTGCCATGCCTCCGGCACCGAAATCATTGCCCGGCTCGGCGACGAGCATGTCGCTACCGGCAAGCCCATCATCTACACCTCGGCCGATTCGGTGCTGCAGATTGCCGCGCACGAGGAACATTTCGGCCTGCAGCGCCTGTACGCGCTGTGTGAAGCGGCGTTCAAGCTGGTGGCGCCGTACAACATCGGTCGCGTGATTGCCCGGCCCTTCACGGGCCAGGCGGGCAACTACCAGCGCACCGCGGACCGGCACGATTACGCCGTGGCGCCGCCTCGATCGACACTGCTCGATCAGGTCAAGAACGCCGGCGGGGAGGTGGTGGCCGTGGGAAAAATCAGCGACATCTTTGCCGGAAAGGGTGTTTCACGCGTCGTCAAAGGCGCCGACAACATGGCGCTTTTCGATGCGCTGCTGGTGGCGGCTGACGAGGTGCGGGACGGGTCGCTCACCTTTGTGAATTTTGTCGATTTCGATCAGTCGTTCGGGCATCGCCGGGACGTTGCCGGGTACGCGGACGCCTTGCAACGGTTTGATGCGCGTTTGCCCCAGTTCATGCGGAAGTTGCGCCAAGGCGACCTGGCGGTGTTGACGGCGGACCACGGCTGCGATCCGACCTGGCCCGGAACCGACCACACACGCGAGCACATCCCGATGGTTTTCCTTGGCCCGGGCCTTGCGCCGCGCGAGCTTGGAATTTCCGAAACTTTCTCCGATATCGGACAGACGCTGGCCAGCCACCTCGGCTTGAGGCCGTTGGAGAGCGGGACCAATCTGCTCTGAATCGCCGCAGCGTTGCGCCTGCGAAGCTGCGCAGCGAAGGCGATTCATACTCAGGCCTACACTGTGCAGCGTTGCAGGCACGACGTTCCGGCCTGACCCACGAACCCGGCGTCGCTGCCAAAGCACCCCTAGAACCTGGAATGAGAAACTGATGGGATCGCCCGGCTTCCTGCCACAGGAAATCATTCGCAAGAAGCGCGACGGCAACGCCTTGAGCGGCCCGGAGATCAACTTCTTCGTGCAGGGAATTACCGCGGGCAGCATCAGCGAAGGTCAGATCGCCGCGCTGGCAATGGCCGTCTTCTTCAACGACATGGGCCAGGACGAGCGTGTCGCATTGACGCTTGCCATGCGCGACTCTGGCGAGGTACTGGATTGGCGCACATTCGATCTGACCGGGCCGGTGCTGGACAAGCATTCGACCGGTGGCGTCGGAGATGTCGTCTCGCTGCTGCTCGGTCCCATGGTGGCGGCATGCGGCGGCTTTGTGCCAATGATCTCCGGACGGGGCCTGGGCCATACCGGCGGCACTCTGGACAAGTTCGACGCCATTCCGGGTTACCGCACCGCGCCTGAGCTCGCGCTGTTTCGAAAGGTCGTCAAGGAGGTCGGCGTGGCGATCATCGGCCAGACCGCGCAACTGGCACCGGCCGATAAACGCATTTACAGCGTGCGTGACGTCACCGCCACGGTGGAGTCGGTGGCGATGATCACGGCGTCGATACTGTCAAAGAAACTCTCCGCCGGGCTGCAGGCGCTGGTGATGGACGTCAAAGTGGGCAGCGGCGCCTTCATGCCAACGTTGGGCAAGTCCCAAGAACTCGCCGCCAGCATTGTTGGCGTTGGCAACGGCGCGGGGATGCGCACTTCCGCCTTATTGACCGACATGAATGAATCGCTCGCACCGGTCGCGGGCAACGCACTCGAAGTGCGCCTGGCCATGGACTATCTGACGGGCCGTTCACGCCCGGCGCGCCTGCACGAGGTCACCTTGGCGCTGTGCGTGGAAATGCTGCTGCTCGGTGGCTTGGCAGCATCCGAGTCCGCGGCGCGGTCCAAACTTCAAAGCGCCTTGGATACCGGCGCCGCCGCCGAACGATTCTCCCGCATGGTCTCGGCACTGGGCGGGCCAAGCGACCTGCTGGAGCGCCCTGACGCCTACCTCGATCGGGCTCCCGTTGTGCTGCCAGTCCCGGCGCCACAGAGTGGTTTTGTCAGCGCCACCAACTGCCGTGGCCTGGGCCTCGCCGTGGTGAATCTCGGCGGTGGCCGTCGACGCGCCGACGACGGGATTGACTACGCGGTGGGATTGACCGACCTTGCTCCCATCGGCAGCGCCGTTGCGGCGGGTCAGCCGATCGCCATGGTGCATGGACGCACCGAAGCTGCAGCGCAGCAAGCCGTGCGCGACGTGCAAGCCGCGTACCGGCTTAGCGACCGCGTGCCGGTGGCCAACCCGCTCGTTTATCAAACAGTTCGCGCGACGAAGGACACAGCATGAAATTCGAGAAGTTGATCGAAGAAGCCCGTCTGGCACGGTTGCAGGCTTACACGCCTTACTCGAATTTTCAGGTCGGGGCCGCCCTGCAGTGCAAGGATGGCCGGGTATTTCACGGCTGCAACGTGGAGAACGCTTCCTACGGCCTGTGCAACTGCGCTGAGCGGACGGCATTCTTCAGCGCCATTGCGCACGGCTACAAGCCGGGCGATTTCAGCGCCCTTGCCGTGGTCGGTGACACCGAGGGCCCGATCGCGCCCTGCGGCGCATGCCGTCAGGTGATTCTGGAATTGGGTGGACCTGAATTGCCGGTGCTGCTTGGCAACCTGAAGGGCGACCTGTTCGAAACCACTGCGGCAGGCCAGTTGCCGAACGCCTTTGCCGGGCGCGACATGAAACGATGATCGAAGCGGTCGTGTTCAGGGTAACTACTATGCCGCCGAGACCCTGCTGACAGGAGAATGCCAACAGCCTACCGTAGTCTCGACCGACTTGGGTGGTTATCGATCTGGCTCAACTGCCGGCCAAACTTACAAGCAAAAAGGAAACCCCGTATGAAACTGCATCAATCCTTGATCGCCGTCGCCGTCGCCGTCGCCGTCCTGGCCGTGGGCGCCGTTGGCTCCGCGCTGGCGCAGGAAAAGACGCTGCGCCTGCTGACCTGGGGCGACTACGCGCCGCCCGATATCGTCGCCCAGTTCGAGAAGGAAAGCGGCTACAAGCTTGAAATCACGCTGTCGAACAACGAGGAGATGATTTCCAAGCTGCGCGCCACCGGGGGAGCTGGCTTTGACCTGGCCCAGCCGTCGCAGGACCGCATTACCGGACCGCAACAGGAATTTGGCATTTACAAGCCGCTGGACCTGAGCAAGATCAAGGCGGATCTGTTCATTCCCTCGATGCTCGCGGCGACCAAGAAGAACACGACGCTCGCCGGCAAGGTCTATGGCCTGCCCCACATCTGGGGGACCGACGGCCTGGTGGTGAACACCAAGCTCACCAAGATGAGCGACTACACGGATCTGTGCCGTGCTGACGTCAAGGGCAAGACCGCCATGCGCCTGAAGCGCCCGGCCCTGCTGGCCTTTGCCTTTGCCTCGGGCAAGGACCCGTTCGCGCTGTACAAGGACCCGAAGGCCTACGCCGCGCTGATGGATCAGGTCGGCAAGACCATCACCGCCTGCAAGGGCAACCTGAAGTTCTTCTGGGACAACAAGGATCAGCTGCTCAACGGCATGCGCACCGGCGAGATCGTCGGCGCCATGATGTGGGACACCGGCGGCTGGAAGCTCAACGGCGAGATGTCCGAGATCAATTTCATTGCACCGAAATCCGGCGCGCTTGGCTGGATTGACACCTTTGCCATTCCGTCCAAGGGCAAGAACGATGCAGCAGCCTATGCCTGGATCAACTTCAACATGCGGCCCGAGATCGCCGCCAAGGTGGCAGCCTCGGCCGGCAACTTCACCGGCTCCAAGGGCGCCGACAAGCTGATGGAGGCCAAGCTCAAGGCCCAGTTTGCCGCCAGCTTCCCGGAGGCAGCGCTGAAGAACGTGAAGTGGTATCCGGCGGTTCCGGCGGGTCTGGAAGAAATCGAAGGCAAGGTGCTGGACCGCATCAAGGCCGCCAACTGACTCGCAACGAGGAAAGTTTGAAGCAGCAGGCTGCGCCCACGGCGGCGCAGCCCGATCTTGAGGCCGTGCGCGTGGGCAAGCGCTACGGCCGTTTTGTTGCCGTGGACGACCTGTCGTTTCGCGTCGAGCGCGGCAGTTTCTTTTCCATCCTGGGCCCCTCGGGCTGCGGCAAGACCACCCTGTTGCGCATGATCGCGGGCTTTCTGAGCCCCGATAGTGGAGAGGTGCGGATCGGCGGCAAGCCCATGAGTGGGGTGCCACCGAATCAGCGGCCGGTCAACATGGTGTTCCAGCACCTGGCGCTGTTTCCCATGATGTCGGTCGGTGAGAACGTCGGTTATGGACTGGCAAGGCGCGGCGTTGCGCGGGCCGAAATCACGCGCCGGGTCGGTCAAATGCTGGAGCGGGTCAGCCTGCCTGGTGTGCAGGAAAAACGCATCGAGCAGTTGTCGGGCGGGCAAAAACAGCGGGTTGCCATTGCGCGCAGCCTGGTGCTGGAGCCGACGCTGCTGCTGCTCGATGAGCCGCTCGGGGCGCTGGACCTGAAACTGCGCGAACACATGAAGGTCGAATTGAAGCAGTTGCAGGCAGCCATTGGCACCACCTTTGTCTACATCACCCACGACCAGTCCGAGGCGCTGGTACTGTCGGACCATGTGGCGGTGATGAATCAGGGGCGCTTCGAGCAGTTAGGGACGCCGCAGCAACTCTATTACGAGCCGCAGACCTCGTTTGTCGCCGGGTTTGTCGGCGCCAACAACCGCGTGACGGGCCGCGCCCTGCGCGTCGAAGGCGGACTGGTGACGCTGCAGAGCGAGCAGGGCCTGGAGATGTCGGCGCGACCCATCGGGGCGATTCGCGCTGACGACAGGGTGGACGCCTTCATCCGGCCCGAGGTGGCAGGTCTTGCGCGCAGCGCCAACGAGTTTAAGGGTGGCGGCCGACAACATTTCAATGCCCGGGTAGAGAGCCTGCTGTTCGACGGCGCCAATTCGGCCGTGCTGCTGCGCGAGGAGCGTTCGCGTGCGGAATTTCGCATCGCGCTGCCGCAGACTGGCGAATGGTCGGGCCTGAATGTGGGCGAGACCGTTGTTTTTGGTTTTGATCCGCAGCGTGCCGTGTGTTTTGCGGCGGCCCGGGTGGATGCAGATGCTGCCCACTGATTCGAACGGCGCGCCCTATGCGCGGCTTATGCTCATGCTGCTGCTGGCGCCGGCCCTGCTTTGGCTGCTGGGTCTGATCGTGCTGCCGCATGTCGAGCTGGGCATCCTGTCGCTGCGCGTCAGGGTCGCACCCCGGGTGTACGAGCCGAGCCTGGCGCAGTACGCGACGTTCATCGAGGAGCCGCTGTATTGGCACACCTTCGTGCGCACCGCCATCATGTCGGTGCTGGCCACCGGCCTGACCCTGCTGATCGCGTTCCCGATTGCCTGGACCATCGCCAAGATCATGCGCGGGCGAGCCAAATCTTTGCTGTTCGTCATGTGCCTGATTCCGTTCTGGGTCAGCGAGACGGTGCGCACCCTGGGTTGGATGATTCTGCTGCGCGAGTCCGGTGTGTTACCCGGTCTGCTGGTGTCGCTAGGCGTTACCGTGGCGCCGGTGGAGATGCTGTACCACGATTCGACCATCATGCTGGGCCTGGTCTATACCTCGATGCTGTTCATGGTCGTGCCGCTGGTCAGCGCCCTGGAAAGTCTTGACGATTCGCTGATCGAGGCAGCCTACGACCTGGGCGGCAACGGTTGGTCGATCCTGCGCCAGATCGTTGTGCCGCACGCGGCGCCGGGCATTGTGGCTGGCTGCATCGTGGTCTTCATGCTGACTTTGGGTAACTACCTTACGCCCACCCTGCTCGGCGGCAAGAGCTCGCAATGGTTCACCGAGCAGATTTACACGCAATTCATCACCCGGTTCAACTGGGAGCAAGGCGCGGCGTTCGGCTTCCTGCTGTTGGGTCTGTCCACCGCCATGGTCTGGCTGGGACTGAAACTCAGTGGCCAGAAGTTTGGCGAGGTCATGCAGCGATCATGATTCCCTCCTTACCGCGTCCGACCTGGTTGCGCTTCGGCACGGTTGCCTACGCGCTGGTGTTTTTTGCCTTTCTGTTCCTGCCGCTGGCGATCGTCGCGCTGTTTGCCTTCAATGACGCCGCGTACCCGGCGCCGCCCTGGCGTGGCTTCACGCTGGACTGGTTCCTAAGTACCCGGGCGGATCGCCAGGGCCTGTTTGCCGACAAGGCCATGATGGGAAGTCTGTGGACCAGCATGGTGGTTGCCGCCTGGGTCACCCTGCTGTCGGTCACTGTCGGCACCGCGAATGCCTTTCTGATCGAGCGCGCGCGCTTTCGCGGCAAGTCGGCGCTGACGCTGCTGATGCTGGCCCCGCTGGTGATTCCCGGTGTCATCCTGGGCATCTCGATACTGGCCTTTGCCAGCCGCATTGCCAATCTGGCGGACGACATGTTCGGCCTTGAACTCGAATTCCTGCGCCCCGGTCTGCCGCTGGTGGTGCTGGGCCAGTTTTCCTACATCGTGTCGATCGCCACGCTCACCATCACGGCGCGGCTAAAGCGTTTTGACCTGTCGCTGGAGGACGCTGCCTACAACCTGGGCGCCTCGCGTCCCGCTGTGCTGTTCACCATCACGCTGCCTTACCTAAAGCCGGCGTTGATTGGCGCGGCCGCGATCTCGTTCCTGATGTCGTTCGAGAATTTCAATACCACGCTGATGCTGGTCGGGTCGGATGCACCACTGACCGTGATGATGTACGGTCGCATGCGCGAAGGCGCAACCCCGGTCCTGAACGCGGTCAGCCTGTTCCTGATGGTGGCTTCGGCCTTGATTGCCCTGACCTTGCTGCGCGGCGCAAGGCCGGGGGACACAGGGGACAAGGCTTAGGGTCAAGGCGCGGGCGACCGCGGTCCGGGTCGCGCCGCCCATTTCCAAGCGGGAAGCGGATGCTACGCCTCAAGTCAAATTCCCAAGCGTCGGGCGAGCAGCTCCGCGGGTCCGCTCGTTGGTCCCGGAACCTTTGGCACGGCGTCGCTTGCCTCCTGCTGCTGATCGCCCAGGTCTTCAACGCCCATGGTCAGCAGGTCAACGGACCAGCGCTGCCCGGGCTCGAGGCCTTTGACCAGGCCGTGCTGGGACTGATGTCGAGGTGGCAGGTGCCCGGCGCGAGCCTGGCGCTGGCCAAGGACGGCCGGCTCGTCCTGTCGCGCGGCTATGGTCTGGCGGACCGGGACAGGGCGGTGACGCCAAACACGTTGTTTCGAATGGCGAGCATCAACAAGACGCTGACGGCAGTTGCCATTCTGAAGCTGGTGGAGACTGGAAGACTGTCGCTGGATGAACCCGCCCTGCCGATCCTGTCGAAACTCGCGCTGCTGCCGGCGACTCTGGCCGATGCAAGGGCCGAGCGCATCACGGTTCGACATCTGCTTGAACATTCCGCCGGCTTTGACCGTTTCGCCTCTGGCGACCCGTTCTTTGGGTCGCTGTTGCATGAAGTGTCGCGGCGTCAACGAAGTGCTCCGCTGCGTTGCGAGGCCGTCATCAAGGATGTGCTGGAACGACGGCTCGACTTCGCCCCCGGGCAACGCCATGTCTATTCCAATGTCGGCTACTGCATGCTCGGCAAGCTGCTCGAGGCCGCAAGCGGCGAATCGTTCACCTCCTTTGTAAGCCGCGAGATCCTGCGCCCGGTGACAGGGCACGACTTTTCAGCGGGGAAAAGTCTTGCAAGTGCGGCTGACGAGAGCCATTACCACCCGTACCCCGGGGAGCCCATGGTGCCGGCAGCGCCTGGCTTTTCCGCACCCAGAGGATTGGTCAGCCCCTACGGTTCGTTTTCGATCGAAAGCATGGAGGCCCTGGGCGCCTGGGTTGCAACAACGCAGGACGTACTCAAGTTCTTTCTCGCGATCGACGGCAGCCGCGGCGAGCGACTGCTGTCCGAGGAGTCGGTGCGCCTGATGCGGCAGGCGCCGGCCTGGTTTCGCGCAACGCCCGGCGTCCCGCAGAATTTCTATGGCCTGGGCGTGCATGTGTTCAGACACGCAGAAGGCGACAACTGGTGGCACGATGGCAGCCAACCGGGCGTACTGACGCTGGCCATGCGCGCCTCCAATGGCTACGCCTGGGTTGTCGCGTTCAACTCTCAACCAGCCCAGCAGGACCGTGGCCGGTTTTTCAGCGACATCGACAGCTCGCTCTGGCGCGCGGCAAGGTCGGTTCAGCGCTGGCCGGACGGCGACCTGTTTGAACGCTAGCTGCAGGCAAAGAGCTATTCGTCCGCCTTCGGTTTGCCGCGGCCAGATTTGAGCGAACCGCGGGTCTTCTTGGCCTCGATGCGTCGCTCCTTGGAGGCGCGCGTCGGCCGCGTCGCGACGCGTTTCTTGGGCACCCGATTGAGGGCTTGCAATTTCCTGATCAGGCGTTCGAAGGCCGTCTCCTTGTTGCGAAACTGGGACGGCGAATCCTGCGCAATGACGACCGCGCCGGACGGGAAATGCGTCAGACGCACGGCCGAGCTGGTGGTATTGACATGCTGACCACCGGGCCCGGAGGCGCGAAAGCGATCCAGCCGCACCTCGGTTTCAAGCGTGGCGCGGTCCAGCGCGTAGGGCGGTGCTCGCAGCAGACTTCGCGCGTCCGGTATCTCGGAGGACCCCTTTGCGCTTTCCATGCTTACCTATGGAATGTCGGCGATGTCGGCGATCTGAATCATGGCGCTTGCAGTCGGGGCTGTTCGATCCATCATAGGCGAATAGCGCTCGCTCTTGACGCTGGAATCCGCACTGCCTGCAACGCCGGGCCGGATGAGCCAACGCGCACGACCTGCTAAAATCACCCGCTTTGCGGCTGTAGCTCAGTTGGATAGAGTACTTGGCTACGAACCAAGGGGTCGTGGGTTCGAATCCTGCCAGCCGCGCCACTGTCCTGAAAGCTTGCCCCCATCTGGTGGCAGGCTTTTTCATTTGTGTTGCGCTGAAACTGCGCGCATCATTGCCCCATGAGCAAGGCCTTCACACGCGAATCTGACAGCGAGGTCGATGAGGCCGACCTCATCCTGCCTCCGGTTCCAGCGGGAGGCAAGAACTACATCACGCCGGACGGTTACGCCAGGCTGCGCGCTGAGCTGCTGGGCCTGATGGACGAGGAACGGCCCAAGGTGGTCGAAGCGGTCCATTGGGCGGCGCGCAATGGGGATCGTTCCGAAAATGGCGACTACCTGTACGGCAAGAAGCGGCTGCGCGAGATCGACCGGCGCATCCGCTTTTTGACGCAGAGGCTTGAGATCGCCGTCGTCGTCGATCCGGCTGCGAACCATGGCAACGAGCAGATTTTCTTTGGCGCATCGGTCACCTACCGCGAGCAGTCCGGCGTGACGCGCAGCGTGACAATCCTGGGCATCGACGAGGCGCAAAGCTCGGCTGGCGAGGTGAGCTGGATATCGCCAATCGCGCGCGTCCTGCTGAAGGCGCGCGAAGGCGATGCGCTGAAGCTTGCAACGCCTGCCGGGGTGCTGGACATCGAAGTGCTGCAGGTGAAGTACCCCGAGCCGGGAATTGCGCGCTGAGCGGCCCAAGGACCACCGAGCCTTGCCGCCCCGTTTGCGGCTTGCTCAGCCGCCGGTACGCAGGCGGCTTGCCTTGAGTACCGCCGGCGTGCGGCGCAGATTGCGCATGGCGGCTTCGAGATGTTCGCGGTCCCGCACCGCAACGATAAAGCGCAGCTCGGTGGTTTCCTGCCCGGCCTGCTCGTCCATGTCGATGTGCGTGATATTCACCTCGGCGGTCGATAGCGCCGAGGCGACCCGCGCCAGCACACCCCGGCCGTTGGTCACGGTCACCAGAATGCCAGTTTCGAAGGGACGCACCGGTTCATCCGACCAGTCCACCGTCATGAATCGCTCGCTGTCCTTGTACTTCAGCTTGCGCGCGACGTTGCAGTCTTCGGTATGCACCGCCAGGCCCTCGCCACGCCCCAGGTAGCCGACGATGGCGTCGCCCGGCACCGGGCGGCAGCATTGTGAGTAAGTGACCGAGGTGTTCTGGCTGCCGTCGATGGTGATGGCACCCTGGGACAGGGTTTCTTGTGTCGTGTAGCGCTCGCGACTGAGCAAAAGCGGGTCGGGCCGCGCGCCGCCGCCCTCGGCCAGCAGGCGAACGAGACGTTTGGACATCATGCTGGCGACACGTTTGCCCAGCCCAATGTCGGTGAACAACTCGGCGCGGCTGCGATTCCCGGAAAAACGCAGCAGGCGGTCCCAGATCGCCTGATGGCTTTCTTCGTCCGGCAGCTTCTCGATGCCGTCAGCACGCAACGCCTGCGCCAGCAGTTTTTCGCCAAGCTCCTGCGATTCAGCCTGGGCCATGGTTTTCAGGTAATGGCGAATCTTGGAGCGGGCGCGTCCGGTCGTGACAAAGGCCAGCCAGGCCGGATTCGGCGTCGCGTCGGCCGAGGTGATCACCTCGACCACGTCACCGTTCTTGAGTTCCGTGCGCAGGGTCACCGGCTCATTGTTGATGTGCGCCGACACCGTGTGGTCGCCGACGTCACTGTGGATCGAATAGGCAAAGTCCACCACGGTCGCGCCACGCGGCATGGCCATGATCTCGCCCTTGGGCGTGAACACATAGACCGCGTCGGGAAAGAGATCGACCTTCACATGGTCCCAGAACTCCGCGGCGTCGCGGGTTTCGTCCTGAATGTCGAGCAGGGACTGCAGCCACTGCGTGCCGAGCGGCTCGTCGCCACCGGCCTGCGCGTCCCTGGACTGGTAGAGCCAGTGCGCGGCCACGCCCGACTCGGCGACGGTGTTCATCGACTCGGTGCGCAGCTGAAACTCGACGCTGATGCTCGAGGGCCCGACCAGCGTGGTGTGCAGCGACTGGTAGCCATTGAGCTTGGCGATGGCGATGTAGTCCTTGAACCTGCCGGGCACCGGCTTGTACAACTGGTGCAGCAGACCCAGCCCGGTGTAGCAATCGATGACCGAGGGAACAATGATGCGAAAGCCGTAGATGTCCGAAACCTTGGCAAAACTTAAGTGTTTCTGCTCCATCTTTCGGTAGATCGAGTAGAGCGACTTCTCGCGCCCGGCAATTCGAGCATTCATGCTGTTCCTGGCAAAGGCCGCCTCGACGTCGCGATGGACACGACGTATCAGGTCGCCGCGTCGACTGCGTGCTCTCTCTATCGCCTTGACAAGAACCCGGAAACGCCAGGGCCGCAGGTACTGAAACGACAGGTCCTGCAACTCGCGGTAACTCTCGTTGAGCCCGAGTCGGTGCGCGATCGGCGCGTAGATTTCAAGTGTTTCCGACGCGACCCGGTGCCATTTTTCGCGCGGCGCGTCGGCCAACGTGCGCATGTTGTGGGTCCGGTCCGCCAGCTTGATGAGGATCACGCGCACATCGCGGGCCATGGCCAGCAGCATCTTGCGAAATGATTCGACCTGGCCCTCTTCGTGCGTGTTGAATTCAAGCTTGTCCAGCTTGGTCAGCCCATCGACCAACTCGGCCACCGGGGCGCCAAAGCGCTCGATCAGCTCGTGTTTGGTGACGCCGCAATCCTCGATGGCGTCGTGCAGCAGGGCCGCCATCAGGGCCTGCGCGTCGAGTTTCCAGCCGGCGCACTGGGTCGCGACGGCGATCGGGTGCGTGATGTAGGGCTCGCCGCTGCCGCGGATCTGGCCCAGATGGGCCTCGTCGGCAAAGCGATACGCCTGACGAATCCGTTCGATGTCCGCCGCGTCCAGGTAGTCGAGCGATGCGGTGAGTGCGGCAAAGCTCGCCGCCGCGGCGTTAACCGCGGCCGCGGACCTGGCCGGTGCTTGCCCGGGACCTGCGCCGGTCCCAGGCTTGGCCAATCTCGAATGCATCAGCGTGCCCATGCCGCAACTGTAGCGAATGCCGCGTGGCTACGCGAGCAGGCAAAAAAAGACCGCGCTGCGGTGCCAGTTTTGCCTGGGGGAGGGACTCAGCCGGGAACCTTCTTCAGCATCTCCAGCCCGATCTTGCCGGCAGCAATTTCACGCAGAGCCGTCACGCCAGGCTTGTTCTTGCTTTCAACCTTGGGCGTGTGGCCCTGAATCAGCATACGGGCACGGTAGGTCGCGGAGAGCACCAGCTGGAAGCGGTTCGGGATCTGCACCAGGCAATCTTCGACAGTGATACGGGCCATGCAATGCTCCTACGCAATGTTGAGTTTCTTGAAAAGACTGGCCCGGGAACGCAACTGTGCGGAAAACTTGAGCCGCTGGGCGTGAACCACGGCCTTCAAGTCAAAAAGCGCCGTGTCGAAAAGCTCGTTGATTATAACGTAGTCGAATTCACGGACATGCGCGATTTCGGCGGCGGCACTACTCATGCGCAGCTCCACCTTGGCCGGTTCGTCCTCACCGCGACGGATGATGCGGGCGCGCAGTTCTTCCAGGCTCGGCGGCAGCACAAAGATCAATACCGTCTCCGGAAACAGCCGCTTGATCTGGAACGCGCCCTGGAAGTCGATTTCCAGGATGACATCGCCACCCTTTTTGACACGTGCCTCGATCGCCTTGCGCGAGGTTCCGGACCGGTGCCCGTGCACATGGGCCCACTCGAAAAAATCGTTGGCCGCGATCATCCGGTCGAACTCGGCGTCGCTGACGAAATGGTATTCGCGACCGTCCTTCTCCTGCCCGCGCGGCGCCCGGGTGGTGTGTGAGACGGACGGCGCAACCCGCGAATCAAGCTCCAGCAGGGCCTTGACCAGGCTGGATTTGCCGGCCCCGCTCGGGGCCGAAACTACGAAAAGGTTTCCCGGGTGATCCATGGGTTGGTCGATGGTGGGTGCGGAGATTCTAGTGACGCCGGGCATCCGCAGGCGACTCAGGCCGGAACGTCGTGCCTGCGTCGTTGCACGGTGTAGGCCTGAGTATGAGTCGCCTTCGCTGCGCAGCTACGCAGGCGCTACGCCACGGACTCTCACTCGATGTTCTGAACCTGCTCGCGCAGTTGCTCGATCAGAACCTTCATGTCCACGCCGATGCCGGTCAGCTCGAGCGATCCCGATTTCGATCCCAGGGTATTGGCTTCACGCTGCAGTTCCTGGATCAGAAACTCCAGGCGCTTGCCGATTTCCCCGCCCTTGTTCAGCAACCGGTCCACCTCGTCCAGGTGCGCTTTGAGTCGCGTCAATTCCTCAGCGACGTCGATGCGTATGGCGTAGGCTGCGGCTTCGGTCATGGCCCGGTCCTGCATGGCTTCGGGCGCCACCTGGCCCGGCGCCATGGCCTCCTGCCAACGCTCGAGAAAGCGGTTGCGCTGCAGTTCCATCAGTTGCGGCACCAGAGGCAGCGCCTTCTTCACCAACGCGTGCAGCAGTGCTACGCGTTCCCTCATGCTGCTGGCCAGGCGGCCGCCTTCGCGTTCCCGTGCCGCCAGCAGCGCCTGCAAGGCCTGCGCAGCCAGTGGCAACACATGCTGCGTCATCTGCGGCTCCAGGCGCGGCGCCGCCGCGGCCAGTCGCAACACGTCGGCGACCGAGAGCGGCCTGGCCTGCGGCAGCCAGGCCAGGATGTTGTCCTGCACCGCGTTCAAGCGCTGAATCAGGGCTGGGGCCGGCTCGGCTATGGCTGCAGCGTCCTGGCTCTCGACCCAAAGACGCAGCTCCACCTTGCCCCGCTTCAGCTGGCGTGTCAGCAGTTCGCGCAGCTCGGCGTCGCATTCGCGCGCCTCGTCGGGCAGACGTATCACAAGGTCCAGAAAGCGGCTGTTGACCGAGCGAATTTCCAGTCCCAGGCGGGACGCAAACGTGGCCCTTTTTCGACTGTCGGAATCACCTTCCGGGGTGCCCAGCTGCGCGCTCGCGTAGCCGGTCATGCTGTAAACTGCCATGGCCTGTACTTGTCTTGGTGGAGTGACCAAGAATAACCCGATTCACGCCGGATTTTCCCCCATTCGCTGTTCGCGCGAGGGACGCCTTAGCGAGATGTCAAAGAGCAAACCTTCCTCGCTGCCGCCAGACACCATGATTGGCGGTTACCGCATCGTGCGCCGCATTTCGTCCGGCGGATTCGGTGTCGTCTATCTGGCCACCGACGCGCAGGGACAGGATTTTGCCATCAAGGAGTACCTGCCGTCGTCGCTGACGACACGCGAGCCGGGAGAGCTGGTGCCCAAGGTGGCGACCGAGAAACTGACGCTGTACCGGCTCGGATTGAAGAGCTTCTTCGAGGAGGGTCGTTCGCTGGCGCAAATCGCGCATCCCTCGGTCGTCAGCGTGATGAATTTCTTCCGCGAGAACGAAACCGTTTACATGGTGATGAACCATCTTGAGGGCAGCACCCTGCAGGATTTCATCATCATTGCGCGCGACCTGAAGAAGCAGAAGATTTTTCGAGAGTCAACGATCCGCTCGCTGTTTGACGAGATCCTGCGCGGCCTGCGCGTCGTGCACCAGCACAAGATGCTGCATCTGGACATCAAGCCGGCCAACATCTTCATCACTAATGACAACCGCTCGATCCTGATCGACTTCGGCGCCGCGCGCGAAGTGTTGAACAAGGAAGGCAGCTTCATCCGCCCGATGTACACGCCCGGATTTGCCGCGCCCGAGATGTACCGTCGCGACGGAAAAATGGGGCCGTGGACCGATATCTACGCGATCGGCGCCTGCATCTACTCCTGCATGCAGGGTTACCCGCCCAACGATGCGCCGCAGCGGCAGGAGAAGGACCGGCTTTCGCTGTCGCTGTCGCGCCTGCGCGGCATCTATTCGGACGACCTCATCAACGCTGTCGAATGGAGCATGGCGCTGGACCCGCTGGAGCGGCCGCAGTCGGTGTTTTCCTTGCAGAAGGAACTGGGCCGCGAGGGGGACCGCAAGTACACCAAGATCAGTGTCGCCGAGAAGATGCGCATGCAGTTTGACAACATCGTCGGCGACAAGGTGCCCACCGCGCCGGCGGTACTCGGAGCCAAACAGAAGTGAAATATTCGGTGTTTCAGGTCAGCCGCAAGGGTGGGCGCGACGAGAACGAGGATCGCGTCGCGCACAGCTACACGCGCGAAACCGGCCTGTTCGTCGTCGCCGATGGCATGGGCGGGCACCCCGAAGGCGAGGTCGCGGCCCAGCTCGCAGTGGATTCGGTGGCAAGCATGTTTCACCGCATGGCGCAGCCCGGCCTGACCGATCCTCAATATTTTCTGACCCAGGCCCTGCTGTCAGCGCATCACAACATCATCCGCTATTCAATCCGGAAAAAGTACGAGGATTGCCCGCGCACGACGCTGGTGGCGGCGGTGGTTCAGGGCGCTCAGGCCTATTGGATTCACTGTGGCGACTCGCGCCTTTACCTGACACGTGGCAAGCGGCTGATCAGCCGGACACGCGACCACTCCTACCTCGAACAGCAGAACGCCGGCGTGATCCGGACCCGGCTGGTCAATCGCAACGTGCTGTTCTCCTGTCTCGGTTCACCGACCAAGCCGATTTACGACCTGGGCGGGCCAGCCACTCTGGAAGCCGGGGATCGCATGATGCTGTGTTCGGACGGCCTGTGGGACAACCTGGACGATGTGCGACTGGTGCAAGGACTGTCACGCCAGGCGGTGTCCAAGTCGGTGCCTGACATGGTGGAGCAGGCGCTGCGCGCCGGCGGCGCCCGCAGCGACAACGTGACGGTGATCGCGATGGAATGGCAGTCAGCGGATTTGGCAGAGGTAGCGCGGCCGGCGTCCCAGCCGGAACGCTCCAGCCAGGGTCATGCAACGACCATTCAGGCCGGCCATGTGGAGCCGGGCGAAGCCGAAATCGACGAGGCCGAGATCGAACGATCCATTGCCGAAATCAACGACACCATTCGGCGCTCCGGCCAAAACAAGGACGCGAGCCCGAAAACGGCGCCCCAACTGGCCGCGTCCGGGAAAGAAAAGTAAATCATGAGCGAGATTCAGCGCAGCGGCGGGCGGGCTGCGGACCAGTTGCGCTCAGTGCGCATCACGCGCGGATACACCAAGCATGCCGAGGGGTCGGTGCTGATCGAATGTGGCGACACCCGGGTCCTGTGCACGGCCACGGTCGAGGACCGGGTCCCGCCGCACAGACGAGGAAGTGGTGAAGGCTGGGTCACAGCGGAGTACGGCATGCTGCCCCGCGCCACCCACACCCGGAGTGACCGGGAAGCGGCGCGCGGCAAGCAAAGTGGCCGCACCCAGGAGATTCAACGTCTGATTGGCCGCTCGCTGCGTGCGGTTTTTGACCTGAAGACACTGGGCGAGCGAACCATTTCGCTCGATTGCGACGTGTTGCAGGCCGATGGCGGCACCCGCACCGCCAGCATCACCGGCGCCTTTGTCGCGGCTCAGGACGCAGTGTCACTGCTGCTACGACAGGGCAAGCTGCAGCAGTCACCCATCCTTGATCAGGTGGCCGCCGTTTCCGTTGGCCTCTCGAACGGGGTGGCCCTGCTCGATCTGGACTATGTCGAGGATTCGGCCTGCGACACCGACATGAACGTGGTCATGACCGGCGCCGGGCACTATGTCGAGGTGCAGGGAACGGCCGAAGGCAGGGCGTTCACACGCAAGGAAATGGACCAGTTGCTGGTGCTGGCTGAAAAGGGTATCGCTGAGCTGGTCGGCCTGCAGCGCCGCGCGCTGGCGGACTAGCGCCTGCTCCGACTGCCAGGCTGGCAAAACAGGCACCTCAAGCGATGAAGCTGGTGATTGCGTCCGGCAATCCGGGCAAGCTCGCCGAGATGCGCGCCATGTTCGCGCCGCTGGCTCTGGAGCTGATTGCGCAGCACGAACTGGGCATTGCTGCTGCGGCCGAACCGCACCGGACCTTTGTCGAGAACGCGTTGGCGAAGGCGCGCCATGCCAGTCAACTCAGTGGCTTGGCCGCGCTGGCCGACGACGCCGGCCTCTGTGTGGACGCTTTTCAAGGGGGGCCGGGCGTCGACACCGCGTTCTACGCCACGCTGTTCGGCTACGACAAGGGTGACGATAACAACGTGCGCGCCTTGCTTGAGCAGATGCGCAACGTGAGCAACCGGCGCGCGGCCCTGGTCAGCACGCTGGTGGCGCTGCGCGGGCCTGACGATCCGCAGCCGCTGATCGCGAGCGGCCGCGCGGTTGGCGAGATTGCCCGCGAACCCGCCGGGCTGAACGGGTTCGGCTTTGACCCGGTGATGTTCATTCCCGCTCTTGGCAAGACCTTTGCCCAGCTTGATCCGGCAGTCAAACACGCCCACAGCCATCGCGGGCAGGCGGCGCGCCTTATGGTTGAACTGATGCGCCAGCAATGGGGTATGTCGTGACAGTGCGCACCGATCCCGCGGAATTCATGCGTGGCGGCCTGCTGCAACTGGCGGCGCTGCCACCGCTGTCGCTCTATGTGCACCTGCCATGGTGCATTCGCAAATGCCCCTACTGCGACTTCAACTCGCACGAGATGGCGAGCGGGCAACTGCCCGAGCAGCGTTACCTGGACGCGCTGCGCGCCGATCTGGAGTCGGCCCTGCCGCTGGTCTGGGGCCGCTCGGTCCACAGCATCTTCATTGGCGGCGGCACGCCCAGCCTCTTTTCACCGCAGAGCATCGACCGCTTGCTGGCCGATGTTCGCGCCAGGCTGCCACTGGAGCCGGGTTGCGAGATCACGCTGGAGGCGAATCCCGGCACGTTCGAGAAGGAACGTTTTCGTTCGTTCCGTGCTGCCGGAGTAACCCGCCTATCGGTTGGTGTGCAAAGTTTCGACGATGCTGCGCTGCGTGCGCTGGGCCGGGTCCATGACCGGGCCCAGGCCATTGCCGCGCTCGAGGAGGCGGCCCAGGCCTTCGATACGTTCAATCTGGACCTGATGTACGCGCTGCCGGGCCAGACCATGACCGCCCTGGAGCAGGACGTCGAACTCGCGCTGGGGTTCGCGCCGCCCCATCTTTCGATCTATCACCTGACGATCGAGCCCAACACCTACTTCGCCAAGTTCCCGCCAAAACTGCCCGACGAAGACCAGGCTTGGGCCATGCTGGACCGGCTGGTTGAGCGGACCGGCGCTGCCGGCTTGCAGCGCTACGAGGTGTCGGCATTCGC
>JBCKPE010000022.1:0-25048 GCA_038901875.1 Burkholderiaceae bacterium
TCGCAATCACCTGATCCCGTGGCTTGTTCTCAAGCAGTTCGATCAGTCGGCTGCCGATCACCACAGCGTCCGCCACCCGGCTGACGGCGCGCGCCGACTCCGCATCACGAATACCGAAACCCACACCCACTGGTATCGAAACATGGGCTCGAATGCGCGGCAGCATGTCCTGCACCGCCTGGGTGTTCAGGGTGGCGGCTCCGGTGACGCCGGTGAGTGACACGTAGTACACGTATCCGCTCGCCACTTTCGCCACCTGGGCCATCCTGGCCTCGGTGGAGGTTGGCGCCAGCAAGAAGATGAGGTCGATGCCGTTGGCCTTGAGCGTGGCGGAAAAATCCACGCATTCCTCGGGCGGATAGTCCACCACCAGCACCCCGTCCACGCCGCTGGCCGCGGCATCGCGCGCGAACGCCCGGGCGCCATGGCGCTGGTCGTAGCGCTCCAGCGGGTTGGCATAACCCATGAGCACAACCGGCGTCTTTGCATCGCCAGCGCGAAAGGTCTTGACCATGTCCAGCACCTGTGCCAGGCCAATGCCATGTGACAGGGCGCGATCGTTGGCTCTCTGAATGACCGGTCCGTCGGCAGAAGGGTCGCTAAATGGGACGCCGAGCTCGATGATGTCGGCGCCCGAGCGGACCATGGCGTGCATCACCTCGGGTGTCAGGTCGGCAAACGGGTAGCCGGCCGTGATGTAGGGAACGAGCGCCTTGCGCCCACTCTGTGCCAGAACGGCAAACCGGGTCGCGATCCGACTCATGGCTGATGCGCTGCCGCTGGCTTGGCACCCTTGACGAGCTGTCCGCGGCAACTAGGCCGGCAGTAGAAGTCAGCGTTGCTGAGGTCGGCCACGATGCCAATGTCCTTGTCGCCCCGACCCGAAAGATTCACCAGGATCGATTGCGACGGATCCATGGTCGAGGCCAGCTTCATCGCATAAGCGATGGCGTGGCTCGATTCCAGAGCCGGAATGATTCCCTCGGTGCGGCACAGGTAGTGAAACGCCTGTACCGCCTCAGCGTCCGTCACACCGACATATTCGGCCCGCCCGGTGTCCTTCAGGTGGGCATGCTCCGGACCCACACCGGGGTAATCGAGGCCAGCGCTGATGCTGTGGGTCTCGGTGATCTGCCCATTCAGGTCCTGCAGGATGTAACTCCGGCTGCCGTGCAGCACGCCCGGGCTGCCGCGCAGCAGCGAGGCTGAGTGTTTGCCGCTGTCGAGTCCCGCGCCCGCCGCCTCGACCCCGATCAGCCGGACCGCGGGGTAGGGGATGTAGGGGTAAAAGATTCCCATGGCGTTGCTGCCGCCGCCGACGCAGGCGAGCACAGCGTCAGGCTGCCGGCCTTGGTTCAGCGCCGGCATCTGCTCAAGGCATTCCTTGCCGATGACGCTCTGGAAGTCGCGCACCATCATCGGATACGGATGCGGACCGGCAACGGTACCGATGATGTAGAAAGTGTTTTCCACATGGGTCACCCAGTCGCGCAACGCCTCGTTCAGCGCGTCCTTCAGGGTTTTGCTGCCCGATTCCACCGGAACGACACGGGCGCCGAGAAGCTTCATGCGGTAGACGTTGGGACTCTGGCGCTTGATGTCCTCACTGCCCATGTAGACGACACACTCGAGTCCATAGCGCGCGCAGATTGTTGCGGTGGCGACGCCGTGCTGTCCGGCGCCGGTTTCCGCAATGACCCTGGGTTTGCCCATGCGCCGCGCCAGCATGGCCTGTCCAATGGTGTTGTTCACCTTGTGCGCGCCGGTGTGATTGAGATCTTCGCGCTTGAGGAAGATCTGCGCGCCGCCCTGTTCCCGGCTCATCCGGGCCGCGTGGTAGATCGGCGACGGACGCCCGACGAAGTGGGTCAACTCCGAGTGAAACTCCGCGAGAAACGCTGGATCGGCCCGGTAGCGTTCGTACGCTTCCCGCAATTCGTTGACGGCGTGGGTCAGGGTTTCGCTGACAAAGCTCCCGCCATACGGCCCGAAATGTCCTGCCGCGTCAGGTTGTTGGTAGGCGTTCATGGTTTCCTGTTCCTTGCCCTGCCGGAACAGGAAACTGCGTCCGCCAGTTTCACGCTTCGGCAAGTTGTTGGTCGGCGGCGCGCACCGCAGCGACAAACTGATTGATCTTGCCGGCGTCCTTGATCCCTTTGGATTGCTCGACGCCGGAACTCACGTCAACCGCCAGCGATTTACAGCGCGGGCGTAGCTGTGCAATGCCATCGGCCACGTTTGCAGGTGTGAGTCCACCAGACAAAACGAGGTGAGCGTTGACGCTTGGTGGAAGGAGTGACCAATTGAATGTTGTTCCGCCCCCGCCATAACCGTCGACCTCAGCGTCGAGCAGGATGGCCTGGGCTCGTGAATACTGCCGCGCATATTCTACGAGGTCGAAACCCGAGGCTGCCCCGCGGGGAATCCTTGCGGCGCGAAGAAAGGGCTGGCGGCCGTCCCGGCTGGCGCGCAGGCAGTCCTCGGGCGTTTCATCGCCTTGAAACTGCAACAGCGCCTGGGGTATTCGTTGCAGCAGCGCCAGCACGGTCTCGGCCGGTGCATTGACAAATACAAGGACCGGAGTGACGAAGGCCGGCAGGCGACGCGCCAGTTGCACGGCGCGATCCGGGCTGACGTAGCGTGGGCTCGGTCCGTACAACACCAAGCCAATTGCGTCGACCCCGGCATCGACCGCCGCGTCGACATCCGGTTCGCGCGTCAACCCGCAGACCTTGATGCGTGTGCGTGCAGCGAGGTTGAGCGGACTCACGGCAGCCAGTCAAACGCCGGCACGCTGGCGGGAAGACCCCAATGGGAGGCATAGACCGGCCCGACAAAGTACAGTCCGGTCGCCTCAAAGGTAGGCGCAGCCACTGTGCGGTCCCGTCCACGCAGCACCTCTTCGATCCAGCCTGGTGGCTGTTTTCCCTGACCCACGGTAATGAGGCAACCCATGATGTTTCGAATCATATGATGCAGAAAGGCATTGGCCTCAAAGTCGAACCTCCAGTAGCAACCATGCCGACCAATCCGGATGCTGCGCATGAACTTGACCGGCGTCTTCGCCTGACAGGCCGCCGCGCGAAAGGCACTGAAATCATGTTCGCCGACCAGTTGCTGGGCTGCAAGTTCCATGGCCGCCCCATCGAGCGGAAGAAAAACCCAGCCGACCCGCCCAGCGTCAATGCTCGGACGAACCGGCGACTCTCGCAGAATGTAGCTATAGCGTCGATGCAGAGCGCTGGCGCGGCAATGAAATGCGGGCTCAACCTCGTGCGCCCACTCCACGGCCACATCGGCCGGCAGGTAGCGATTCGTTCCGCGTACCCAGGAAGACTCCCTGCGGTGTAACTCGGTATCCAGGTGAACCACCTGCATCAGGGCATGAACCCCGGCGTCGGTGCGGCCTGAGCAAAGGGTCGAGACCGGCACACCGGCAAACTTGGACAGTGCCGATTCCAGCGTGTCCTGCACGGTTCGCCTGGAGGATTGGCTCTGCCACCCCTCGTACCCGGTTCCGCAGTAACTGATTCCGAGAGCCAGCCTCACGAGTCGATGGCGTGGTCAGCGAGTCGATCAAGGTCCGCGCGCGCTCGGGCTAGCCAAGCTTGGCCAGGGCCTGCTGTGCTCTGGATTTCACGTCTCCGCTGGCTTCGGCAATCACTTCTCTAAGCAGGTGACGGGCGCCGTCGTCGTCACCAATCGCCTGGAACTCCTCGGCCAACGCAAGCTTGGTTGTCAGCGCATCATCGGCAACTTCAGCCTGGGCCGGGTCCGGCCCAGGCTGAGGACTGTCCAGATCCAGCGACAATTCGCCCAGGTCAAATTCGATCATCCCGGCGGCCGCGGCTGGGGCCGCCGCCTTCGACTCGGTCGCTTTCGCCGGCACGGCTGGCGCCGCGTCCAAGTCAAGGGAAATCATCAGGTCCTGGACCTCACTGGCTGAGGGTTCGGCCGGCTCCTTGGACTTCACTGCACCAGCAGCGCGCGCATCCAAGTTGCTCTTGCCATCAGGTCGTTGCGCTGAAGACCCGGACTCTGCCTGGGCCTGAGCAAACTGCGCGTGCAGATCCAGATCAACATCGGCCGTTGCCGCAGCGCCTGATTCGATGGCGGCTGCGGCTTCTTTTTCGGCTGCCGCGACCTGAGCCCTGACCGCGTCCTGCTTGGCGGAAACCGCCGTCGGAGCCGGTACCGCGGCCACAGGGGCCAAACTCGAGCCCTGCTCCTGGAACATCGGGTCCGTCGGATCGAGTTGTCGGCCCAACTTGCTGATCGCCGTCCACTCCGGCCCTTCGCCGTGGCTGAGCTCAAGGGCTTCCTTGGCGACCACTGCAAACGCTTTCAGGTCACGGCGCTTGGCAAAAATTTCGAGCAGTTTGAGGTGGATCGCCAGTCGCGTTGGATTCAATCTCATCGCCTCCCGAAGGATCTCTTCGGCCTGAATATCGCGGCCATAGGCGAGATAGACATCAGCCTCGGCGACGGGGTCGACATCGCCCGTCGTGTCAAGCTGACTGGGGCGGTACATCATCGACGAACCAGCCGGCTCAGCCCGGGTGTCCACGTCGTGGGCGCTGGCCTTGAAGAACGACTCGGGCTGCAGCTGGCTTTCCAGCAGCGACCCCGGTTCCTCGCCGGCCGCTTTGCGTCGACGCGAAACCATTACCGCCGCGGCGCCCAGCAACAGCAAAACAAGGGCGCCGGCGCCCAGCACCTGCGGATTGCCGAGCAGCTGGTCGATCCACGTCGGCTCCGGAGCCGACGCCGGTTTGGGTGCCACGGCAGGTGCTTGCGCTACAACAACAGTTGGACCAACTGCGGCTGCAGGTGGACTCGCCGCCGGCAATGGAGCCGGTGCAGCAGGCGTTGTGATGGCAGTGACGGTAGTTGTCGCGGTGCCCGCGCCGGACACTGCAGAATCCGCTGCGGCAGAGGGCGGCGCCAATGCACCCTTCATCTTGGTCAAATCAGCAATGTTCTTCGAGAGCTCGGCCACCCGTGCCGCGGATTCCTTCGCCTGTCGCTCCCGCGCCGCCTTGTCAGCCGCCGCCTGCGTTGTACCCTTGGAGAGTGTCAGCTTGTCGGGCGTCGTGGCGGAGGGCTTCTTGTCTTCCACCTTGGCCTTGACCGAGCCCACTGATTGCCGATCGGTGCCGGTGGCTTGAGTTGCCGGGGTGGTTTCCGCCAGTTTTCTTCGAAATTCGGAGAAGTCCTGACTCTGTGCAATGACAACCTGTCTGGCTTCGCCGCGTGGGATGGCTGCAGCCTGCTCAACAGCAGGAATGTTCAACACAGCCCCAGCTCTCAAGCGATTCAGATTGCCGCCAATGAACGCATCTGGGTTTGCCCTGAGCATTGCGACCAGCATCTGATCCAAGGATAGTTCGGCCGGTTTGTTGCTGCCCGCGATGCGCCCAGCGGTGTCTCCCGGTTGCACGGTGATCTGGCGCGCTGCTGCCGATCCGCCCCTGCGCTCCGCTTGCGTCTCTTGTGCTGGAACTACCGCTGGCGCCGGACTGGCAGGGGGGCTGGCGACGGGCTCAGCCTCCGGCGCCGGGCTGATCTGGGGTGCCGTGGTCACGGCGGGTTCAGGCGCCGGCAATTTGGGTGGATCGAACAGCAGGGTGTAGCCACGCTGGAGCCGGCCGGTAGCCCAAGTCGTTTCAAGGATGAGATCAATGAACGGATCGTTCACTGGTCGGTCACTGGACAACTCCAGAACCGTGCGCCCGTCGCTGCGGCGCACGATCGTAACCCTGAGGTTCCGCAGCAGCGCGTGATATTCCATGCCGGCGGCACGGAACGCCTCGGCGGGCGCGATACCCGCCGTCAGACTTGCTGCCTCGGCCGCATCTATATTTAGAATATCGACCTCGGCGCGCAACGGCTGACCGAGAGCCGAAAGTACCGTGATGCGGCCCACGGCCAACGCCCGCACTTCAGGCGCCGACCAGCCCAATGCGATGGCTAGGCCGACAGTTGCCACGGCGGACCGCCAAGGTCTTGTCACCCAGTTCATGTTTTGGACCTCCACGGCCCGACCCTCGGGATTTTTCTCATTGCGGTTGGGCCGAATTTACCAGCGCCAGATGATGGAAAAAAGACCATAACATCAATGTATTAGCAAGACAAGCTAAGGAAGCGCTTAACTTCGCAGCGAGGCGATTCCCAGTCACGACTTCGGATCGGCATGTTGCCAAACGACAACGCCGAACGAGCCTCGTTCGTGACATGACGCACCGCGCGCGCAAGGCATTGCCTCAGGCGTCAAGCAATATTCGAAGCATGCGGCGGAGCGGTTCGGCAGCGCCCCAAAGAAGCTGGTCGCCAATGGTGAATGCGGCGACATATTCGGAGCCCATGGCAAGCTTGCGAATGCGTCCCACCGGGACCGACAGGCTGCCCGTGACGGCCATCGGGGTGAGTTGTTTCAATGTGGCCTCCTGATTATTGGGAACCACCTTGGCCCAGGGATGGTCACCCGCAATGATGGCCTCGATGTCGGCAAGCGGTACATCGCGCTTGAGCTTCAGTGTCAGCGCCTGACTGTGGCAACGCATGGTTCCGACCCGCACACAAATTCCATCGATGGGGGTGGCTGCCGTACCAAAGGTCGGACCGCGACCAAGAATCTTGTTGGCTTCCGCGCCGCCTTTCCACTCCTCGCGGCTCATGCCGTTACCCAGGTCACGGTCACACCAGGGAATCAGGTTGCCGCCAAGAGGAATGCCAAAGTTGGCGACTTCCTCACCCGACAGGGACCGTTGCCTGGCGAGCACACGCCGATCAATCTCAAGAATGGCCGAATGCGGGTCCGCCAGCAGGTGACTCACCTCCGCGTTCAGGGTTCCGAACTGCCTCACCAACTCACGCATGTGTTGGGCGCCGCCGCCGGAGGCCGCCTGGTAGGTCATGGTTGACATCCACTCGACCAGGCCGGCCTTGAACAGCGCACCAACCCCCATCAACATGCAACTGACCGTGCAATTTCCGCCGATCCAGTTGCGCCCACCCTTGTTCAGCGCATCCCGAATCGCGGTCAGATTGACAGGATCCAGGACGATGATCGCGTCATCCTGCATGCGCAGTGTTGATGCGGCGTCGATCCAGTGTCCATTCCAGCCCGAGCCACGCAGCTTGGGGAACACTTCGGCCGTGTAATCGCCTCCCTGTGTCGTGATGATCACATCGCACTTACGCAGCAGTTCGACATTGAACGCGTCCTTCAGCGTTGCTTCGTTACGCGCTTGCTTCGGCGCCTTGCCGCCGACGTTGGAGGTGGAAAAGAACAATGGCTCGATGAATTCGAAATCTCCCTCGACCTGCATGCGCTCGAGCAACACCGAACCGACCATGCCGCGCCAGCCGACCAGCCCTACGAGATTTCCCTTTGTCATGGTTCGCCCTTTCAAGTGATGTGTTTCCCGGCTCGTCGCGGCCGGCAGGGCGCATGACGAACCAGGGCTTTTCAGCCTTTAATGGTCTTCCGGGTCAAGGCTGCGACCACGGCGGCACCCATTTCGCGGGTGCCGACCTGAGTCGCGCCAGGTGAATAAATGTCTGCCGTGCGCAAGCCCGACGCGAGCACATCCTTCACCGCCGATTCAATTCGCTCGGCGGCTTCAGGTTGGTTCAGGGAGAAACGCAACATCATGGCAACGGACAATATTGTAGCCAGCGGATTGGCGATGTCCTTGCCCGCGATGTCTGGCGCGCTGCCATGGCTCGGCTCGTAGAGTCCCTGTTGCCTGGCATTCAGGCTGGCCGATGGCAGCATGCCGATGCTGCCCGTGAGCATGGCCGCTTCATCGCTCAGGATGTCGCCAAACATGTTGGCAGTCACCAGGACGTCAAACGTCTTCGGCGCGCGCACCAACTGCATGGCCGCGTTGTCGACGTACATATGATCGAGTTTCACGTCCGGGTAGGACTTGGAAACCTCGGTCACGACCTCCCTCCAAAGCTGGGACGTTTCCAGCACGTTGGCCTTGTCGACACTGGTCACATGCTTGCTGCGCTTGCGCGCCGCGGTGAACGCAACATGGGCAATGCGTTCAATTTCCGGCCGCGAGTAACGCATCGTGTCGAACGCTTCCTCGCTGCCCGGAAAATTGCCGTCGATCGAGCGACGACGGCCACGCGGCTGGCCGAAGTAAATATCGCCGGTCAGTTCGCGAATGATGAGGATGTCCAGCCCGGCGATGAGTTCTGGCTTCAGACTGGATGCGGCCACCAGTTGCTCGTAGCAGATGGCTGGGCGAAAGTTGGCGAACAGGCCAAGGTGCTTGCGAAGCCCGAGAATCGCCTGCTCAGGCCGAAGCTGGCGCTCGAGCGTGTCGTATTTCCAGTCGCCGACGGCGCCGAACAGAATGGCATCGGCCGACTTGGCTAGCGCAAGGGTGGCTTCCGGCAGCGGATGACCCGAGGCGTCGTAGGCAGCGCCACCGACCAGGGCCTTCTCCATGTCTATTTGCAGATCCAGGCAGGCCAGCACCTGGATCGCCTCATCGACGATTTCAGTACCAATCCCGTCGCCCGGCAAGACGGCAATTTTCAAATCGTGCTCCTCGCGCGAGGACGGCGGCTACTCCCAAGTTGATTCATGCTCCCTTCCCGAGTGAAGCATTGGCGGTTGCCAGCCACGGCTTGCTGGCGAGACGATGCGCCTCAAAGTTCCTGATCTTGTCGGCGTAACGCAGGGTCAGGCCAATGTCGTCGAGGCCGTTGAGCAGGCAGTACTTGCGAAATGCATGGATTTCAAAAGGTGTTTCGTTCCCGCTTGGCTCGACCACGACCTGTCGCTCCAGGTCGACAGTAAGAGCGAACCCGGGGTGAGCGTGGACCGCGTCGAAAAACCTTGCCACCCGGGTTTCAGGCAGGACGATCGGCAGCAGTGCGTTCTTGTAGCAGTTGTTGAAGAAAATTTCGGCGTAGCTCGGTGCAATCAGCACCCGGAAACCGTACTGAAACAGCGCCCAAGGCGCATGTTCGCGCGAGGAACCGCAACCAAAGTTCTTTTGTGCCAACAGGATCGAGGCGCCCCGATAACGTGGGTGATTCAGGACAAAGTCAGGATTCGGCCTGCGCGTCGCCGGATCCTGCCCCGGGAAACCCGGATCAAGGTAGCGCCAGGCGTCGAAAAGGTTCGGCCCGAAACCGGACTTGTGAATCGATTTCAGGAACTGCTTGGGGATGATGGCGTCGGTATCGACGTTCTCCCGATCGATCGGGGCCACCAGGCCTGTGACAAGTTTGAATGCGTCCATCTGGATTTTTCTCGACCCCATCAATCTGGCTGCAGCCTTGCTGGATACCCGTCAACAGCCGCTAGACAAAGCGGCGGACATCGACAAAATGCCCGTGGATGGCGGCGGCGGCGGCCATCGCCGGGCTCACCAGGTGGGTACGACCACCGGCGCCCTGACGCCCCTCAAAGTTTCGATTGCTGGTCGAGGCGCAGCGCTCGCCCGGCTCCAGCCGGTCAGCGTTCATCGCCAGGCACATGCTGCACCCCGGTTCCCGCCATTCAAAGCCGGCGGCCCGAAAAATCTGGTCCAGACCCTCGCGTTCGGCCTGCTCTTTCACCAGGCCCGAGCCCGGCACCACCAGCGCCAACTTGACGTTGCGAGCGACCTTTTGACCCAGGCGCTTGACCACTTGGGCGGCTTCCCGCAGATCCTCGATGCGGCCGTTGGTGCATGAGCCAATGAACACCTTGTCGATGGCGATCGATTGGATTGCGGTGCCCGGGGTTAACCCCATGTAGACCAGGGCGCGTTTGATCGCGTCGCGCTTTCCCGGGTCCTTTTCCCGATCAGGGTCGGGCACCTGAGCGTCGACGCCCAGCACCATCTCGGGGGACGTGCCCCAACTGACCTGCGGGACCACCGCCGCTGCGTCGAGTTCGATCACTGCGTCAAACACCGCGTCGGCGTCGGATTGCAGGGTTTTCCAATAGGACAAGGCAAGATCCCATTGCGGGCCGGTCGGCGCCAGCGGTCGGCCTCGAACGTAGTTGATGGTTTTCTCGTCGACCGCGATCAGACCGGCGCGGGCGCCAGCTTCGATTGACATGTTGCAGACTGTCATGCGGCCTTCCATGCTCAGTTCCCGTATCGCGCGGCCGCAAAATTCAATCGTGTAGCCGGTGCCGCCGGCCGTGCCAATTTTTCCGATGATGGCCAGCATCATGTCCTTGGCACTGCAGCCCAATGGCAGCTTGCCTTCGACCCGCAGCAACATGTTGAGAGCCTTCTTGGTCAGCAGGGTTTGCGTCGCCAGCACATGCTCGACCTCGCTGGTGCCGATGCCGTGCGCCAGCGCGCCAAAGGCGCCATGGGTCGAGGTGTGCGAGTCACCGCATACCACCGTCATTCCAGGCAAGGTGGCACCGGTTTCCGGGCCGATCACATGAACAATACCCTGGTGCCGGGACAGAAACGGAAAATAGGCTGCGGCGCCAAACTCGCCGATGTTGCTGTCCAGGGTACTGATCTGTTCCCGGCTGGCCGGGTCGGCAATGCCCTCATAGCCAAGCTCCCACCCGGTGGTCGGGGTGTTGTGGTCCGCCGTGGCGACGACCGAAGACGCGCGCCATACCTTGCGACCGGCCTGGCGCAGACCCTCGTAGGCCTGCGGGCTGGTCACTTCATGAACCAGATGCCGGTCGATGTAGAGCACGGTCGTGCCGTCGTCCTCAACGTGCACGACATGCTCGTCCCAGAGTTTGTCGTAGAGCGTTCGTCCCCTGGTCATCGCGATTCAGCGCTTTGACTAGCGCGCCTCGATGGGCTTCACATTCCGGGTCGCTGCGCCCGAAAAGAGCTGTCTCGGTCGCCCGAGCTTGTATTCCGGGTCGCCGATCATTTCATTGAGCTGGGCGATCCAGCCGACGGTCCTGGCCAGAGCGAAGATCGCCGTGAACAACGAGGTCGGAATGCCGATGGCGCGCTGCACGATTCCGGAATAGAAGTCGACATTGGGATAGAGCTTGCGCGAAACAAAATAATCGTCCTCCAGCGCCATCCGTTCCAACTCCATGGCGAGTTTGAACAACGGATCGTTTTCAACGCCGAGTTCACGCAGCACTTCCTTGCAGGCCTGCTGCATCAACTTCGCCCGCGGGTCGTAATTCTTGTAGACCCGGTGGCCGAATCCCATCAACCGAACGCCGGAGTTCTTGTCCTTCACCTGTTTCATGAACTCGCCGACCCTGCTCAATCCGCCCATTTTCTGAATGTCCTCGAGCATGTTCAGGCAGGCCTCGTTCGCGCCGCCGTGGGCCGGACCCCAGAGGCAGGCGACTCCGGCGGCAATTGCGGCGAACGGATTGGTGCCGGAGGAGCCACACAACCTGACCGTCGAGGTTGACGCGTTCTGCTCATGGTCGGCATGCAGTGTGAAGATCCGATCAAGCGCGCGCTCGATGACCGGGTTGACGCGGTACTCCTCACAGGGGGTGGCAAACATCATGTGCAGGAAGTTGCCGGCGTAGCCAAGGTGGTTGCGCGGGTACATGTAGGGTTGTCCCGTGTTGTACTTGTAGGCCATGGCCACCAAAGTCGGCATTTTCGCGATCAGCCGGATCGCGGAAATCTCACGGTGCTCCGGATTCGTGATGTCGGTACTGTCGTGGTAGAACGCTGACAGCGCCCCGACCAGCCCGGTCATGATCGCCATTGGATGCGCGTCGCGCCGAAAACCGCGCAGAAAGAACTGCATCTGCTCGTTCACCATGGTGTGGGTCATGACGCGCCTGACGAACGCGGCCTTTTCGGCACTGTTCGGCAGCTCGCCATAGAGCAGGAGGTGACAGGTTTCCATGAAGTCGCAAGTCTCGGCGAGCTGTTCGATCGGGTAGCCGCGGTACAGGAGTTCACCCTTTTCGCCGTCGATGTAGGTGATCGCCGACTGGGTCGCCGCGGTCGAAAGAAACCCCGGGTCGTAGGTGAACATTCCGGTCTGCGCGAACAGTTTCCTGATGTCGACGACATCGGGTCCGACACTGCCCTGGTAAATGGGCAATTCAACGTTGGGTCGTCCGTCGCTGAAGGAAAGCGTCGCCTTGCAGGTCGATAGTTTCATGGCCGCCTTTCTGGTTTCAACTGCGTGTCGTAGCGAATGTAGCCTGTCCCATGCCATCGACGCCACGGACCCTCATCATGTTGAGCACATCGCGCACGTCTTCGTCGTCCAATGATGGATCGATCTCGGTACGCGCCAGCAGCAGATCCAGCAGATCATTGTCGGCAAGCTCCATTAACCTCGCCAGAGCGCGGGCATTGCCCCGGGTAAGCTGCCCCTCATGACGCTGCAGAAAGCGTTGCACGAACAGATCATTTTCCAGCAAGCCGCGCCGGCAGCGCCATTTAAGCCGGCTCAGCGTGCGTTCGTCGACGCGTCCACAGCTTTCATTCTTGTCCATCGGGGCTGGGCCTGGCATGGGTCAAAGGGGCAAGGGGTACGGGGAGTGAGGCGCGGTCCGCGATGATGGCAGGGCCTAGACGGCACGCCGCACCATCATCTCCTTGATCTTCCCGATGGCCCGGGTCGGATTGAGTCCTTTCGGGCAGACGTCGACGCAGTTCATGATGGTGTGGCAGCGAAACAGCCGGTACGGATCCTCCAGATTGTCCAGGCGGCTGGCCGTGTCTTCGTCACGGCTGTCGGCGATGAAGCGGTAAGCCTGCAACAGTCCAGCCGGTCCCACGAACTTGTCCGGATTCCACCAGAAACTCGGACACGCGGTGGAGCAGGCCGCGCACAGGATGCATTCGTACAGGCCGTTCAGCTCTTCACGTTCCTGTGGGCTCTGCAGGCGTTCCTTTTCCGGCACCGGCGTGTTGTTGACCAGGTAGGGCTTGATGGAGTGGTACTGCTTGAAAAACTGTGTCATGTCGACGATCAGGTCGCGCACGACGGGCAGGCCTGGCATGGGCTTGAGCACAATGGTTTCTTGCAGGGTTCGCATGTTCGTCACGCAGGCCAAACCGTTCTTGCCATTGATGTTCATGGCATCCGAGCCACACACGCCTTCGCGGCAGGAACGCCGGAAACTCAGGCTCGGGTCCAACGCCTTGAGCTTCATCAGGACGTCCAGCAGCATGCGTTCGCTGCCGTCGAGCTCAATCTCAATCGATTGCATGTAGGGCTTGGCATCCTGGTCGGGATCGTAGCGATAGATCTTGAACTTCCGCTTTTGCATCACTTCTTCCTTTTACCCGCCAGCGCGACCGGCCATGAGCGGCCAGCCCGATGACAGCTCAAAACGTTCGCACCTTCATCGGGATCGATTCCGCAGTCAGCGGCTTCATCTGCACCGGCTTGTAACTCATCCGGTTGCCGTCCCGGCGCCAGAGGCTATGCTTGTGCCACTGGGCATCGTTTCGGCCGTTCGGGTGCTCCGGCGTATCGCCGTAATCTTCGACCGTGTGCGCGCCGCGGCTTTCATGGCGGGCCGCCGCCGACACCATGGTCGCTTCGGCCGCCTCGATCAGGTTATCGACCTCCAGCGCCTCAATGCGCGCCGTATTGAAAATCCTTGACTTGTCGGCCAGATGGATCGCAGCGACCCGCTCGCGCAGCGCGGCGACCTTCCGAACGCCGTCATCCATGCTGGCCTGGGTACGGAACACGCCGGCGTGGCGCTGGATGGTGGCGCGCAGGTCGTCGGCAACATCCTGCGCGTACTCGCCGCCGGTCGATCCATCCAGCCTGGCCAGGCGGGCCAGCGTCGGCCCGGCAGCGTCCGCCGGCACTGGCTTATGATGGCGCGCCCGTTCATTGAATTCGACCATGTGATTGCCGGCGGCCCGACCGAACACCAACAGGTCAAGCAGCGAATTGGTGCCGAGCCGATTGGCGCCATGAACGCTGACACAGGAACATTCACCGACAGCGTACAGACCGCTGACCACGGCATTGTCATTGCCATCCTTCTGCGTCACAACCTGTCCGTGGATGTTGGTCGGAATGCCGCCCATCTGGTAGTGAATGGTCGGCACCACCGGTATCGGTTCCCGGGTGACATCGACGTTGGCAAAGTTGAGGCCGATCTCATAGACCGAAGGCAGGCGCTTCATGATCGTGTCAGCCCCGAGATGGTCGAGTTTCAGCAAGACATGGTCCCGATTCGGGCCGCAGCCCCGGCCTTCCTTGATTTCCTGATCCATGCAACGCGAGACAAAGTCGCGTGGCGCGAGATCCTTCAGTATCGGCGCGTAGCGCTCCATGAATCGATCACCATCGGCGTTGATCAGAATCGCGCCTTCGCCACGGCAGCCCTCAGTCAACAGCACCCCGGAGCCGGCAACGCCGGTCGGATGAAACTGCCAGAACTCCATGTCTTCCAGTGCAATACCGCTGCGCGCAGCCATGCCCAGGCCATCGCCGGTGTTGATGAAGGCGTTGGTGGAGGCAGCATAGATGCGCCCGGCGCCGCCGGTCGCCAGCAAGGTGAACTTGGCCCGCAGCATGTGCAGTTCACCGGTTTCCATCTCGAGCGCGATGACACCAAGCACGTCACCCTCAGCGTCCCGGATCAGGTCCAGCGCCATCCATTCGACAAAGAAGGAGGTTCTCGATTGCACGTTTTGCTGATACAACGTGTGCAACATCGCGTGACCGGTGCGGTCGGCAGTGGCGCAGGCGCGCTCAACCGCCTTCTCGCCGTAATTGGCGGTGTGACCGCCAAACGGGCGCTGGTAAATGGTGCCGTCGGCGTTTCGATCAAACGGCATCCCCATGTGCTCAAGTTCGTAAACTACCCTGGGCGCTTCGCGGCACATGAATTCGATGGCGTCCTGGTCGCCCAGCCAGTCCGACCCCTTGACCGTGTCGTAGAAGTGGTAGTGCCAGTTGTCCTCGTTCATGTTGCCCAGCGCGGCGCCAATGCCGCCCTGCGCAGCCACCGTATGCGAACGGGTTGGAAACACTTTGGACAGCACCGCCACGCTCAGGCCGGCGCGCGAAAGCTGCAGCGACGCGCGCATGCCGGAGCCGCCAGCGCCGACGATGACGGCGTCAAATTTGCGTGTGGAGATGGAACGGGCCATCGCCTAAAGCCTCCAAAGCACCTGAATCGCCCAACCGGTGCAACCAAGCAGCCAGACCAGTGACAGGATCTGCAGGACGAGTCGCCAGGCCGCCGCCTTCACGTAATCCATCCAGATGTTGCGCGCACCGACCCAGGTGTGATAGAAAAGAGAGAGGATCACAACAAAGGTCAGGACCTTCATCCATTGGGCCGAAAAAATGCCGGCCCATCGGTTGTAGTCGATGGCGCCCGGCGCGAGCAGTTGCGCCAGCAGCACCAGCGTGAACAGCGCCATCAGCGCCGCCGTCACGCGCTGCGCCAGCCAGTCGCGCAGGCCGTAATGCGCCCCGACCACGACACGCTTGGAGCCGTAATTGGCGCTCATGTCAGTACAGGCCAAACAGTTTCGTTCCCAGCACCAGCGTAAGCCCAAGGCTCAAGCCCAGGGTCAACACTGCGGTGCGCTGGCTAAACAATCTTCCGGCGTCGGGGTTGATGTCCAAATAGAGATGGCGCAAGCCGGCGATCAGGTGATGCAAATAGGCCCAGATGAGACCAAGGCAGACAAGCTTCAGCAGCCAGCCGGGAAACAAGCCAAGACCAAGCGTGAGGGCGGCGGTGAACCGGGCGAACGAAATCTCGGACGATACCGAGACGTCGAACATCCAGATCACAAATGGGAAAAGCAGAAACATCAGCGCGCCGCTGACGCGGTGCAGGATCGAGACCCAACCGGCCACCGGCAGTCGGTAGCTGGGCAGGTCTCTGAGGATGTTGATGTTCCTGAACTCAGGTCGCTTGCTGAAGGTATCGGGCATGGCTTGGCTGGTTTCCGGGTGTTGCTGCCGGGGTTGGGCGCGCGGCCGGCGCAGGCTGTACTCCCGGCCGGCGGCTTGACGTGGAAATTGCAACATACGGGTCATTTTCCCTCATGTGCAGCCGGCACGCGCTTCCCGCCGCGCGCCTGGGCTAGTTGAGGCGCTGGTGGTAGTGATGTCTGTCGGTTCGGTACAGTCCGCGCCGCAGTTCCATCGGAACGTTGTTGTAAGTGTAGGCGACCCTCTCCACACTCAACAAGGGTGTCCCGGTGGCGACGCCCAACTTGGCGCACTGGCTGGCGTTTGGCCGGACCGCGCGAATCTTTTCCTCGGCGCGGACCATGCGAACACCGAACTCCGACTCGAACATGGCATACATCGGCCCGGGATGAGCAGTCAACCTTGACGCGGTCAATCCCTTGAACGGAGCGCCGGGAAGCCAAATGTCTTCCAGGATTGTTGCGATGCCCTGGAACGCGAGCACGCGCTGAACCTGCAACACGGCGTCACCAACGCGCAATCCGAGTGAGCGCGCGACTTCGGCTGATGCCCGTTGCCGCTTGCAGTCAATGATGCGGCGTTCCGCCATGCCGAGCGGGCCATTGTCCGCGGCCAACTTGAGGAAGCGGTATCTGGCCTCCTCCTCGGCATGGGTGGCGACGAAGGTGCCCTTGCCTTGCCGGCGCACCAGAAAATTGTCGGCGGCGAGCTCGTCGATCGCCTTGCGCACGGTGCCCTGACTCACCCGGTAGCGGGCGGCGAGGTCCAATTCACTCGGTATCGACTCACCGGGAGGCCACTCACCGGCCTGCAGACTTTGCAGGATCAGGCCCCTGATCTGTTGGTAAAGGGGACTGAACGAGGGCGCCGCCGCGCTCGGAACCGGCGTCGAATCGTCGCGCGTCTGAAACTGGGCCGGTGGCATGGGGTCGTGCGGATGCTGGCTTCCATCTTATCTTATATAAGACATAAGACGGGCGGGGCTGAGGAAACAATCGACGCTACACTTTCCTCACTTGTTGAGGCGGTCAACAAGACTTGCCAGGCCGCGGACGAGGTGGTTCGAGGTCAGGATTCGCCGTCCCCATGCTGGAGTATTCAAGATGAGCAAGAAGCCTGTGCGAGTTGCCGTGACGGGTGCAGCGGGACAGATCGGTTACGCCCTGTTGTTCCGGATCGCCGCCGGCGAAATGCTGGGCAAGGACCAACCGGTGACGCTGCAATTGCTGGAAATTCCCGATGAAAAGGTGCAGAAGGCGCTCAAGGGCGTGATGATGGAGTTGCAGGATTGCGCCTTTCCTCTCCTGCTGAGCATGGAGGCGCATGGCGAACCGCACACGGCATTCAAGGATGTCGACTATGCCATGCTGGTCGGCGCGCGTCCGCGCGGACCCGGAATGGAACGCTCGGACCTGTTGGCGGCGAACGCCAAGATCTTTGTCGAGCAGGGCAAGGCGCTGAACGCCGTCGCCAGCCGCGCGGTCAAGGTACTGGTGGTTGGAAATCCGGCCAACACGAATGCCTACATCGCGATGAAGAGCGCGCCGGACCTGCCGCGGCGCAACTTCACGGCCATGCTCAGGCTCGACCATAACCGGGCCGCGAGCCAAATTGCGGCCAAGACCGGAAAGCCGGTTTCCGAGATCGAGAAGCTGGTGGTCTGGGGCAATCATTCTCCGACCATGTATGCCGACTACCGCTTTGCCATGGTTGGCGGAGCCAGTGTCGCGCAGATGATCGACGACCAGGATTGGAACGCAAATGTCTTTCTGCCCACGGTGGGCAAACGCGGCGCGGCCATCATCGAAGCCCGTGGCCTGAGCTCCGCGGCCTCGGCGGCCAACGCGGCGATTGACCATATGCGTGACTGGGTTCTCGGTACGCAGGGGAGATGGGTCACGATGGGGATTGCCTCGAATGGGGAGTACGGCATCCCCAAGGACGTGATGTTCGGGTTTCCCGTGACCTGTGAAGCGGGTGAATACAAGTTGGTGACGGGATTGACGATCGACACGTTCAGCCGGTCCTGCATCGACAAGACGCTCAAGGAACTGTTGGACGAACAGGCTGGCGTGGCGCATCTACTGCAAGCTTGAGCGGTGCGACAACCCGGGGAGGTCCTGTTGGGTCCGGCTGCGGCGGGCGCCCGGATACCCGTCTGCGACCACTATTGTGGTGTCGAGAAGCGGATCAGGAAGAGCCTTCTCATGCAGGCGGAATTCACTCAAGAGTTCGGCGCCTGTGTCTTTGACGTCACCCTGGACTGCGAAGACGGTGCGCCCGTCGGCGGCGAGGCCGAGCACGCGGCGATGGTGGCCGAACTGTTGCTGCAGGCGCCGGTCGGATCGCGTGTGGCGACCCGCGTGCACGCAGTCGATCACCCGAGCTTTGGTGCTGACGTCGAACACATCGTCGGTCTGGCCGGCCGGCGCTTGTCGCACCTGATGCTGCCGAAGGTTGAGCGCCTGGCCGACGTGCAGCGGGCGGTGGACGCCGTGGATGCGGCCGGCACGCCAGAACTGCCGCTGCATGTGCTACTGGAGTCATCCGCAGCGATTCATCACGCTTTTGCGATTGCCGCGCACCCGCGCGTGCAATCCCTCAGCTTCGGGTTGATGGACTTTGTCTCCTCACACGCCGGCGCGATACCGCTTGAGGCCATGTCCTTGTCGGGACAGTTCAGCCACCCGCTGGTGCTGCGTGCCAAGCTCGAGATTGCAGCGGCCTGTCACGCCTATGGCAAGGTCCCGTCGCACAGTGTTGTCACCGAGTTTGGTGATGAGGGCGGCGTCGAATGGGCGGCGCGCCGGGCCATGGTCGAACTGGGGTATACGCGGATGTGGAGCATTCATCCGGCGCAGATACGGCCGATACTGAAAGCCATGACGCCCAACGATTCGGAGATTGAGCAGGCGGCGCGCATCATTGTCCTG
The DNA here is from genome assembly GCA_038901875.1 of Burkholderiaceae bacterium. Taxonomy (GTDB): domain Bacteria; phylum Pseudomonadota; class Gammaproteobacteria; order Burkholderiales; family Burkholderiaceae_C; genus JBCKPE01. The sequence continues at coordinate 18,789 of JBCKPE010000022.1, forward strand.
GCGATGGATTCAGGATGGGCGCCACTCGACGTCGACGGACGGCTGCATGACCGTGCCAGCTATCGCTATTTCTGGCAGCTCCTGTTGCGCGCGCGGCAGACCGGCTGCACGCTTCCGGCTGAGATCGGCAACATGATGGCCGCGTCCGGCCCATCGGTCTGATGCGACTCATGCGCCCAAGCCACAGCCAGATTCTTGTCATGCTGCTGCTGGCCGCGCCGGCGTTCGCTCAGAGCGAATCCTTCGCGGCTGGGTCCTCGGCTGTGTTTGTCGGGCGCATTCCCTGTGAGATGGGAGTGGTCGTTAATCTGGAGGCTGACAGCAAGACGCCCGGAGAGTTCATCCTAAGAATGAACCGATTCACCTTCCAGTTGCAGCCGGTCGAAACCAGCACCGGTGTCATTCGCCTCGAGGACAGGAAGGCCGGCGCAGTTTGGCTGCAACTCTCCAACAAGTCGATGCTGATGAACCAGAAACTTGGGCGTCGAATGGCCGACGAGTGCATGAGCCCGGTGCAGCAGGCGGTGGCGGAGGCGATGAAGGCCAATCCTGTTCCCGGTCTGCTCGACCCGGTGGCCGCGCCACCGGCAGCGCCAGCCTCGGCGAGTCAGCCTTCGGCGGCGGCAGCCCCGCCTGCCACGCCTTAGCCATTCCATTTTTAGGCGCAGTCCGGCGTCATTTTTTTTGATCCGACTGTTCCCTGTTGCCAATGCGCTGAAACTGGCTTTGCTGCGGGTAAAAGTTGGAGTAATCTAATAACTCTCTTTGCTACTGCATTGATTTCAATGGAGAAATCTCTCCCGTCGATACCTGCCAAGCGCTACTTCACGATCGGTGAGGTGAGTGAGCTTTGTGGCGTCAAGCCTCACGTGCTACGGTATTGGGAGCAGGAGTTCACGCAGCTGCGACCTATGAAGCGACGTGGCAATCGTCGCTACTACCAGCACCACGAGGTGTTGATGATCCGCCGCATTCGCGATCTGCTTTATGACCAGGGGTTCACCATCAGTGGTGCCCGAAACAAGCTTCAGGAGTGGGTCCAATCTGAGCGCGATCATCGTTCCGCCGCGGCCGAGTTGCTTGACGGCCCCGAGGACATTGAAGTTGATGATGCCGCGAGCGAGGAGATCGGGGAAACGGTCGACCGCGCCGATGTCAGCGGCGCGGCACAGAGCCTGTTGCAGGTGCGGCGCGAGTTGTTTGAGATTCGCGATCTGCTCTTGGCGCACTGATCACATGGATATAATCCAATGCGTTTCGGTGTGTGGCGCAGCCTGGTAGCGCACTTGCATGGGGTGCAAGGGGTCGAAGGTTCGAATCCTTTCACACCGACCAGGAATGACAGGGGTTTGCGGGTTAGTAGCCGCAAACCTTTTTTTTTGGATCTGGAACCGAGCCAATGACGAACGAAACGGGCATGTCAGCACATCGCTTGCCTGCGCTGCGAGACCGAGTCGCCGATGGTTTGTCCTTGCTCGGGGTGCTTGTCGGGCCCATTGCCCTGGGCTTGTTGCTTCTGGTCGTCCTCAGCGGTGGAGCCTCCATGCGCGACCAGCCCGGCGCCGAGCCGGGACGAGCCGTGAATCTGGCGGTATGGGAGAACCGCGACTCGATCCAAATTGACGGTCCGGCGCAAGCGGCGCGGCATCTGGCGAACGCGACACCGGCAGCCTTCGTCGGCACCGGACGTTCGACCAGGGAATTCTGGTTCTCGCTGATCGCAAGCAGGCCGCCCGGTGTCAATCAGTGGCTGATCGACTTTCCGTCGAGACACGCGCATTCGCTGTCCTGCTGGAGCCAGGCTGAGGGCAGCCTGCTCGGTAGCGCGACGCGCGATGGCGTGACCGGCCGCATGTTGCACTACCGTGCCGGTTTCACGCTGGAACCGCTGGCCGGACGCGCCGAGGAAAGGTTGATTTGCCGCGGACGCTATGAAGGTCCGGCGCGCATTTCCGCCGCCGTCTGGTCCGCCGCCGATCTGCAGGAAGCGCAATTGTCGTTTCACCGAACCGGCTCGCTGATCGAGGCTGGAATCGGGGTGCTGGCGGTTTTCATGCTGTTGACCGCCATGGTCACCCGGGTCGCCTTGTACTGGGTCTTTTTTGGCTGGCTGGCCCTGAGCATGCGCATGGCATCGCTGTCCGCCGGTACCGATTTCGAGCTGTTCGGACAGGCCATCGCAGCCCCGTATCTGGTGCCCATGCGGCATTGGACGATCGGGCTGTATTACGCGATCACCGTCGCACTGTTTTGCCTGCTGTTCAAGGACGATCTGAAACAGATCCGGGCCGGCTGGCTGCTGTTCGGATTGCAACTCAGTGCGCTGCTGTTCATTCCGGTTTGCCTGGTCCTGTCGTATCAGGACATGCTGCCCGTGGTCTGGGTCGCCACCACGTTGAGCGTCTTGATTGCACTGTTCTATCTGGGTCGCATCCTCGCGCACAGCCACTCGCGGGTTGCCGTCTGGTACGCCGCCTCCATGTTGATCACGCTGATTGCGAACATGAATGAGGTGGTGGCCGCGTCATTGGACCTGCGCACACTGCTGGGTGGCCTGAACAGCGTGACCGCGGCCATCGCCTCCGCCCTGCTGTCGGCGGTTGCCATCGCCGAGCACATGCGGGCGGATCGGATCGAGAAGCTGCGCGCGCAAGAGGGGTTGCGCAAGGCCTACGAAGATTCGCCGATCGGACTCTTCACGCTGGACGTCAGCGGTTTCGTGCAAAAAATGAACCTTGAATTCCGCTCGCAATTGCGCGCGATCAGGAATCTGGAATCGACCCACTTCTCGAAAATTTTCGGCGCTGATACTTGGGAGCAGATCTCCGCGCTGCGGGGCTCCGTTGATCGATCCTCAATCGAAATGCAGGCCAGGGCGCATGCCGAAGGCTCACCGATTGATGATGACCGGTGGTTTGCCATCAAGGCTTCGAGCGCCGACGGAAATGCCGTTGAAGGGTCGTTGCAGGACATCACGGACAAGGTCAACGCGATGGACCGGCTGCAGTTTCTGGCCAGCCACGATCCTCTGACCCAATGTCTCAACCTGCGCGGCTTGGGATTGATATTTGATGAAGGCACGGGAAACCTTCCCGCGGCTCTGGTTTACTTTGACCTGGATCGATTCAAGCTGATCAATGACCTGTACGGCCATTCGGCCGGGGACGCGGTCCTCAAGCAGGTTTGCGAGCGGATGAAGAGTCGCTTGCTGCCCGAAGATGTGCTGGCCAGGGTGGGTGGTGACGAGTTCGTCGTTGCCTTCCCGACGGCGACCATTGAAGAGGCCAGACAACGCTGCGAGGCGATCGTTTCTCTGATTGCGTCCACGCCCTACATGATCGATACCCAGAGTTTCACGCTGAGCATATCCGGCGGGCTGGTCGAGACGATCCGATTTGGTGCGGTGACGATGAAGGAACTTGTATCGGGGGCCGACACCGTCTGTCGCCTGGCCAAGAAAAGACGCGAAGAACATCTGCTTGTGGTGGAGGGCGATTCCACGTTTTTCAAATACCACAAGGAGCAGCTCGAGCTGGTCGGTTGCCTGGAACAGGGCGAGACGCCGCCTGGCCTGTTCTTGGTGATGCAGCCCATCATGTCACTGTCGGCGCCTTACGACTCACTGAATTTCGAGGTGCTGCTGCGCCAGCGCAAACCCGACGGTGAAATCATCCCGGCCTCGATCCTGATCGACACGGCCGAGGCTTACGGCAAGATCGCGATCATTGATCGTTGGGTCGTGACGACGGTCATCGACTGGTTGGAGACCAACATCGATAAGCTTCCCAACACGCGTTTTGTCGGTGTCAACCTGTCGGCCGGATCGCTCAATGACGAAACCTTCGTCGAGGAGTTGTTCGACCTGTTCTCCCGGCACAAGGAGGCTCTTTCCCTGATGTGCCTGGAGATCACCGAAAGTGTCGCGCTGACCGATATCAAGGTCATGCAGCGGCTGATTCGTCGGGCCCAGGCCCTGGGGGCCAAAGTGGCGATCGACGATTTCGGAGCGGGCTACTCGTCGTTTGGCTACCTCAAGGGACTCTCGGCCGACGCGCTCAAGCTCGACGGATCCCTGATCAAGGACGCGCCGCGCAATCCGGCCGGGATGGTCATCATCGAGGCGATTGCCGGACTGGCACGAAGCCTGGGCATGCGCTCGGTGGGTGAGTTTGCCGAGGACCTGCCGACGATTCAGGCGATCGCCGACGCCGGGATCAACTATGCACAGGGCTACGGGGTGAGCAAGCCGGTTGAGGCGGAAAGAATTCTGCAAGCCCGCTCATGCGTTGACCTGATCGAGGATCCCGAGGTCCTCAAGTTCGTTCAGCAGATTCGCGCGCAAAACGAAACCGCCGATTCGCAGAGCCCGCAGATTCGCTTGAGCCTGCACTGAGCGGGCAGCCCGAGGACTGCCCGCGCCACCGCGCTCGATTGCTTTCCGTCCTGCTCAGGCCGCCGCCAGACCCAAGCCAAAGGAAGCCCAGCGCCGTCCGCGCGCTGGCAACGGTGCCGGTAGTGGACGGATTCCCACAGGGACGGGAACCGGCTGCTGCGAGGGTTGCAGTGATCCGGCAAGGGACAGGTCGATGTCCGGGTGGTAGGTTTCGACCATGAATTCAAACAATGGATGCTTGTGGGCGGCCCAGAGCGCTTGCGCGCCGACCGGCGACAGCATCATGACGCGGTGCGGCACACCGGCCACGTGCACCATTGGGTAATAGGCGCCTGGTTCAATCACATCCTTGAACAGCAGGCCGTCGTAAATGCGGTCGACCGGGCGACGTCCGGTGGCCAGCATCCAGTCCACCTTCTGCTCAAGGCAGTAGCTGTGCAGGGCCTTGAACAATGTGTTGCGAACCAGCGAGGCGCCCTCGCCACCCAGTATGCTGAGCCGGGTCGTCTCGACCATGAGGCTTCCCGAGAGTCGGGTTGGCAGTTCGATGGATGCCTCCAGCGGCAAGGACCGATGAATGTTGGCATGGGTTCTGAGCGTGCCGAGCATCTCGCCGTCAAGTTTTGACCTGGCGATGAAGACCTGGCAGCCGGGTGCGTAGTCGGCCGGTTCAGGCTTTTGCAGCGCTTCGCCCAGTCCGGGCAGGTGCCGGCCGTAGGCAAAGGAGCGAAGTCTTGCCACCTCGTGCATGTCACGGTCGGTCGCAATCTCTACCCGGAACGGGAGTCGTTCTGTCTTCTTGTCCATGTTCGCCACCTTTCTTAGGAAAATCACTGGCTGCTTGCCGTACCCGAGAGCTTCGGGAACCATGCGGACCCATGTCGTCGGTCTGCCTGTTGTTGTGATTTCATTCTAGGTAGCGCCGGCAAAAGGCAAGGGGGAATAAGCCGGGATTTCTGACCCCATCTTTTTCGTTCTCGCGATGCCGGGCAGGGCGTTGTTTGCAACAGTTGCGGGGCGGCTGATGCCGGGCAGGTGCACCAAGCGGGCGCCTGAGCGGCGCCCTAGGTGATGTCGACCGTGTGGGTCTGAAACCGCCCTGCGCGACGGTCCAGGAAGTAGCGTTCGAGCGTTTCCTTGACGGTGCGAAAGGCCAGTTCTTCCCAGGGAATTTCCTGCTCCAGGAACAGTCGAGCTTCAATCGTCTCGTGGCCCGGACTGAACTGGTCGCTGAGCAGACGGGCTCGAAAGAACAGATGGACCTGCCCAACCCGGGGCACGCTCATCACGCTGAACAGCTGTTCCAACTCAACCTTGGCGCCAGCTTCCTCATCGGTTTCCCGCAGCGCGCCCTCGGCCGCTGTTTCACCGAGTTCCATGAAACCTGCTGGCAATGTCCACTTGCCCCTGCGCGGCTCGATGTTGCGCTTGCACAAGAGGATCCGGTCGCCGAAATACGGGATGGTTCCAACCACGTTGAGCGGGTTCTCGTAGTGGATGGTGTCACAGGCCGGGCACACAGCGCGCTCCTTGATGTCACCGTCATCCGGGACCCGGTAGGTGACCAGCGTTCCGCAGTTTCGACAGTACTTGATCGGACGTCGCAGCATGTTCTTGATTATTCGGTGCGCGTTCAATCAGATTTCGCCACCAGGTTGAAGTGCTCAACCACCGGCGCGGCAGCAAAGAACGGACCGACGATGGCGCGCCAACGCGTGAACAGATCGGATTGCCGGAAGCCCACGGTATGGTCTTCCAGGCTGTCCCAAAAAATCTGCAGGATGTAGCGCTCAGGTGACTCGATCCCCCGATTCACCTTGAAGCCACGAAATCCCTCGGCCTGGCTGATGACAGTGCGCAGGCCGAG
>JBCKPE010000023.1:0-24416 GCA_038901875.1 Burkholderiaceae bacterium
GGGGTACGACAACCTGGCGGTCATGGACTACGGCCACGATCGCGTCGTACTCGATGGCGACCCGGAAAAGGCCGAGAAGGCGCTGCCGATGATCCATCTCGTGTTCTCCAACCTGAAGGCGTGGCTGCTCGGTACGCATCACGGCGTGAGCGCGCAGCACCTGCCGGCCTACCTCAACGAGTTCGTGTTCCGCTTCAACCGGCGCTTCTACCCGATGACGGCGTTCGCCTCGGTGCTCGGCATCGGGACTCGCGTCGCAGGGCCGACCTACGACGCGCTGTACGCCGGGCGTTGGAATCATTCGGCCGCCCCGGCCAAGGCGTAGCCACTACGGGTAGTGTCCTTGGGTGTCAACCGGATAGGCATGAATCAAACCAGCGACTATGTGTCGAGTGTTGCCTGGAACGGATCGGCCATCACAGTCACGGCCAAGGGAGATCCGAATCTCTCGGGCCGCGCCATTGTCATGTCGGCAACCTATGCGTCCGGGCAGGTCATCTGGTCTTGCGGCGGCACGATCGCGCCGAGGCACCGTCCATCAAGTTGCCGGAACTGAGACCTTCACGGCTCGGGTCGGACCGGCTATTGCGGTCGCGCTAGGGTTGCTTCCTGCTCGCCAGTTCAAAGAACAGCACGCCGGCGCCGTCGCTGATCTTCTTACCCGGATTGAGTTTGCAAAAGCCGTCCATCCATCTGTAGGCCTGTGCGCCGCTGGTGAACTGCCCAAGGGGGTTGCGCGGCGCCTTGCCCTCGCCCGACCAAACCATGTTCATCCCGCTCAGGTATCCGAGCAGCCAACTGGCCTTCGCCGCAGCCGGATCGTGCGACCACTGGGCACAGTCGCTGTCGCCAACAATGGTCACCGACTGCGCCGCGACGGTCGCGGGCAGCAGAAACGTCAGGAGAATGCCGCGCCAGGTCGTTGTCATCAATCTTGCTCCAGGAATCAAGCCTTGATTTTGTCCGGAAGTTCGGACCAGAGCGCCGAGGCAACCATGGGTCGATTCAGCTCACCGTGCTCACCACGCGCACCATGCGCACCACGCGCACCACGCGCACCACGCGCTGCGGAGAAGCAATGGCCATTCATTTTCCGAGTCTCCACTTCGGCGCGCGTTTCTGGGTGAATGCCAACACCCCTTCCTGCGCTTCCGGGTCCATCATGTTGACCGCCATGGCCTGGCCGGCCAGTTGGTAGGCCGCTGCCACGCCGATCTCGCGCTGCTGGTAGAACAGCGCCTTGCCCATGGCAACAGCATGGCGCGGCGTGGCAAGGATGGCGCTCACCAACTCCTCGACAGCCGCTTGCAACGACCCAAGCGGCACGGCACGGTTAATCAGGCCGCGTTCGGCGGCCTGAGCCGCGCTGATGAAGTCTCCGGTCAGCAGCATCTCCATCGCATGTTTGGCTGGCACGTTGCGCACCAGCGGCACGCTGGGCGTGGCGCAGAACAGGCCGTGTTTGATGCCGCTGGTGGCAAACCTGGCCTCGTCGCAGGCAATGGCCAAGTCGCACTGCGCCACCAGTTGGCAGCCGGCCGCCGTCGCCACGCCTTGCACCACGGCGATCACCGGGACCGGCAGCCTCTGAATATCCAGCATGACCTGATTGACTTGGCCGAAAATCTTCTGGTAATAGGCGAGCGTTGGATGCGCCGTCAATTCCTTCAGATCGCATCCCGGACAGTAAACGCTGCCGACCGCAGCCAGCAACACCAGCCTGGACTGCTCGTCAGCGGCGATCCGCTGCAGCGCCTGCAACAACGCGGCAAGCATGGCTTCACTCAGGGCATTGCGGTTCGCCGGGCGATTCATGGTCAGGCGGTAAACGCCGCGCGCATCGCGCTGCACGATCAGGGGCGAGGTATCCGCCGATGGGACTTGCGCCGCCACGACGTGGCTGCTGGCGGCCAAAGGAACGGAACTGATTTCTCGCGCTCTCATAACTCAGCCAGGACACGCAAATGGGTTTCCACGCTTCGACCCAGCGCGTTCAGGTTGTAGCCGCCTTCCAGACAGCTGACGATGCGGCCGCTGCCGTGGCGCTGCGCCGCCACCATCAGTTGTTCGGTGATCCAGCGGTAGTCGTCCTCGACCAGGGCCATGCCACCCAGATCGTCTTCCCGGTGCGCGTCGAAACCGGCGCTGATGAAGATCATCTCGGGCGCATGTTGCTCCAGCCGCGGCAGCCAGAGGCGCTGAACCAGGTCACGCACCACGGCGCCACCGGTGCCGGCCGGGACTGGAACGTTCACCAAATTGGTCGCCTTCGAGCGCGAACCGCCGGTCGGGTAAAACGGATGCTGATAAAAGCTCAGCATCAGGATGCGCGGGTCGCCGGCAACAATGTCCTCGGTGCCGTTGCCGTGGTGCACGTCAAAGTCAACAATGGCGACGCGCTGCAGTCCATGGCGCGCGAGCGCGTGCAGGGCGGCCACGGCCAAATTGTTGATGAGACAAAACCCCATGGCCCGATCGCGGCAGGCATGGTGTCCGGGCGGTCGGGTGGCGCAAAAGGCGTTGTCGAGTTCCCCGGCCAGCACCGCGTCGGTCGCCGCGACGGCAGCCCCGGCCGCGCGCAAAGCAGCATCCCAACTGTGCGCATTCATTGCCGTATCGGGGTCGACGTAGCGCAGCTCCATGCCGTCCACGTCGCCCGCGGTGGCAACGTCGCGCGCGATGCTCGCCAGATGGTCGATATGGCTCTCTGCATGAGCCAGCAGCAGGCTTGAGCGCTCGGCCCGCGGGGCCTCGAAATGCTGCAGGGAAGCGGACAGTCCGGTGGCGAGCAGACGCTGCCTGATCGCCACCAGCCGCTGCGGACATTCCGGGTGCCCAGCGCCCATATTGTGTTCCTCACAGGCCCGATGCTGGAAAAAACCGGTCCTTTTCACGGCGAAGTCCAGCCCTGGCATCGTTCCTCGGCGGTCCTGCGGCTCGTTAGACTGCTTTTTGCGGTAAGGTCACGCTGCAACGATTTCACAATCCATGAACACACAAAAAAAGCTCCTATCCATTCTTGACCAGCTTAACACGGTCATTGTCGGCAAGCCGGCCCAGGTGCAGGACGGCGTGGCCTGCCTGCTGGCCAACGGGCACCTGCTGATCGAGGACGTGCCCGGGGTCGGCAAGACCACCCTGGCCCATGCGCTGGCGCGCACCTTTGGCCTGCAGTTCTCGCGCGTGCAGTTCACCTCGGACCTGATGCCCAGCGATCTGTCCGGTGTCTCGGTGTTCGAGCGCGGCAAGGGCGAATTTGTCTTTCATCCCGGGCCGATCTTTGCCCAGGTGCTGCTGGCCGACGAAATCAACCGGGCCAGCCCGAAGACCCAGAGCGCCCTGCTCGAGGCGATGGAGGAGAAACAGGTCAGCGTCGAAGGCGAGACCCGGCCGCTGCCCTCGCCCTTCTTTGTGATCGCGACGCAGAACTCGCACGATCAGCTCGGCACCTATGCCCTGCCCGAGTCTCAGCTCGATCGATTCCTGATGCGCATTTCGCTCGGTTACCCGGACCGCGCCGCCGAGCGCACGTTGCTGTCGGGCCAGGAGCGCCGCCACATGGTGCTGGCCCTGAAGAGCCTGCTCGACGCCGAGCAACTGCTGGCCTTGCAACAGGAGGTGCTGCGGGTGCACGCGGCCGAACCGTTGCTGGACTATGTTCAGGATCTGGTCGCCGCGACGCGCTCCGGCCGCTGGTTTGTGCAGGGCCTGAGTCCGCGTGCCGGTATGGCCGTGCTGCGGGTGGCGCGCGCGCAGGCGCTGCTCAGCGGCCGTGATTACGTGGCGCCCGACGACGTGCAGGCAACGATCGCGCAAACCGTGGCGCACCGGCTGATCCCGGTGAATGACGCCGGACTCGGTGCCGTGGAGCAGGTCCGCGCCATGCTCGAATCGGTGCCGCTTGCTTGACCGATGACAGCGCGCTGCGCTTGCATGACGGATGACCCATGACGAGTGACATAGAGCCCTCATCTGTCATGGCGCCCGCGCACCCCCGCACCCCTGCCCTCGCCCCCGATAACGGTGGAGAGGGGGATCGTTTGGCCATGACGCTGAACCCCGTTACGCTGGTCCAGCGCCGGTTGCGCCGCTGGTGGCAGGCTCGGCTGCATCCGAGCGACAGCGTCACGCTGACCCAGCGCAACGTCTACATCCTGCCAAGCCGCCCCGGTTTCATGCTGGCAGCCACCCTGCTCTTGCTGCTGGTGGCCTCCATCAATTACCAGCTCAACCTTGGTTACCTGTTGACCTTCCTGCTCGCCGGCAGCGCGGTGGTGGGCATGCATGTTTGCCACGGCACGCTGCGCGGCCTGACCCTTTCGACACAACCCCCGCTTCCTCAATTCGCCGGTGCGCCGGTCATGATCGAGGTGCGTCTGATCAATCCCGACCGGTTGGTGCGTCACGGCATCGGGCTCTCCGTCCTGGGCAGCGGACACTGGTCCTGGATCGACGTGCCTGGCCAAGGCAGCAGCCTGGCCCAGGTCGGCTGGAAACCGGAGCGGCGTGGCCTGCACGCCAGCCCGGTGCTGACGGCTGAGACCCGCTTTCCGCTGGGAACCTTTCGTGTCTGGACGGTCTGGCAGCCGGCGTCCAAGGTGCTCATCTACCCAAGGCCTGAGCCGCAGGCGCCGCCCTTCCCGCCCGGTGAACCCAAGGCCGGCAGCGCGTCCAGTGCGGCGCTGCAAAGCACCGGCGAGTTCGACGGGGTGCGGGCCTACCGGCGCGGCGATCCCATGAAACTGGTGGTCTGGAAGAAGTTTGCCAAGGCCGATGAATTGGTCAGCCGGGACTCGAACCAGGCCCAGCGCTACGAGCTGTGGTTTGACCTGGCGCAGGCCGGCTCGGCGCACAGCGACATCGAACACAGGCTGTCGCGCCTCTGTGCCTGGGTCTTGCGCGCCGAGGAGCAGGGGATGGACTATGGTCTGCGGCTTCCCGCGATCAAGATTCGGCCGGCCTCGGGCCCGCTGCATCGCGACCGATGCCTGGAGGCACTGGCGCTATGCTGACCGGCTCGTTCGCGCGCCTTGGACAGTTGCCGCGCGAGGGACGCGACACACTGTTCCTGCTCGCCGTCATTGGCTGGGTCATCCTGCCCCAGGTGCAACGGCTGCCGCTTTGGTGCAGCCTGCTGGCCGCCCTGGTCCTGTTCTGGCGCGGCTACCTGGCCGTCGGCAACCGAAACCTGCCGCCCCAGTGGTGGCTGCTGACCCTGCTGGCCTTGACCATCGCGGCAACCCTCTACACGCACCGGACCCTGCTCGGGCGCGATGCCGGGGTGACGCTGATTGTGGTCCTGCTGACGCTCAAGACGCTGGAGTTGCGTGCCAAGCGCGATGCCTTCGTCATCTTTTTCCTCAGTTTCTTCGCCATGCTGACCAACTTCTTCTTCTCGCAGTCGCTGCTGACTGCGGCCGGAATGCTGATTGCCCTGCTCGGCCTGCTCACGGCCCTGGTCAACACGCACATGCCGGTGGGCCGGCCGCCGCTCTGGCAGGCGGCGCGCACGGCGGGCTTGATGGCCCTGCTCGGCGCGCCCATCATGGCGCTAATGTTTGTGCTGTTTCCGCGCATCGCGCCGCTTTGGGGAATCCCGGGTGATGGGATGAGCGGGCGCAGCGGACTGTCCGCGACCATGGAGGTCGGGACCATCGCAACGCTGGCGCTTGATGACAGCATCGCCCTGCGCATCCGTTTCGAGGGCGCCACACCAACGTACCGGGAGTTGTACTTTCGGGGCCCGGTGCTGTCGCGATTTGATGGCCGCCAATGGTCGCCGCTGGGGGCTGCCGGGGTACCGCGCTTCCCGCATCACGCCAACCTGCAGACTTCCGGCCCGCCCTACCGTTACGAAGTCACCATGGAGCCAAGCCTGCGGCCCTGGATCTTTGTGCTGGAAGCCAGCGCGACTGCGCCGCAACTGCCCGGACAGCCGTTGACGATGACCGCCGACCTGGTATGGCTGGCGAAACAACCCATCACCGAGATCGTCCGCTACAAGGCGGAGAGTTACCCGCAATTTCGCCATGGGCCAACCCGGGTCGAGACCAGTCTTGCCGAGTTCCTTGAAATGCCCGACGGCTTCAATCCGCGCACCCTGGCCTGGGCCGCCGAGTTGCGGCGCGACCCGCGCCTGGCCTCGGCCCGTGCCATCGATTTCGCCGACGTCGCGCTGGAGCGCCTGCGCACCGGCGGCTACCGTTACACCCTGGAGCCAGGCCTGTACGGGCGTGATACCGCCGACGAGTTCTGGTTCGACCGCAAGGCAGGTTTTTGCGAACATATCGCCTCATCGTTTGTCATACTGATGCGCGCGCTCAGCATCCCGGCGCGCATCGTCACCGGCTACCAGGGCGGCGAGCTGAACGAGTTCGACGGCTTCTGGATCCTGCGCCAGCGCGACGCCCATGCCTGGGCCGAGATCTGGCAGGCCGGCCAGGGCTGGGTCCGGGTCGACCCGACTGGCGCGGTATCCCCCGGCCGGGTTGGCACGGCAACGCGTCTGATCGCGGCGACCGGTCTGGTCGGCGCGGTGCTTGGCACGGTCAATCCGGATCTGGCGCGCAGCCTGCGCGCCATGTGGGAGGCCATGAACAACAGTTGGAACCAGTGGGTGTTGAGCTATTCGCAAAGCCGACAACTCGATCTGCTGCGGGATCTTGGATTTCAAGCGCCTAGCTGGGAAGACCTGGCCTACCTGCTGATTGGCCTGGTCGTCGCGGCAAGCAGCATTGGCGCCCTGTGGACCCTTTGGGAACGTTACCGCATCGACCCCTGGCTGCGCCTGCTGCATCGAGCCCGGCAGGGTTTGCGCTCGCGCGGCTTGCAGCTGTCCGACAGCAGTCCGCCGCGCCAGCTGGCGTTGCTGGTTCGCTTGCGCTTTGCCGAGCAGGGCCAGGCCCTGCACGATTGGCTGCTGCGGCTGGAGGCGCAGCGCTATGCGCGAAGGGCCTTAGGCGATCTCAAGACGCTGCGCCGTGAATTCAGGCGCCTGTCATGGCCAAGTTAGGCAATTCTCTGAGCGCTTCGTGCCGCTGGCTGGCCGCCGTTGGAATTGCCGCTCTGACCCTGTCCATGCCGGCACAGGCGACGACAGCGGTCAATGCAAAGAAACCGGGAACCGCGGCGCAACAGGTCAAGGCAAGAAAAGCCGCGGCAACGCCCAGTTATGCCGGGCGCGCGGACGCCATGCTGCTGGCCGACGAGATTGCCGAACAGCAGGGGCTTGATCGGGACCAGGTTTACCAGGCCATCAGCGCGGCGCGGCAGCTTCCCGTCGTGGCCCGGCTCATCTTGCCGGCGGCGGCAACGGCGGCAAAGAACTGGCAGCTGTACCGAAGTCGCTTCATCGAGCCGGTGCGAATCAAGGCCGGTGTCGCCTTCTGGACCGCCAACAAGGCCTGGCTGGAACGGGTGGAAAAGGACTTTGGCGTTCCGCCGGAAATCGTCGTCGGCGTGATCGGCGTCGAGACGGTTTACGGCCGGCAGCTCGGCAACTTTCGTGTGCTCGACGCACTGGCCACACTCAGCCTCGACTTCCCCACCGAGCATCCGCGTGCCGCTGAGCGGCGCGCGTTCTTTCGCTCCGAGTTGGGACATTTCCTGCACCTGAAGCGCCATGCCGGTATCAACCCCCTGGCCTGGCGCGGTAGTTACGCCGGCGCCATGGGGATGCCGCAATTCATGCCTTCAAGCATGCTGCGTTTTGCCATTGATTTCGACGGCGATGGCAGGATTGATCTGTTTCACAGCACGGCCGATGTCATTGGATCGGTCGCCAACTACCTGAAGGCGTTCAACTGGCAACCCGGCATGCCGACCCATTACGCGGTGAGGTTCGACAGCAACCGGCTCGATCTGGAAGCGCTGCTGCTGCCGGACATCCTGCCGACCTTCGATGCGAGCGGTTTCAGTTCCCGGGGCGCGCTGCTGGACGAGGCGGGACGCAACCACAACGGGCGACTCGCCCTGGTGGAGTTGCAAAACGGCACTGCCGATCCGCAGTATGTCGCCGGCACTGAAAACTTCTATGTCATTACCCGCTACAACCGGAGCAGCTACTACGCGATGGCAGTGATTGAACTGGGCCAGGAAGTGGCGGCGGCCATGCGGCGTAAGGCATCCGCTGGCGACACCAAGCGCTGAACGGGCGTCCTGATTAGCGGCGAGCTTGAATCGGACGGGAGGCGGCCGCCCGCAGCGACCCTCACCCCAACCCTCTCCCGCAAGCGGGAGAGGGAGGCATGGCGCTCCCTCTCCACCGTACTCGGGGGAGAGGGCTGGGGTGAGGGGGCGCAGGCTCCATTCGCGGTCGCGACCAAGACGGCGCGCCAACCAAGGTGTTTGCGTACACCAGACTCAAACGCCAACCAAAGTGGACCGCGAGCGTGAGCCTGTGAACGGATATCCGGACCACCGGCCCAGCCAACCAAGCCACGACCGTCAGTTGCACCACGGACGGCGGACCACCGGCCTTACCCACCACGCAGCGCACCTGCGCCGAGCCACGCGAACCCGCTCGCTTCGCTAATCAGCAGACACCAGAAATTCGCGACCGATCTGGACACCCAGTTCGTTGACACGGTCCAGGAACTGGCTGGGGTAGGCGTGCAGGCCAGTCGCCAGAATTTCCTCGATGCGGCCGTAACGCAGATCGGCCTGCAAACGCCCGGCGCGCCGCACGGCCTCGCCAGCCGGGTTCGCGGCCACCCGTGCCAGGTTGTGCACCACCTCGTTCATGCTGGCGTGCAGCGAGCGCGGCATGTCCGGCCGCAGGATCAGCAGCTCGGCAACGCGTTCGGGTTGGATCACGTTGCGGTACACCTTGCGATAGATTTCGAAGCCGCTGACGCTGCGCAGGATGGCGCTCCAGTGGTAGAAGTCGTACTCCTGGTCGCGCTCGCTGGCGGCGCCAAAGAAATCGCTCTGAACGGCGTGAAACTTCACATCCAGCAGGCGCGCCGTGTTATCGGCACGCTCCAGAAACGTGCCCATGCGCATGAAGTGCAGGGCCTCGTCCTGCAGCATGGTCCCAACCGTCACGCCGCGCGACAGGTGCGAGTGGTACTTGACCCATTCGAAGAACTGCCCGGGCTCACGCTCGAGTTCACCGGCCGACACCATGCGCTGGAGTTCAAGCCAGGTCTGGTTCTGGGTTTCCCAAACTTCCGTCGTCAGCGTTCCGCGCACGGCCCGGGCGTTCTCGCGCGCGCCCTTCAGGCAACTGGCGATCGACGACGGAATGTGGTCGTCCCTGACCATGAATTCCATCACCTGCGACGGGTTCACTTCACCGTGCTTCGCGCTGTAGGCGGGCAGCAGTTCGCTGATGCTGAGCAGGCCCTGCCAGCCAAGCTGGGCCACCGCCGAGGACTGCGGCAGCAGCGAGGTCTGGTAGTTGACGTCGAGCATCCGTGCGGTGTTTTCAGCGCGCTCGGTGTAGCGCGACATCCAGAACAGGTGGTCGGCGGTGCGGCTGAGCATGATTAGGGCCTGTCCTTAGCTTTCCAGCACCCAGGTGTCCTTGGTGCCGCCACCTTGCGAGGAGTTGACGACCAGGGACCCCTTTTTCAGCGCGACGCGGGTCAAGCCGCCCGGCACCATCTGCACCGTCTTGCCACTGAGCACAAAAGGTCGCAGGTCGATATGGCGCGCCGCGATGCCGCGCTCGACGTAGGTCGGACAGGTCGACAAGCTCAGCGTCGGCTGCGCGACGTAGCGCGCCGGGTTCGCCCTTAGCGCCTCGCGAAACGTTGCCATTTCGGCCGAAGACGCTGCCGGTCCGATCAGCATGCCATAGCCACCAGCGCCGCGCACCTCCTTGACCCCCCTCGACCAGCTCAACCCCCATCTGCTGCGCCAGGAATGCATGCTCGAACTAGGCACTGTTGTGCATCCCCGGCGTCAGGAGCACCGCCGTGGGCTCATCGGCCGCACTGCTGTCGCGCAGGGTCTCGAGCAGCAGGTCCGGGTAATGCGCGACCGGCGCCACCGGGTTGCGCTGGAACAGATCGGGAAACAGCCGCATCATCATCTTGCGATCTTCCAGCATGTAACTGGCGCCGCTCGGAACGCGCAGGTTGTCCTCCAGCACGTAATACTCGCCCGCTCCAGAGGCATTCGCCGCGCGCACGATGTCGATGCCGGCGATTTGTGAATAGATCCGATTCGGCACCTTGACGCCGCGCATTTCGGGGCGGTACTGGGCGTTTTCCAACACTTGGGTCGCGGGAATCACCCCGGCGCGCAGGATCTCCTGGTCGTGCTAGACGTCATGAATGAACCGGTTCAACGCTGTCACACGCTGCACCAGTCCTCGCTCAAGCTCTGCCCACTCCTGCGCCGGGATGATGCGCGGGATCAGGTCAAACGGAATCAGCCGCTCGGTGCCCGATTGCACCTCGTCCATCGACCCGTAGACGGAAAAGGTGATGCCGACGCGGCGGAAGATCATCTCGGCCTCTTCACGCCGCGCACGCATCACCCCCGGCGCCTGGGCCGCCAGCCAGGACGCGTAGTTCCGGTAGTGCTCGCGCGCATTGCCGCCCTGGTAGGGCAAGGCGTCCTACATCTCGTCGAATGGCAGCATGTTCCTTCCTTCGCCGCGTCAGCAGCATGGCAAGTTCGGCCGCCCTCGCCGATGCGGCTCGCTAGGCGGCCAAGGGTCAAGGCAAGCGGTGCAGCCAGTAGCGTTGCCGTGCCTGACGCTGACAGGACACAGAAGCCGGCTCGGAAGAGCGCCAAAGCGCAGCGCCGCAGCGGGGCGAATCGAATACCGGTACGCCCAAGTCGCGATAG
This sequence comes from Burkholderiaceae bacterium, assembly GCA_038901875.1. Classification (GTDB taxonomy): domain Bacteria; phylum Pseudomonadota; class Gammaproteobacteria; order Burkholderiales; family Burkholderiaceae_C; genus JBCKPE01. The sequence continues at coordinate 10,801 of JBCKPE010000023.1, forward strand.
CGTTGCATGACGGAATCGGCCGGATGGCCAAATCGATTTCGATAGCCGCTCTGGACCAGCGCCAGCGAGGGCTGCACCGCCGCCAGCAATGCGGCGCTGGACGAGGTCTTGCTGCCATGGTGCGGCACCAGCAACAGGTCGGCTTGCAAGCCCGAACGTCCGGCAGCCCCGGCGCCAGAACGCCGTTGCACCAGACTCAGCTCCTGTGCGGCTTCAATGTCGCCAGTCAGCAGCGCGGCACTGCGCGGGTTTGATATCCGCAGCACGCAACTGAGGGTGTTTGAGCGCGGCAAGCCGTCGTAATCGGCCGAACGCGGCGACAGCACCTCAAAGCGCACCCCGTCCCACTGCCAGGCTTGGCCACCCTCCGCGGCGTCGTGGCAGCGCGCTGCCGCTCGCAGCCGATGTAACTCATGCTCGGGCTCCAGCGAGGACAGCAGCAGCGCCTGCGGCTGCATCTTCAGCACCGCGGCCGCGCCGCCGGTGTGATCGCTATCCCGATGACTGAGCAGCAGCAGGTCGACCCGGTCGCCGAGCGCGCGCAACAGCGGAACCAGCACCCGCTGTCCGGCATCGCTCTCCAGGCTGTAGCGTGGCCCGGCGTCGTACACCAGGGTGTGGGCGGCGGTGCGCACGATCAATGCGTTGCCCTGTCCCACGTCTGCGGCCAGCACCTCGAATTCCCCATGGGCCGGTCGCGCCCCCGGCCAGAGCAGCACCGGAACGACCCAGACCAGACCAGCGAAACGCAGCGCCAGGGGCCAGCGCAGCACCATCATGACGCCACCGGCGCCCGCAGCAATGCCGGCCCACAGCGGCGCGGCCGGCGTCGAGACCGTCACCAGTGGAAACTCGACCAGAAACTGCAGATACCAGGACAGGGCGCGAATGGCCCAGGCCGCGGCGTCCCACAGCACGGGCAACAGTGCGCCGAGCATCGAGAGCGGCGTGATGAGCAGGGTGACCCAGGGGATGGCGACAAGGTTAGCCAGCAGCCCGACCACCGACACCTGCTGAAACAGCAGCAGACTCAGCGGCGTCAACGCCAGGGTGATGACCCATTGTTCGCGCAGCATGGCCAGCAGGCGTGAACCGATGCCGGCGGGCGCGTCGGCAGCGCCGCGCCCCGATGCAAAAAGCACAGCCACGGCAACGAAACTCAACCAAAAGCCGGCCTGCAGCAGGGCCCAGGGGTCGGCCGCGACGACCACCGCGCAAGCCAGCAGCCAGACATAGGGCCAGGGCCAGCGCCGGCCGCTCCAGCGCAGCACGACCATGGTGGCGAGCATCAGGATCGTGCGCTGGGCCGGCACCCCCCAGCCGCTGAAAAACGCGTAGGCGGCGGCCAGCAACAAGCAAAAAAACAAGGCCGCATGCTGCGCCGGCGCCAGCAGGCAAAGCCGGGGCGAACGGCGCCAGAGCCAGCCGCTCAAGCCAAAAGCAAGCCAGGCGAACATGGTGATGTGCAGGCCCGAAATGCTCATCAAGTGAGCCACTCCGGTGGCGCGAAACACGTCCCAGTCGGCGCGCTCGATGGCGTTCTGGTCGCCCGCCACCAGGGCGGCGATGACGCCGGCCAGCCGGCGCTCGTCCAGGCGTTCGAACGCTGCATCACGCACGCCCTGGCGCAGTCGCTCGACCGGGTAAAGCCAGCTTGTCTCGAGACGCTTGGGCGCCGTGGCGCCAGCCGCCAGTCGCACGGTTCCAACCGCCTGCACACCCTGTTCCCACAGCCACAGCTCATAGTCGAAGCCATGGGGATTGACATGCCCATGCGGCGCCTTGATCCGCACCGTGAACCGCCAGCGGTCACCGGCCAGCACTTGTGCTGGCGGCCGCGCTGACTCGTTGGGGTTGATCGACGCGCCAGGGAATGATCCGCCATACCAGCCGACCAGGACGCGCGCGGGCAGTTCGACCGGCGCGCCATTCAGCCAGGCGGCTTCGGGCCGCAGCGTCAGGCGCACGCCTATCTCGCTTTGCTGCGGCATGCGCGTCACCCGGGCCACCAGTTCGATGTCCCGCCCCTCCAACTCGGGAGGCAACGCGCGCGCCAGATAGTGCGCCGAACGCAGGCCGACCAGGGCAAAGCCGATCAGCATGCCCGACAGAAGAGCGGCGAACCATGCCATGCGCCTGAAGAGCGCCCGTCCCCGGCGACTTCGGGCCAGCAGCAGCGCCAGACCGGCACCGGGCAGCAGGACCAGCAGATAGACCGGCCAGGGATACAACTGCCCCTGCTGCAACTGGATCGCGCTACCCAGCACCCAGCCGGCCAACAGCAGGAAAGGCCAGATCGATCCGTGACGCGACACGGCCGGCGGCGCAACCTGCTGCGCAGCCGAGCCGGAGGCAGATGCGGCGGGCATGCCTTGATGCTAAACCGGCCAGGGGCTGAAGCTGCGGCGCAACCCGACGGCCTGTTAGCATCATCGCGTCGGGTGGCATGGCCCGCGGTCCAAGCGAGGCTTGCACATCACCACCGATCCCACAGCTGTTCGGGCACGGCTCAGCCATGTGACGCATTCTGCGTACGACCGGGCTGTTCCTCTGGCACCGCACCTGGTCCGTCTGCGCCCCGCGCCGCATGGTCGCACCAGGGTTGACGACTATCGTCTCGAGGCGCAACCCGAGCCGCTGCAGATGACCTGGCGGCAGGACGTTTACGGCAACCATGAAGCCCGCCTGGAGTTCGTCGGGCTCACCACCGAGCTCAGGATCAGCGTCGAGATGACGCTGGAACTGCTGCCGGTCAATCCCTTTGATTTCCTGCTGGATACGCGGCAGTGCACGCCGCCATTTGGCTACCGCGAAGAGCAGGCGGCAGCGCTGCAACCCTATCTTGATGCGCGACCGGCGCCCGCGGCGTTGCAGCACTACCTGCAGCGCATGGGCTCGCTGCCACGCTCGGTGACAGACCACGTCATTGGATTGAACAAGATGCTGCACGCCGACCTGATCTACCAAACCCGCATGGAGTCAGGGGTACGGACACCGGAGGAGACGCTCAAACTTGGCAGCGGCTCCTGCCGCGACTCCGGCTGGTTGCTGGCGCATCTGTTGCGCCACAGTGGCCTGGCGGCACGATTCGTCTCCGGTTACCTGGTGCACCTGCGCGCCGCGTTTCCGGCCATGCCCCAGCCCAACGAGATCGACGAGGACAGCGCGGGTCTGCACGCCTGGTGCGAGGTTTTCCTGCCGGAAGCGGGGTGGATCGGCCTGGACCCGGGTTCGGGCCTGCTTGCCGGCAGCCACCATATTGCGCTGGCCTGCGCGCCACAGCCCTCCGCAGCCGCGCCGATCGAGGGCTGGGTCGGCATTGCCGACGCCGCGATGGCCCATCACCTGAGCCTGACCCGGCTGAGCCTCTGACCCGGCACGCCCTGCCCTAATTCAACCCACCGCAGTCAGCACCATGAGCATTTACAAAACCCTGCAAGACCTGAACATCGTTTTACCCCCGGTTGCCGTGCCGGCTGCCGCCTACCTGCCGTTCGTGCAAAGCGGAAAACTGCTGTTCCTGAGCGGCCACCTTGCCAAGCGCGATGGCAAGGTGGTGGTAGGCCAGTTGGGCCGCACCATGGGGACGGAGGAAGGGAAGGCCGCGGCCCGCGCCGTTGCCATTGACCTTGTCGGCACGCTGCACGCAGCAGCGAAGGCGGCCGGCTCCGACCTGGACGGGATCAGTCGCATCGTCAAACTGATGTCGCTCGTCAATTCGACGCCCGACTTCACGGAACACCATCTCGTGACCAATGGCGCGAGCGAATTGATTGGTCAGATTTTTGGCGAACGCGGCGCACATGCGCGCAGCGCTTTCGGTGTTGCGCAGATCCCGCTGGGCGCCTGCATCGAGATCGAGATGATTGCTGAACCGCGCTGAGCGTTGAGCGTTCAGCGGGCTGTCACGCTCAACGCCGAACCCCCAACCCTGAACCTCCCTCCGTTAGGAGTGGATGTAGCTCTCGAGCTGCGCGATGGTGAGTTCATGGTCGGCGATGATGTCGTCCAGGATATCGCGAATCGAAATCATCCCGACCACGATGCCGCCGTCAAGCACCGGCAAGTGGCGAATCTTTTTCTCGCTCATCAAGGCCATGGCGTCTCGCGTCGACGTGCCAGGCTCGACCACCAGCACGTTGGCGGTCATGATGTCAGCCACCGTCGCTTCCTTGGAGTTGCGCCCCTGCAGCGCGATTTTTCGCGTGTAGTCACGCTCGGACATGATGCCGACCAGCTTGCCCTTCTCCATCACCATCAGCGCGCCGATCTCGTAGTCCGCCAGCAGCTTGATCGCGTCAAAAACCGTGTCGCTCGGGTGCACATGCCACAGCGTCGAGTGGCGTTTGTTGAGAAGTTCACGAACCGTACTCATGGCGTCTCCTTGCGCGTGACCGAAAGTGTCTGGCTATCTTGGCCATGCCCGCCGAAAAAAGAAAGGGGCGGCGCCGCACTGCGCAGCAACTCAGTGCAGATGCCTGGGCCGGCGGCCACCGCCCCGGCCGGCGCCGCTCGAACCTCCCGAGCCGCGCACAAGTTTGCCAAGATCGAGCGAATTCATCAACGAGTCGAAGCGCTGCGCAAACAGCTTGTCGATCTCGGCCACCACGCCGGCCAGTTCCGAGCCGTCGAAGTGGCGCTCCATCAATCCGACCACGTCCTGCACCAGCAGGTCGCGCTGCACCGCGAGGATGGCCGAGGGCGTGGGACCGACAAACAGCATCAGGAAGTCGTCCTGCGAATCGTCGCTCGACTCTTCCTCTTCCTCGTCATAGTCGGCATCGTAGAAGGTGATCTCGATCGGGGCGCCTTTCTCGGCCAGCTCGTTCAGGCTCATGCACATCTCATCGAGCGCCTGTCGAAAGTCTTCGTCACCGGGGACGGTCCAGCACATCTGCAGCAGATGCTCCTTGGCATCGAACTCGATGCCAGGCTCCTCCTCGTAGGAACTGCTCGCCGCATCCGCCAGCGACTTCGCCCCGGCGTACTTCCAGAGCGGCTTGAGCGCCTCCTGCAACTGGTCGAAATCGACACCAGCACGCAGCGGCACCTGACCATGGACATGAATCTCGTAGGGAGCATTGAAGCGGGCCACGAAATCATTCTCGCACGGACTTGCCGTCAACAATCACGCCGCTAACGACGCGGGCGTGCTCTGGAAGTTGCCACGGGCGGCAAATCAGCCTGCGGCCGGCGCGGACTGCGCCCGGCCGCTCAGCACGCGCCGCAGCAGCGCGACCGATTCCTCCACCCCGGCCAGCGCGCTCATCGCAGGATCTTCGTGTTCAATGCTGAGGACGCCGTCGTAGCCGGCGACTTGCAACGCAGCAATGAAGTCGCGCCACCAGGCGTCGCCGTGGCCATGGCCGAGGGTGATGTAGCTCCAGGCGCGGTTCAAGAAATCACTTCCGGGCGTCGTGTCAAGCACGCCGTTGACGCCGGCGATCACCGGGTCGATCCGCGTGTCCTTGGCATGGACGTAGTAAATCGCTTCACCCAGGGCGCGCGCCGCAGCGAGCGGGTCGGCACCCATCCACATCAGGTGGCTCGGGTCGAGGTTGGCGCCAACCGTCTCGCCCACGGCGTCGCGCAGCCGTTGCAGGGTGCGCACGTTGTAAACGTTCTGATGACCGTGCAGTTCGAGGCAGAGCCGGGGCACGCCTTGCGACTTGGAATAGGCGACCAGATCGCGCCAGTACGGCAGCAGCACTTCGTCCCATTGCCAGCGCAGGATGTCGCGCACCTGGAGCGGCCACTCGGTCGTGATCCAGTTGGCATGGCTGTCGCCCGGCGCGCCCGGGCAACCCGACATCATCACGACATGGTCGACGCCAAGCAGGCCGGCCAGCCGAATGGTTTTTTTTGTTACCTCCGCGTGCCGCCGACCCGGCTCGCCCGGGTGCAGCGGATTGCCCGAACAGTTGAGCGCGCTGATCACGATGCCATGGCCGGCCAGATGGGCCAGAAACTCCTTTCGGGCTGACGCGCTCTCGAGCAAAGGGTCGAGCTTCAGATGCGGGGCCTGCGACCAGTTGCCACAACCAAATTCGAGCACGTCCATTTCGAGTCGCGCCGCCACCGCCAACATCGAATCGAAGTCGGTCTCGGGCAGGCTGTCGGTGATCATTCCTATCTTGATGGCAGTTCCTTTTGCTCGTTGCTGAGCATGGCGGATTGATCAGGGCGCTGAAAATCCTACCCGACCCATGGTATCGGACGAGCCCGCGAACGCGTTGGGCTTCGGATCAACGGATGATCATGTCCAGCGCATGGGTGGAAACGGGTTCCGCCCGCTGGCTCCCGATGATGTAGCTGCGGCCCAGGCAATAGGCGGCGCCGGCCTCCGAATTCATCAGAATCATGTGGGCGAAGAACACCATGCCCTTGCCGATCGGATGCGGATTACCGCGGTAGAACATGGGGCTGTCCATCCAGCTTGGCGTGAACCTGGCGCCGAGCGAATAGCCGCAGGCATTGAGCCGGTGCTGTTCCATGCCATGGGCGTCCAGCACCTTGGCATGGGCGTCGAACACATCGCCCGCCGTGTGGCCGGGCTTCAGCACGGACTCGACCGCGGCCAGCGCCTCGCGCGCGGCGAGATCCATGGCGAGGTGCTGTTTCGACGGTTTGCCGATGATCAGCGTTCGCATGAAGGCGGCGTGGTAGTGGCGATAGACGCCGGCCCATTCGAGAGTGAGCTGGTCGCGCCGTGAGAGCTTGCGCCGCCCTGCCTTGTAGCGGCACAGCAGCGCATCGCGGCCCGATCCGATGATGAACTCGTTGGCCGGGTAGTCGCCGCCGCCGGCAAAGATCGCGCCCTGCTGGGCCGCCAGAATGGCGCCCTCATCGGCTCCAGCCCTGGTCTTGGCGATGGCGGCCTGCAGCGCCGCGTCGCCAAGCGCTCCGGCCTTGCGCACATACCTCAGCTCGGCCGGGGACTTGACGACACGGATGCGGTTGACAAGGTCGCTCGCCTCAGCCAAACGGCAGAATCCCGACAGCGCCTGGTCCACCGCCTTGCCGTTGAAATGGGTCAGGCCGTAGGCGTCGCTTTCGATGCCGAGCCGCCTGCCGGTGGCGCCAAGCCCTTGCAGCATGTCCTTGAGTTGCTCGGCGGGCCGCGCGCCGGCGGCATCGGTCCAGACGCGGATATCCGTTATGACGGAGGTGTGCTGGGCCTGTCGCAGGTCGGCCGAGCGCGTGAGAAGCGCCAGCCGGCCGTCGATACCGAGATAGAGGCACTGGAAGAAGCAAAAGCCGAAACTGTCATAACCCGTCAGGTAGTACATGCTCTCCTGCTGGAACATGAGCAGACCGTCGAGGCCGCGCGCATCAAGCTCCTTGAGGGTGCGCTCGATTCGGTCCTGGAACTCGGCGCGGGTGAAGTGAAGTGCCATGTCAGATCCTGTGCGCGGTCATGCCACTGTGTCCCTGTAGTGAGTCAACATCGTCGGTTGAAAGATTATGGCCTGCCGCTACTCACGCTTCCACGCTTTCGCGCGTCAAGCCCGGCCGGGCGCCGTCAGCGCCGCCAGAAAATGTCGGCTTTGTGCCGGAGCCGATGATGAACAAGCGACATTTCCTGGCCAGCACCGCCCTCGGCGGCATGACCCTGCCGTCCCTGGCGTCGGCCGCCGGCGGCGTAGCAAGAATCAGGCATCATTGGCATCAAGCGCGGGTGACGGAACAGGTAGACGTAGCGGACTTAAAATTCGCAGCCGCAAGGCGTCCGGGTTCGACTCCCGGCCCGCGCACCACCCAGTCTTTCGACCCGCTTCATGGCAGCAGGCGCGCGACTCGCTGTTCCAGTCCAGCCACTGAATAGGCAGCCGGCCGGGGTTGCCGCCCGGACTGGGTGTTGCAGCGGAGCACGGCATTGCGCCAGAGCCCGGGAATGGCGGCAGCGCCAGCGTGAGTTCACCGTCGTCGGTGAATTGGCCAGGCGCAAGGCCGAAATGCCCGCCCCCGGACATGGCCATGGCACGGTCAACATCGCTGACACTGGTTAACGTATACAAAGAAAGACAAGAATTCCTATAGCTACAGCCATGTCAATTTGATGCAGGGTTTCCGTATAGAGATGAATGCACTTTGGCGGCGGGCGGGACCTTCAGACAGGTTTGGGTCGCCGCGCAGAATGGGTTCATGCTCCCCCCAAGGCTTTTCGAAAGAAATCGTCAGGAAAAGCCGACCGGGTGGCCTTGATTCAGGCAAGATCCGTCACATGCCCAAGATCTGGAACGACGTCCAGGTGCTGCGCGCGCTCGGTTGGGCGTGATGCGCTGGCGCATTCTGGCCCTGCTGTTTCTGGCCCGTATCGGGCTTGGGTTCCAGTTTCAGACATTGGCTTCCGTGGGCGACAACCTGGTTGTCGCCTTCGGGCTCGACTATGTCGGGATCGGCCTTCTGATCGGCCTGTTCATGGCACCGGGTCTGGTTCTGGCGATGCCCGCCGGGTTTTCGGGGCGCTATGTATCTGACCGGGTTCTGGCCGGTCTAGGCCTCTGTGCCCTAGCTTTGGGAGGGATCGTGTCCGGTGCCGCCACAGACAGTTGGACCATCGGCCTTGGGCGCGTTTTGTCAGGCTCCGGGTTCCTGTTCGCGACGCTCTATTTCACCAAGATGGTGGCTGATTGGTTCGTTGGCCGTGAAATCGCTACCGCCATGAGCATCCTTGTCATGAGCTGGCCCTTCGGCATCGCAATGGGCCAGATTGGCCATGCCTGGTTGGCCGAACTTTATGGCTGGCGGGTGCCGTTTCAGGTGGCCTCGGCCTATTGCATGTTGGCCGCCCTTGGCGTTTTTGTCTTTTACCGCCCTCCGCATGACCTGCCGAAGGCCGAAGCGCGCACCCGCGCGCGCTTGTCCGCCCGGGAATGGCGGCTCATCATCTGGGCCGCGATCGCCTGGGGCGCGTTCAACGGTGGCTATGTCGTCTATCTCTCCTTCGGGCCGAAGGTTCTGGTGGCCATGGGTAAACCAGCCTTCAGCGCCGCCGGCATCATCAGCGTCGGAAGCTGGCTCATGATCCTGTCGGGCGCGCTTTGTGGGCAGATCGCGGATCGCTTCGGGCGACGGGACACGATCCTTGCTGTCTGCATGGCCGGGGCTGTCATTGCGATGCTGTTGCTGAACATTCCGCAGGCTGGTCTGGCCGCGAGCCTGCTGCTCGGCCTTGTCGGCGTGGCCCCGGCAGGCGTCATCATGGCACTGGCCGGAGAAGCGATGCGACCCGAGCAACGTGCCTTTGGCATGGGCATCTTCTTCACCGTCTATTACGCGATCATGTTGGCCACCCCCCCAATCGCCGGAGCCATCTTCGACGCAACGGGTCGTGCCAGCGGACCCATCATGTTCGGCGCTTTCCTGTTCGCGTGCGTCGTGCCCGCCTCACTCGCCTTCCGCTATTTCAAGTCGGCTGGGCCGGTGCAGACAGCAATGGACGTCTAGGTGTTGCCACCGATGCCAATTTGACCAGTGGCGCCGAAAATCAGTGACCACCCCAGGAATCGCGATATGCGAGGATTGGTGCGGGTTGTAGCTCGGTGGTCCCTGGTCAAATGGGCATCGGCGGCAACACAGCGTGGATCACGAGCCAAAAAAAATTTCGAAAAATCTGGCTGTGGCTTCGCAACGAGATCAAGTGCGCTCACGCTTCGCCATCGATTGGCAACTCAGCGCGCAACTGACCGACTATGTCGCGAACCTCTTTGCGGCCATGAAACGTTGAAATGGCGTTGTGGCTCAAACGCTCTGCCTCAAGAATGTTACCGATCGCCTGAAGAGCCTTTTGCAGGACAGCAAATTTGAAGCCAGCTTCGTGGCGGAGCTGCAAGTCAGCGACCATTTTGCCCCCCATTTGGGCGTGACTGATTGCCATCGCTGTAGTTGTCAATCGCATTCGAATCGCTTCCGGGATCTCGCGGGTGATGACGGCATTGGTCGACGAGGCATAGGCCAATGCCAACTGAAATCTTTCCCAGACCACCTGAGATCCAACCAGCTTCCCAATGCGGTGATGCGCAACCTCATGGAACTTGGAGGCATCCAGCACCAGATAGCCACGGGAGAGTTCAGCCAAATCAAAGTTGGCGCCAGTATCCCGAAATGACTTGCATATCTCTAGGCAGCGCGCCACGTTGTGGCTGACGACACCGAAAGACGTTTCTAGCTGCGCCGCCACCACGTCGACTCCGCCTTCAAGGTAGCGCTGCTTTAGCAGCTCGTACTCTTTCTGCCGGAAGTAAACACGCAGGGCGATGAGCGCCCCGATGCCGACCGCAGCCAGCGTGAAGGCACCCTTGATCAGTTCAATGCACAGCGGGGACATGGCGGGCCAGTGATACATGCGCGAACATCTGGTGGCGTTGGGCGAGAGCAGCCGACGACAGCGACAGCCAGACCCTGGTTGTGACATCGCCCATTGCGCAAGACGGCTTAGTGGCTGGTGAGTTCATACACCATGTCACCAATGAAGCGGCGGAAAGACTCGTTTTCCACGAACTGCTTGTAAACCTGGGTATCGTCTCTCAGCAGGATTTGCATCACCTTGTTCAGCGCCAGATCATGGGCCATGCGGGCGGTGTGAGGCGTGTTCGCCATGGCGTTCTGGTAGGCTGGATCAGCGGCGACCCTGGGGACGATGTCATCCCGGATACGCTTAACGACCCGGTCGGAGTCAGTGAAGAGCGTGCCGAACTGATCGTTGAAGGTCTTGAGGATGTTGCTCAGGCGATCCAGTTCAGGCTGGGGCATACGACCGCCGCCATCGGCAGAGGCCGGATCAATCTCCGAGTCCTGATCTGCCAGTGCGATCTTGAGCACAGCTTTCTTTTCGACCCGGTAGCTGTCCATGTCGATGGCTTCGAGGATGCCCTTGGCAAGGTCTTCCTCCAGCGGCGCGGGTAACTTGGGCAGCAGCAAATTGAGAAAGATGGAGAGTTTTTCCCATTCGGCGATGCTGTATGGAAGGAGCGAGGAAAGATAACCATAGGTGCGGCAAAACGCCTTGGCCTTGCCCTTGAAGTCCACCTGCCCATCTTCGTCCAGCGAGCTCTTGTAGGTCGCGGCACAGACGTCAAGGATGGGATCGAGCTGGTCGCGCGCGGCATCGGCCAGGAACAACGTGACAAGCTGGTTCACCTGCTCCGGCGTGTAAACCTGCGCCGCATCCAGTGCCGCCTTCAGGTCGTGCAGCTTGTTGGGGTCGGTCTCCTCAGCGAGCAGCGTGGTGCGGAAGTAGTCCTGAAACGCGAAGGTGATCGCCTCGCTGTTGTTCTGGAAGTCGAGCACGAAGCAGTCGCGCTTTTTCGGGTGTGCGCGGTTGAGCCTGGAGAGCGTTTGAACGGCCTTGATGCCCGAGAGCGGCTTGTCCACATACATGGTGTGAAGCAGCGGTTCGTCGTAGCCGGTTTGGAACTTGTCGGCGCAGATCAGAAAGCGGTACGGATCGGTCTGGATCTTGTCCGCGATGTCGCTGCTTGAAAACCCGTTGAGCGACGATTCGCTCACCTTCGCGGCGCCGTACTCATGCTCGCCCGAGAAGGCAACGATGGCCTGATACGGGCTCTTGCGTTCCACAAGGTAGGTCTTGAAGGCGTGAAAGTACTGGATGGCCCGCCCGATTCCGCTGGTGACAACCATCGCCCGAGCCTGCCCGCCGATCTTGACTGCAGCGATCACCTGCTCATGAAAATGATCCACCATGATTTCGGCCTTGAGCCGAATGGCGTGGTCGTGGCTCTCTACATAGTGGCGTAGCTTCTTCTTGGCCTTCCTGGTGTCGAACGCAGGGTCGTCCTCGATCTTCTTGACCAGCTTGTAATAGCTGCTGACCGGTGTGTACTGTTTGAGCACGTCGAGGATGAAGCCTTCATCGACGGCCTGCTTCATGGTGTAGCTATGAAAGGGTCGATGCTTGACCTTTCCCTCGGCATCTGCCGGCAGTGCCTCGCCAAACATCTCCAGCGTCTTGTTCTTGGGTGTGGCGGTGAAGGCGAAATAGCTGGCGTTGGTGAGCATCTTGCGCGCCGCCATGCGCTTCTCCAGCGCCTCGTTCACCGTGTCCTCCGGATCCGGCCCGTCGCCCTCGCCGCCAGCATCAGCAGCGTCGCCCGGCGCACCGCCAGTCAGCGCCTGGCTCATCGCCGCGGAGGTGCGGCCGCCCTGACTTGAGTGCGCCTCGTCGATGACGATGGCGAAGGTCTTGCCGCCCGCGGTCGCGATCTCGTCGAGGATGAACGGGAACTTCTGCACCGTGGAGACGATGATCTTCTTGCCCTCCTCGATGTACTTGCGCAGGTCGCCGGACTTTTCGGCGTGGCCCACGGTGGCGCCCACCTGCATGAACTGCTTGATGGTCGCCTGGATCTGCTGGTCGAGCAGCCGCCGGTCGGTGACGACGATGACCGAGTCGAACACCGCCTTGTCGTCACGCTTCAAGCCAATGAGCTGGTGCGCGAGCCAGGCGATGGAGTTCGATTTGCCGCTGCCCGCCGAGTGCTGGATCAGGTAGCGCTTGCCCGCACCCACGGCGCGCACATCGGCCAGCGCCTGCCGCACCACGCCAAGCTGGTGGTAGCGCGGCCAGATCTGCGTGCGCTTCTTCCTGCCGGTCTTCGGGTCCTTCTCCTCGACGATCTGCGCATAGTTCTCGAGGATGTCGGTCAGGCCCGCCGGGGTGAGCACCTCTTTCCACAGGTAGTCGGTCTTGAGGCCGTTCGGGTTCGGCGGATTGCCGGCGCCATCGTTGTGCCCCTTGTCGAAAGGCAGGAACCACGAGCCCTTGCCCGCGAGCCGGGTGCACATCTGCACCGCGCTGTCGTCCACCGCAAAGTGCACCACGCAGCGGCCGAATTCGAACAGCCGCTCGCGCGGGTCGCGGTCGCGCTTGTACTGCTCCACCGCGTCCTGCACCGTCTGCTTGGTGAGGCTGTTCTTCAGCTCGAAGGTGGCGATGGGCAGGCCGTTGATGAACAGGCCGAGGTCGAGCGCGCGGCGCGTCTCGTCGGTGCTGTAGGCGAGCTGGCGGGTGATGGAGAAGCGGTTCTGCGCGTGCAGCGCCGTGGCCTTGGCGTTGCCCGGCGACGGCGTCCCGTAGAACAGGTCGAAGTGCAGCGGTCCGTGGTCGAGCCCCTTGCGGATCACATCGATCACGCCGCGTTTGGCGCTACCGATTTCGCCCGAGAGCCGCGCGAGGAACTGGAGGCGTTTAATATCCTTGGCATCGTTCGCATCGACCATCGCCAGCTTCTTGAAGGCGTCGGGCTGCGTGGCGCGCAGGAAGGCGAAGAGCTGCGGCACGTCGAGCGCGTGGGCGCGGTCGAAGTCCTGTGCGCTGCCGGCGGTGTAGCCGGTGCCGCCGTAGGCCGGCGGACGTTCGGCGACGCTGTTCGACTGCACGGCGAGACCGTCCGTGCCGGTCATGTGCCGCATGATCAGCGTTTCGAGGCCCTTCTCGCTGGTGTCGGTGGTCATACGACGGCTTCCTCGTCGGCGGCTTCGATCCTGTCGTCCAGCTCGGCGTTGTCCACTGCGCTATCCGGCGGTTCCTCATCGGGCAGCCGCGCCGCCGCCTCGCGCACATCCAGCTTGCCTGTCACTACATCGGCGACAAG
>JBCKPE010000024.1:0-23425 GCA_038901875.1 Burkholderiaceae bacterium
AATACTTCATGACTATCAAGAAGCCCCAGCGCACTGAGCCATGCGCAGCGGGCACGGGCTGGTCTGACACGCTGCCTTGGCGAGCCGGCGAGGATGCTTCGCAGATCGAAGCGTCGGTTGAAGCGGTACTGCACTTGGGCGAGATATCGATGAGCGTACTTGGCGAAATCGAACGAGTGGTAGGTGCCGGTCAGCGCCGTCTTGAGCTTGCCCAGAATGGTGTTGACCGCCGCGAACTCCGGACGCTTGACGGATTTCGCGCCGCCGCCCGTGATGTGGGGTTCGTGAAGGATGGCAGTGCCCTGCACGGCCTTGAAGCACCCCAGGCCGTCGGAGACCAGCGTGGCCGGCGCTGCCAGCGACTTGGCGGCAAAGTCGAGCATCGACTCCTTCGTGAACGGGCGCTTGGAGAAGCAAGCGAAGATGGGCGCGCCGGACTCGGTGGTTTGCACGGCGGCGACAAACGACACCTTGTTCTCCGACCCCCGACCGCGCTTGCCACCAGGCAGTTCGCCGCCGAGGTAGGGGTCGTCGATCTCCACGCGGCCAGTGAGCTGCCGTGGCTCCTCGCGCAGGCGCATGACCTCCATGATCTTGTGTTTGATCAACCAGGCGGTCGGATAAGACACCCCGAGGTGGCGCATCAGCTCCAGGGCTGCGACGTTGTTTTTGGCCTGGGTCAAAAGGTGCATGGCGAGAAACCAGCATGTCAGAGGCAGCTTGGTGGACGCGAAGATCGTGCCGCAGATCAGGCTGCACTGGTGTCGACAGTTGCAGCACTGCAGGTACAGCAGAGTGCCGCGCCGGAACTCGCTGCGGTCGCTCGCGCCACAGGCAGGGCAGATGAAGCCCTCGGGCCAGCGCCACGAGCGAACAACCTCCTCACACTGCTCCTGCGTGCCGTACCGCCCGATGAATTCGGCCATCGACAGGCCGGGCTAAAACTGAACTCGGTTCATGGCCATGGGTCGCGTCCGGATTCGGCGCTCTACCAGCATCACACGAGCAGCCTGGTGTTCAACGACCCGCCGTCGCACACCAGGGTACGCCGCCTCATCATGGGTGCGCTGACGCGCCGCGCCATTTCCGAACTGGAGCCGGCCTTGACGAGTCTGGTGGATCGGCTGCTCGATGCCATTGACGCGAAGCAGGGAGGCGACTTGGTCGCCGACTTCGCCAGTGCGATACCGGTCGAAGTGATCGGCAACCTGCTGGCCGTGCCGCATGAAGACCGCGGCCAGCGGCACCGGCTGCTGGCCGACCTGCAGGCAAGCGGCGCCAGCGCGGCACAGCAGGAGGCGCTGCTGGCGTTGGCGGTCGAAGAGTTCCTGCGTTTCGAGCCTTCGAACCAGCTCGGCAACCGCCGTACCCTGGTGGACTGTGAGCTGGCCGGGCAAAAGCTGCCGGCCGGCACGCTGGTCACGCTTTGCATTGGTGCGGCGAACCGTGATCCGGCAGCATTTGCCACGCCACAAACCCTGGACTTGAGGCGCGAACCGAACCGCCATCTGGCCTTTGGATTGGGTGTCCATCAATGCGCCGGAATGAGCCTGGCGCGGCTTGAGGGAAGGGTCGCAATCGGTCGCTTCCTGCGGAGATTCCCCAGGTACCGCCTGAGCGACACGCCGCAGCGGGGACGACGCGCCCGCTTTCGCGGATTCCTGAGCGCTCCGTTCGTGGTGTGACCGGGTCGTCGGCACCGCCTGATGCGGCCACCTTCGGTCCACCACCTTGACGGCAGGGCCGGCTGGCCTAAACTGGCAACCATTGAACCCTGGAGAGCACCATGAGCGACGCAGAAACATCCACACCGGCGCTTGACCCGGCCAGCTTCAAGACTTTCGCCGAGTTCTACCCGTTCTATCTCGGTGAGCACCGGAACCAGACCTGCAGACGGATGCATTTTGTCGGCTCCACGCTTGCCCTGGTCTGCCTGATCGGCCTGCTGGCCAGCGGCAACCTGCTGTTCCTGCTGTACGGGCTGTTGTGCGGCTATGGCTTCGCCTGGATCGGTCACTTCGCCTTCGAGAAGAATCGTCCCGCAAGTTTCAAGCGCCCGCTCTACAGTTTCATGGGCGATTGGGTCATGTACCGCGACATCTGGAGCGGCAGAATAGCTTTCTGAACCGAAGATCAGCCGTCGCCCTGCGCGAGCTGCTGCACGCGCCCCAACCAGCCCCGCGCCGGCGCATCGAGCTCAAAGCGGTCAAGCCACCCCTGCAGCAGCGGCCAACATTGGCCGGCCGCGCGGCGCATCGCCTTGCCGGCCTCGTGTTCGCTCAGACATAGGACGTTGCCGTAGCGCTGCAGGGAAGCACCCAGCGCGGCATGCCTTGCCGCTGCGTCGGCCCATTGCAGCGGGTCGCTTAGCTCTCCGGCCAGAGTGGCCACTGCGCGCAGCAGCTCGGCACGACTTGCCGGCATGGCCAGCAGATCACCGGCGCGGCAGGCGCGCACGCTGCGCAGCAGGACTTCGGGCAGACCCCAAAGGCCGGCCACGGCAGCGGCCAGGTCTTCCAGCCCAATGCCCAGCAACTTGCGTGCGCGCGCCTCCTGCTGCTGGCGGCCGCCAGGGTCAACGCCAAGAATGGCCGACGCTTCCGCAGGAAAACAGCGAACCAGAAGAAGGCGTCCGAATTGCTGCAGCACACCGGCAATGCAAGCTTCCTCGCCATCCTGATCGAGCAGTCCCGACAGTTCGCGGCTCAGCATGCCGCAAAAAAACGCCTGCGCGTACATTGCGAGCAGCTCCGGAGTGGGCTCTGCCGCCACGTCGACCGGCTCCAGTCCGCGACGGAAAATCGCGCCGCTTCCAAGACTCAGGACCGCCAGAACCGCTGCCGACAGACTTGACGCCGGCATCGCCCCCATGGACCGTGCCTGCGCCGAATTACCCTGTCGCAGCAACTCGAGCATGAGCGAGACGTCGCTCATGGCCAGTTCGGCAAGTGCCGCAGGCTGCATGGTGCCCGAGGCTTCAAGCCGCCGCAGCGCGTCGAGCAGGCTCGGGGGGGCCGGGAACTTCAGGTCCGGCGGCATGCGCGCAAGCAGGTGGTCCACGGCCGCGGACTGTGCCATCTCCTCCTGCGCCGAGGGGAGCTTCTCCAGCGGGTCGATCCAGTCGCGCAGCGCGGCGGCAAAGTCCGAGGCACTGGCGTAACGCGCCGCCGGGTCACGCGCCAGGGCGTTGTGCAGGATCGCGCAAAGCGACTCGCCGCAGGCCAACCCAACCTCCTCGGGCAGCGTCACGTCATGCCGCAGCAGGTAACGGATCGCAAGCACTCCATCCTGTGCGCCAACGGCGCGTTGCCCGCACAACAGCTCATACAACACCAGGCCGGCTGAGAAAACGTCCATGGCGGGCGACACGATGCCCGAAGCGGCGTACTCGGGCGCCATGTAGGCCGGGGTGCCCAGCATGGCGAACCCATGCTCGCTGTCCCCGAGACTGGCGTCGTGCCGCACGGCAATGCCGAAATCCATCACCCGCAGCCGACCGAAGTCGTCCAGCAGGATGTTGCTGGGCTTGAGGTCACGATGAATGATGCGATGCGAATGGGCGTAGGCCAGCGCATCGAGCACCGGCAGCAGCAGCGCCACGGCCTCGGTCGGCGCCATCGCGCCCTCCTCGCTGATGCGCTCGGCCAGGGTGCGACCGGCGACATACTCGAACACCAGGCAGGAGCCATCCTCGGTCTCCAGAGCTTCAAACACCGGGACCACGCCGGGGTGACTCAAGCGGCTGACGGCCCGCGCCTCGAGCAGCAGGGCGGCGCGGCGCGCGTCGTCCTGTTCCAGATGGACCGCCTTCAATGCCACCTCACGTTGCAGCTGCGGGTCGTACCCCAGGTAAACGACACTTTGCGCGCCCTGGCCCAGCCGCCCTATCACCTCAAAGCGACCAATGTTCAGTGGCGATGCCGGTGGCGGAAGAACTTCAGCGGACATCGGCGGACGCAGGCTGGATGGGTGGGCCGGCCGGATCATCAAACAGGTCAGCCAGGCGCAGGCCTGACCAGGCGGTGCGCCTCTGCAGCGGCGCCAGCGCAGGCGTGGCGGCAAGCAGCAACCGCTCCAGCAGGGGTTGCAGCGGGGTCTCCTCCGGGTTGGCGACCAGCACGTACCTGGCGAGGTCGGCTTCGTCACTTGTCCGCGCGGCACTGACCTGCCCCAGCCATTGCAACGATTTCAATGTTTCCAGAACGCCCTCCAATGCCAACGGGTCGGCGCGCAACTGCCGTGCCATCTGGTCCGAAGAAACGCCGCCAGCGAGCGGCGCGCGGGAGCGCTGCAGCAGTTGCAGCACCTGCACCGCAAGGCCGAAGCGCCAGCCCGGATCATCGTCGCGCCGCGCCACGCCGGACAGGACGCTGGGCAGGTAGGCCGCGATCACGGCGCCCAGCAACACGATGACCCAGACCAGATAGATCCACACCAGGAGGATCGGGACCGTGGCAAAGGCGCCGTAAACGGCAGCATAAGTCGGAATCAGGCCCAGATAGAGCACCAGCAGGCGCTTCGCCACGTCCACACCAATGGCGACAAACAAGCCGCCAATCAGCGCATGGCTCCAGGCGACTCGGGTGTTGGGCACGTAGCGAAAAAGTCCAGCCATGCCACCGGCCAGCAGGACAAATTCGGCCAGGTCGAACAGCAGGCGCAGGCCGCCGCTGGTCGTGCCGGCCCAGCCGCGCGACGCCGTGATGGCGTAGGAGGTTGCGCTCAGGCTGGCGGCAAGCAGCAGCGGCCCCAGCGTCAGCACCGCCCAGTAGACGAGCACCCGCTGGCCCAGCGGCCGGCTGCGGCGAACGCGCCAGATCCGGTTCAGGCTGCGATCGATGGTCAGAATCATCGCCAGGGCGCTCAGGAACAACACGGCAAACCCGCTCCAGCCAAGACGGCTCGCCTTGCCGGCGAATTGCGTCATGTAGCCCAGCACCTGGCGCGAGATGCTGTCCGGAATCAGACTATCGATCAGCCATTTCTGCAACACAAGCTGCAACTGGGCAAAGGTCGGAAAGGCGGTAAATACCGCAAGAGCAACCGTCACCAGCGGCACCAGCGCAATGGTGGTGGTGAAAGTGAGGCTGCCTGCCGCCAGGCCCAACTGGTCGGCGCGGAACCGTTCACGCAGGGTCAGCGCGGTCGTTCTCCAGGGAAAAGTTGACAGCTCGTGTAGCCCTTCCTGAATTCGATCAGCCCAACGCATGGCCGCTATGATGCCACCGACATGAACCGACACGACAGGAACGTCGAACTCACACGCTGGCTCGGCGTTGGCAGCCTGCTCGGGCTGATCGCGCTGGGCCTGGCCTGGGAGCTATTCCTGGCGCCGCTGCGCCCCGGCGGCTCCTGGCTGGTGCTCAAAGTCCTGCCGCTGTGCGTTCCACTGGCCGGCCTGCTCAAACAGCGCATGTACACCTTCCGTTGGGTCAGCCTGCTGGTCTGGATCTATTTTGCCGAAGGCGTGGTGCGTGCGACCACCGAAGCGCCGCCCAGCGCCTGGCTGGCCATGGCGCAAATCGGCCTTTGCCTGACACTGTTCGTGGCCTGCGCGCTGCATGTGCGGCTCAGGCTAGGGGCCGCTCCCAAGGCAAATATCGCAGCGCGCAGCGCGGAGGTCACGCATTGACTTCGATGCTCGACAGATTGCAGGCCATTGTCGGACCCGACCATGTCCTAACTGATGGCGACCTGAGCGCCTACCTGCAGGACTGGCGCAAGCGCTCGGTCGGGCGAGCTTTGGCCGTGGTGCGACCGGCCACGCCAGAGCAGGTTGCCGCCATCGTCAAGTTGTGCGCTGCCAGCGGAACGGCCATCGTTCCGCAAGGTGGCAACACCGGCCTGGTGCTGGGCTCGATCCCCGACGCCAGTGGCCGGCAGCTGCTACTGAGCCTGCAGCGCCTGAACCGGGTTCGCGCACTGGACCAGGCCAATGCCACCGTGACGGTGGAAGCCGGTTGTGTGTTGCAGGTCCTGCAGCAGGAGGCCGATCGCGCCGGTTTCCTGTTCCCCCTGAGCCTGGCGGCCGAGGGCAGTTGCACCATCGGCGGCAATCTGGCCAGCAACGCCGGTGGCACCCAGGTGCTGCGTTACGGCAACGCGCGCGAGCTCTGCCTCGGGCTCGAGGTGGTGACCGCGCAGGGCGAGCTGTGGCATGGCTTGAGCGGGTTGCGCAAGGACAACACCGGCTACGACCTGCGCGACCTGTTCATCGGCAGCGAAGGAACGCTGGGCATCATTACCGCCGCGACGATGAAGCTGTTTCCAAGACCGGCAGCCCAGGTCACGGCCTGGGCCGCGCTGCCCTCGCTCGATGCGGCCGTGGCGCTGCTCGGCCTGGCGCAAAGCCGGCTCGGCGCCGCCCTGACCGGATTCGAGGTGATGGGCCAGTCCGCGCTGGCGCTGGTGGGCAGGCACTTCAGCCAGCACCCGGTGCCGCTCCTTGACTCGGCGCCCTACTTCGTGCTGCTGGAAAACTCCGACCTCGAATCCGAGGAGCACGCCCGCGCGCAGTTCGAGAAACTGCTGGAGCGCGCAATTGAGAAAGGCCTGGTGCGCGATGCCGTGGTGGCAGCCAGCCTGGGCCAGGCGCGCCAGCTTTGGGCCTTTCGCGAGCAGATCCCGCTGGCCCAGGCCGAGGAAGGCGTCAACATCAAGCATGACATTTCGCTGCCGGTGTCGCGCATCCCGGAATTTGTCGCCGCCACCGACCGCCTGTTGTTGCAGGCATTGCCCGGCGTGCGGCTGGTGAACTTCGGTCACCTGGGCGACGGCAACCTGCACTACAACGTGCAGGCGCCGCAGCACAGCGACATGGCGGCGTTCGTGGAGCGGCATGAAGCCGAGGTGAACCGGATCGTTTACGACCAGGTGGCGGCGTTCGACGGCTCGATTTCGGCCGAGCATGGCGTCGGCAGCCTGAAGCTTGACACCCTGCCCAGGTACAAGTCGGCGCTGGCGCTGGACCTGATGCGCGCCATCAAGCGGGCATTGGACCCGCTCAACATCTTGAACCCGGGACGCATCGTGCGCATATAATTAGCGCATGATTCGTGGAGGCGAACCATGTTGAACTTTGACAATGCCCCGAAAAAAGCCACCAACCTTTCGCTGAACTCAAAGGTGCTGGAGGCAGCCCGCGAGCTCGGGATGAACGTGTCGCAGGCGGTGGACGGACTGCTGGCCGAGGAGGTCAAGCGCCGCTATTGGGAGCGCTGGCGGGAAGAGAACCGCCAGGCCATGACCGCCTACAACCTGCGGATCGCCAAAGAGGGGCTGCCGCTTGCCAAGTACCGAACGTTTGCCCGTGGCCTGGGCGACGGGCGCCGCAAGTGATGCATGGCGCGCTTTGACGTCTTCGCGAACCCGGACACCGAGCAGCGGTCCTGGGTGCCCTACCTGCTGGATGTGCAGAACAACTTTCTGGATCACATTGAAACTCGCGTGCTCGTGCCGCTGCATGCGTCCGGCCATTTCGACCAGCGGGTGCGCAATTTGAATCCGGTGTTCAAGGTCGGCGGAAAGGCGGTCGTGATGAACACCGCGGCCATGGGCGCCGTGCCCGTGAGCGAGTTGCGCCGCGCCGTGACCAGCCTGGCAATCCAGCAGGCCGAGATCCTCGGTGCGCTCGATACCTTGTTTGGCGGCTACTGACATGCCCAATCGTCCCATCCGAACCCAGTACGAAGACTTCATGCGCCAGGTGTACAGCACCGGCGGCAGCAAGACCGACCGCACCGGCACCGGTACGCGCAGCGTATTTGGACACCAGATGCGTTTCAATCTGAGCGAAGGTTTTCCGCTGGTCACGACCAAGCGCGTGCACCTGAAATCCATCATCGTCGAACTGCTGTGGTTCCTCTCGGGCAGCAGCAGCAACAACTGGCTGAAGGAACGTGGCGTCAGCATCTGGGACGAATGGGCCGGGCCGGACGGCGAACTTGGCCCCGTTTACGGCGTTCAGTGGCGCAGTTGGCCGACGCCAGACGGTGGGCATATCGACCAGATTGCGCAAGTGATCAAGACCCTGCGCAGCAACCCGGACTCGCGCCGCATCATCGTCAGCGCCTGGAACGTTGCCGAGCTGGACAAGATGGCGCTGATGCCCTGTCATGCCTTCTTCCAGTTCTACGTCGCGCCACCCGCTGCAACCGGCCAGCGCGGCAAGCTGAGCTGCCAGATGTACCAGCGCAGCGCCGACATCTTTCTCGGCGTGCCGTTCAACATCGCGAGCTATGCGCTGCTGACGCACATGGTGGCGCAGCAATGCGAGCTCGAGGTCGGCGACTTCATCTGGACCGGTGGCGACTGCCATATCTACAACAACCACCAGAACCAAGTTGAACTGCAGTTGAGTCGCACGCCGTACCCCTATCCGCGCCTGCTCATCAAACGCCGCCCGGACTCGATCTTCGATTACCAGTACGAGGACTTCGAGTTGCAGGATTACCAATGCCACGAGCCGATCAAGGCGCCGGTGGCGGTGTGACTGTGCCGCTGCATCTGATCTATGCCCGTTCACGCAACGGCGTGATCGGACGTGACAACGCCCTGCCCTGGCGCCTGCCCGAGGACATGGCGCATTTCAAGCGGACCACCATGGGCAATCCGGTGCTGATGGGCCGAAAAACCTGGGAGTCGATTCCGAGCAAGTTCCGGCCGCTGCCTGGCCGTCTCAACCTTGTGTTGACGCGGCAGGAGCGCTGGCAAGCCGACGGAGCGGTTCGTGTCGGCAGCGTCGACGAGGCGCGCGCGCAATGCCCGTCTGGTGCAGTGCTATGGGTGATCGGCGGCGCACAAATCTATGCGCTGACCGAACCCCATGCGGGCCAGGCCGTGGTGACGGAAATCGACGCCGACTTTTCGGGCGATGCCTTCGCTCCAGCGCTCGGAGCCGAGTGGCGGGAATTGGAACGGACGCCCAATGTGTCGAGCACGGGTCTGCATTACAGCGTCGTGAAGTACTTCAGGGATGTTGCACATTTCCGGGCCAGTCTGACCGCGTACCAGGCGAGTACCGGATGACAAGACAGGCCCAAACCAGAGTGCCCCGTCGATGAAAATCGCGACCTGGAACGTCAACTCATTGACCGCGCGCCAACAGCATGTGCTGGACTGGCTTGCCGCCAACCCGGTGGACGCCCTGTGCCTGCAGGAACTCAAGCAGAGCGACGAAAAGTTCCCGGCGCAGTTGCTGCTGGAGGCTGGCTACCACTCAGCGGTGTTTGGCCAGAAAACCTACAACGGCGTGGCGATCCTGAGTCGCACCGAGCCGCGTGACCTGGTCCGCAACATCCCGAGTTTCGACGATGAACAGTCGCGCCTTATCAGCGCAACGCTGGACACGCCCGACGGTCCGTTGCGCCTGGTCAACGGCTACTTCGTCAACGGGCAGGAGCCCGGCAGTGACAAGTTCAGCTACAAGATGCGCTGGCTGCGCGCGCTGCGCCAATGGCTGCAGAGCGAGATCGCCCGGCACCCCGCGCTGGTCCTGCTGGGCGACTTCAACATCGCGCCAGAGGACCGCGATTCCTTCGATCCGGAAGGCCTGCGCGAGACGATTCACCACACGAGCGAGGAGCGTGACCATTTCCGCGCACTGCTCGCTCTGGGTCTGGAGGACAGTTTTCGCATGTTCGATCAGCCGCCCAAGAGCTACACGTGGTGGGACTACCGCCAGTTGGGCTACCCGAAGAACCGTGGGCTGCGCATCGACCATGTGCTGGTCAGTGACAAGCTGGTCCCGCGTGTCAAGGCCTGCAGCATCGACCGGACCCCGAGAAAATGGGAACGCCCAAGCGACCACACGCCGGTGATCCTGGAACTTGGGTCGGGAAGTCCGGCATGACTCGCGCCACCTGCGGCGTGGTTTGTGCGAGGTGAGAGACGGGGTCAGTCCAGCCCAAGGTCCTGAATCTTGCGGGTGATGGTGTTGCGGCCGATGCCGAGTTTTTGCGCCGCCTCCATGCGCCGCCCGCCGGTATGGGTCAGGGCGGCACGGATCATGCGTGCTTCGAATTTGCGGCTGAGCAGGTTCCAGACCTCGGGCTGAGCGGCAGCCAGCAGCTCGTTGGCCTCGGCCTCCACACCTTGCTCCCAGCCTGGCGTCTTGTCTCGAGCAGCCGAGTCAGCGGGCCGCTCCTCGTGCTCTGAACCGGGCCGTGGTTCCCCTGCCCCGGATGGCGCCGCTGCATCAACCCGCGTGGCGGCTGGCGCTTCAGCGGCTTCAGCGGCAACCGATGGCATCGGCGCCGACGCGGCCATGACGTCGGCAGGCAGGTCCTTGGGCTCAATCACCTGGGCCGGCGCCATCACGGTCAGCCAGTGACAAATGTTTTCAAGCTGGCGCACGTTCCCCGGAAAATCAAAAAGGGCGAGTTGCCGCAGCGCAGCCTCGTTGATGCGTTTGGCGTCCACCCCAAGTTGCAGCGCGCTCTGCTTCAGGAACAGCCTGGTCAGCAGGGGCACGTCTTCGCGCCGCTCGCGCAACGGTGGCAGGCGCAGACGGATTACGTTCAGGCGATGGAACAGGTCTTCGCGAAAACTCGCCTCGCGCACCCGTTGCTCCAGGTTCTGGTGCGTTGCCGCGATGACACGGACGTTGGCCTTGACCGGGCTGTGGCCGCCGACCCGGTAGAAGCTGCCGTCGCTCAACACCCGCAGCAGACGCGTCTGCAGGTCAAACGGCATGTCGCCGATTTCGTCGAGAAACAGGGTGCCGCCGGCGGCCTGCTCAAATCGGCCGCGCCGCATCGTCTGCGCGCCGGTGAAGGCACCGCGCTCGTGACCGAACAGTTCGCTCTCCAGCAGGTCTTTAGGAATCGCCGCCGTGTTGATGGCGACATAGGGGCCGCCGGCCGCCGGCGAATGCTTGTGCAGGGCCCGCGCCACCAATTCCTTGCCGCTGCCGGACTCACCGGTAATCAGCACCGTGACGCTGCTTTGGCTCAAGCGACCGATGGCGCGAAAGACATCCTGCATCGCGCTGGCCTGCCCGAGCATCTCGGGCATCGGCCCCAGCGTTTCCTCGGCCAAGGTCTCGCGCTGGCTCTCCTCCATGGCGCGGCGAATCAGGGCAATCGCCTTCGGCACATCGAAGGGCTTGGGCAGGTACTCGAAGGCGCCGCCCTGGAACGAAGCGACCGCGCTCTCCAGATCCGAGTAAGCCGTCATGACGATGACCGGCAGGCCCGGCAGGCGCCCACGCACCTCTTTCAGCAAATCGAGACCCGAGCCGCCCGGCATGCGAATGTCGCTCACCAGCACCTGCGGCGCGTCCTCGCCCGACGCCTCCGCAAGCGCGAGCAGCACCTCGGGGGCGCTGGCAAAACTCCGGCTCGCCAATCCCTCGCGCTGCAGCGCCTTTTCCAGCACGAAGCGAATCGACTGGTCGTCGTCGGCAATCCAGATCGGCTTCATGTCGTGGTTGTGCGGCAGCGCGGGGTTCAGGGCAGAGGTATCAACAATTTGAAATCGGTACGTCCGGGGACACTTTCGAACTCGATCAATCCATGATGCTGCTGGACAAAGTTCTGCGCCAGCGTCAGCCCCAACCCCGATCCGCCCTCGCGCCCAGTCACCAGCGGCAGGAAGATCCGGTCCCTGATTTCGTCCGGCACCCCTGGCCCGTTGTCCATCACATGCAATTCCACTGCCAGGCGGTAGCGCTGCTTGCCCAGGGTCACCTGGCGCGCCACGCAACTGCGAAAGCAAAGTTCGGCGTCGCTCGCGGCAATTCCCTGCGTCATCGCCTGGCAGGCATTCTGCGCGACGTTGAGCAGCGCCTGCACCAGTTGCTCGCGATCACCGCGAAACTCCGGCAGCGACACATCATATTCCCGGCGCAGCCGCAAGCCGCGCGGATATTCGACGGCGAGCAGGGCCAGCACATGCTCGCAGACCTCATGGATGTTGACGTCGCCCACCACATGCGGCGAGCGATGCGGCGCCAGCAGGCGATCGACCAGCGACTGCAAGCGATCCGCCTCGCGGATGATGACCTGGGTGTACTCGGACAATTCCGGCGCGTTCATTTCCATTTCGAGCAACTGCGCCGCGCCGCGGATGCCGCCGAGCGGGTTCTTGATCTCGTGCGCCAGATTGCGCACCAGCTCCCGGTTCTCCTGCGACTGCTGCGCCAGCCGCTCCTCGCGGTCCTGCCGCGCCTGCTGCTCCATCGGCAGCAGTTCCACCAGCATCAGGCCTGGCTCGTCGGTCTGCGCGACGATGACGTGCACCGCCAACGGATCACGCCCGTGGCGCAGCAGCAGGGTTTCGTAGCGCAGCGCGGCATATTCGTTGCTACCGGCGCCGCGAATCGCATTCCGCATGCTTGTCGGGTCGGAAAACAGGTTGGGGAAGTGCGCCGCCTCGATGACCCGGCGCGACGCGCCCAGGGCGTCCTCCAGAGCCGCATTGGCAAACTCCACGGCACCATCTTCCTGCACCACCGCCACCAGGGTGACAAGCAGATCAAGTGACTGAAAACGGTTGCGCTGCGCGGCGGGACGGTTCAAGCCGGCTATCTTGACGCAGGCAAGCGGGTCAACTCGCGGCGAACACCGGCGATGTCACTTTCGTTGCGGGCGATGCTCGCCTTCAGCTCGGCAACCCGGTCCAGGTACTTCTGATGGTTGCGCGCTTCGACGCCCTGCTTCTCCGGCTCACCGTTGTTGTATTCCTTGAGCAGTTCAGCCTGCCGGGCTTCGATCTTGCGCAGTTCGGCTTCCAGAATTTGGCGGGCGTCCGAATCGCGCGAGCGCTGTTCGGCCGAGACGACCCGCTGCCCCGGCGCGCTCGCTGCGGCCGAGCGCCCCTGCGGACTACCGTTGGCCGCCGTTTTGGGTGCCGAAATGATGGTGATGTTGCCACCGTCGATCAGTTTGCAGCCGCGCGCCTCGGCCTCCTTCGCGTTGTTGATGTATTCGTTGCCGCAACGGAAGATCTTGTCTTGGGCAAGCGCCGCCTGCGAACTCGCTAGACAGACCAGGATCAGGGCAAAAAAGTACTTCATGGGCACCGGAGCCTCCGCGAAACTGCGGAGGGAGTGCCAAGTATGGCGCAAGACGAATGAATCACAAAACTCGCGTCGCGCGCGGCGCGAGTCATGCAGAGCATCCCTACAGCGAGTAGTACATATCGAACTCGATCGGATGGGTGGTCATGCGGTAGCGTGTGACCTCCTGCATCTTCAGTTCGATGTAGGCGTCGAGCATGGAGTCGGTAAAGACGCCGCCTTTGGTCAGGAAGGCGCGGCCCTTGTCCAGGTAGTCCAGCGCCTGATCGAGGCTGTGACAGACCGTCGGCACTTTCGCGTCCTCCTCGGGCGGCAGATGGTAAAGGTCCTTGCTGGCGGCCTCGCCCGGGTGGATCTTGTTCTCCACGCCATCGAGGCCGGCCATCAGCAGCGCCGCAAAGCACAGGTAGGGGTTGGTGGTCGGGTCCGGAAAACGCACCTCGATACGGCGCCCCTTGGGACTGGACACGTAGGGGATGCGCACCGAGGCCGAGCGATTGCGCGCCGAATAGGCCAGCTTGACAGGCGCCTCGAAACCGGGAACCAGGCGCTTGTAGCTGTTCGTCCCGGGGTTCGTGATGGCATTGAGCGCTCGCGCATGCTTGATGATGCCGCCGATGTAATAGAGGGCAAAGTCACTCAGGCCGGCGTAGCCGTCACCGGCAAACAGGTTCTTGTCGCCCTTCCAGACCGACTGGTGCACGTGCATGCCCGAACCGTTGTCGCCGACGATGGGCTTGGCCATGAAGGTCGCTGTCTTGCCATAGGCGTGCGCCACATTCCACACCACGTACTTGAGAATTTGCGTCCAGTCGGCGCGCTGGACCAGGGTGCTGAACCGGGTGCCGATCTCATTCTGGCCAGCGCCACCGACCTCATGGTGGAACACCTCGACCGGAACACCCAGAGTCTCGAGGATGAGCGACATCTCGGCGCGGATGTCCTGCATGCTGTCCACCGGGGGCACGGGGAAGTACCCGCCCTTGACCGTCGGCCGGTGCCCCTTGTTGCCGCCTTCCATTTCCTTGGCCGAATTCCATGGCGCTTCCTGCTCGTCGATCTTGACAAAGCAGCCCGACATGTCCTGACCCCAGCGCACGTCGTCAAAAATGAAGAACTCGGGCTCCGGTCCAAAGTAGGCCGTGTCACCCAGTCCGGATGCCTTCAGATAGGCTTCGGCCCGTTTCGCAATCGAGCGCGGGTCGCGGTCGTAGGCCTTGCCGTCCCCCGGCTCAAGCACGTCGCAGGTCAGAAACAGCGTGGTCTCCTCGTAGAACGGATCGATGTTGGCTGTGCCCGGATCGGGCATCAGCAGCATGTCGGACGCCTCGATGCCCTTCCAGCCGGCAATCGAGGAACCGTCAAATGCGTGACCGTCGCTGAACTTGTCTTCACCAAAGTGCGAAACCGGCACCGTCACGTGTTGTTCCTTGCCTCGCGTGTCGCTGAACCTGAGATCAACAAACTTGACTTCATCGTCCTTCAACATCTTCATCACGTCTGCGACGGTCTTGGCCATCAATTTCTCCTGCTGGATTGATAAAGGAAATAGCTACGAGTCTAGGTAAGCAGAATCCATGCCATGCCTACTGAATCGAACCCTGGGGAAGGCTCAATTAGAACATGATGGTGCGGCGCACCGACCGGGTGCAGCAAGCCGCTAACGCACCAGTTCAGGGCCAAGTTTCACTTCAAACTGGTGCAGTCCCGCCCTCAAGTCGGCAAACGCCACCAGCACGCCTGAGGGTGCTCCCTTGACCCCAAGTTCGATATGGCGACCGTGCTCGGGGTGATCGACGCTGGGCAGGCTGAAGACCCGGATTCCGGGGTGCCGCGACTCGATGTCCTGCATCAGTGGCGTCAAGGTCGCCTCCATGCCGCCGTACACGATCACCGACATCTCCACCAGCCGATCGCGCTGGAACAGATGGCGGTACTGCGTATCGAGAACCCACTCGATCATGGGCCAGGCCATGACCGGAAAGCCCGGCACAAAGTGAACCCGCGCGAGGCCGCCCCGCCGGGCACAACTGAAACCGGGAATCTTGTTGAAGGGATTCGGAATGATTTGCGCCCCAAGCGGGAACACGCCCATGTTGAGACGGTGCAAGTTGTCGGGCCGGTCCGGCTCAAAGGCCAAGCCCTGCTCGCGCGCAAGTTCCCGCATCCGTTCGCGAATCAGGCGCTCGGCCTCGACATGCAGTTCCAGCGCGACGCCGAGCGCAAGCGCCGCGCACTGCCGGGTGTGGTCGTCCGGCGTGGCGCCGATGCCGCCCGTGCAGAACACCAGATCCGGCCCGTCAAAGGCGCGAACCAATGTGCTCGTGATGCGCTCGGGCACGTCCCCAACATACTCGGCCCAGGCCAGTTGCAACCCGCGTGCCGCCAGGATTTCGATGACCTTGGCCAGATGCCTGTCGGCGCGTTTTCCGGAGAGGATTTCGTCACCGACAACGATCAGTCCGCAGCGCTGCGGCTGCGTGGTTTCAGGGCAGCTTGGAGAAGTCGCCGGTTCCATCGTGGGACAAGAATGCGGGTGCCAACGGATCGAGAACGCGGCCCGGCCCGGGCGGCGCCTCGCCGCGCAACTGTTCCAAGGCGGTCAGGGCGAAATGCGCGAACCAGAGCGAGGCAAAGGCGAACACCATGGTGTAGATCCAGATCGCCAGCGGAACAAGGAAGACAAAGGCGGTGGCAAAAATCGCCCCAGAGGCCCAGAGCAGTCCCGGCGCCGCGCCCAGATAGCCGGTCACCACCCCGATGCCAAGCAGCCGGCCGCGGTGCCGTCGAAAAATTTCGCTCCGCTCCTCGGCGCTGGCATGTTCGGCCAACACGTCATAGGCCATCACGCGGTAGGTCAGCCAGCCCCAGATCAGTGGCGGCAGGATCAGGATCAAGGGGGGGATCAACCAGAGCGGAATCGATACGACCAGGGCCACGATCGCCAGAAGAATCGCGCCCAGGGACCAGAACAGGCCCATCAGCGCGGAACCGCCGCGTTTGCGCTCCAGGGTCGGGAAACGCCGCTCGGCCACCAGCGAGACGATGGCCGGCGTCATCAGGAGGGCAACGGCCAGCAGGGACAGCACCACGAGCAGCGGCGTCACGGCGAAAATTACCACCAGAGGCGCGGCGACCGTCTTCAGGCTGCCAAGCCCGACCGCTTCCAGCCAAGACCAGAGCGTCTGCGCCAGCGCAAAGGAGTCGAGCGCGGTTCGCACCCATTGCAGCGCGGCGTCCCAATAGAAGTAACCCAGTCCAAGCGCCAGGGCGACGGTCAGCAGCAACGGTAGAAACGACAGGGCGATGACCCGCGGGTGCAGGCAATAGAGCGTGGCACGCCAGAAAGAGTTGAGCAGCAGTTGCATGGGTTGGGCCTGGGTCGGCAGGCCAACCCGGCGGCCCCAAGCATAACGTCCCGATAAGATGCTGCCGTGAGCCAGCAAGAAGCGCACGAACGGATTGAGGTCGATGGTGTGCGCCTCGAAGTCCGGCGCTGTCCGGCGCCAGCGCAAGCGCCGCAACGGCAAGCGCTGTTGTTCCTGCATGAAGGGCTGGGCTCGGTGTCGGCATGGCGCGACTGGCCGCGACAACTCGGGCGACAGTGCGGTCGTGAGGTGATCCTGTTTTCGCGCCTGGGCTACGGTGCCTCCGATGGCTGTCCGGATCCACGAGGCCACTGGCGCCCCGACTACATGCACGAGCAGGCTTGGCAGGTCCTGCCCGCCCTGCTATCGGCGCTGGACATCGAGCAGCCACTGCTGCTGGGACATTCGGATGGCGCAACAATTGCCCTGCTCTATGCCAGCCGATACCCTTGCACGGGAGCCGTCGTCATCGCGCCGCACGTGATGGTCGAGCAGCGCTCCATCGACGCGATCGAGCAGGCCAGGCAGGCCTATCTTCATGGCGACCTGCGCGCGCGCCTGGCGCCGCATCATGCCGACGTTGATGGCGCCTTCTGGGGCTGGAACGACGCCTGGCTCAATCCCGCCTTTCACGATTTCGATATCCGGCGCGAATGCCGTGACATCACCTGTCCGCTGCTGGCCCTGCAGGGGAAGGAAGACGCCTACGGAACAGAGGAGCAGATCAAGCAGATCCTGCCGACTCGCGCAGCGATCACACGGCATCTGCTTGATCGGTGCGGCCACTCGCCGCAGCGCGATCAGCCCGAGTTGACCGCAACGCTGATCACGCAGTTCCTGGCGCAACTGCCCTGACTGACGTGATGCGGCGCCGCTGCTTCGGAGCGCCACTAGACTACGGCCTACTTGGTCCTCATCCTTGTCCAGTCACCTGACGCAAACGCCATTCATCATGAACCCCATGAATCGCTCGACTACCCTGCTGCTTAACGCCGGGCATGCCCTGGACCACATGTTCCTGTTGATCTTTGCCACGGCGGTGACCAGCATCGCGGCGGACTTCGGCTTTGACCGCTGGGAGGACCTGATGCCCTACGGCGTCGGCGCCTTCCTGCTGTTTGGCATCGGCTCGGTGCCTGCCGGACGCCTGGGCGACCTCTGGGGCCGGCGCAAGATGATGATCATATTTTTTGCCGGAATGGGACTCTCCGCCATGGTCTGCGCCCTGGCGCGGAACGCCTGGCAGATGGCCGCCGCACTGACACTGATGGGAGCGTTCTCATCGATCTATCACCCGGTGGGCATCCCCATGCTGTTGAGCCGGGCGACGCGGCCAGGCTGGACCATTGGCGTGAACGGCCTGGCGGGGAACCTCGGCATCGCTGTCGCTGCCATCGTCACCGGGCTGCTGGTCAAGTACGTGGGCTGGCGCGCCGCTTTCGTGGTTCCGGGGCTGGTCTGCCTGGCCTGCGCCTTGGCGTTTGCCTGGACGGCGCCGGCAGAAACCGAGGCTCCGGCGCGCAGCACGCGCAAGGCGACGCAGCCGCTCGATCCTTCCGCCCTGGCCAGGTTGTTCCTGGTGATGACTTTTGCCGCCATTTCCTCCAGCCTGCTGTTCAACTTCACCACCAACGGCAACGCTCAGTTGCTGCGCGAGCGTTTCATC
Organism: Burkholderiaceae bacterium; assembly: GCA_038901875.1. Classification (GTDB taxonomy): domain Bacteria; phylum Pseudomonadota; class Gammaproteobacteria; order Burkholderiales; family Burkholderiaceae_C; genus JBCKPE01. The sequence goes on from JBCKPE010000024.1 coordinate 18,053, forward strand.
GGGATCATCGAAGATCCGGCCCAGCTCGGCACGCTGCTGGCGGTGATGTACACCATCGCGTCGTTTACCCAGGTGATCGTCGGCAATCTGATCGACCGTTTTCCCATGAAGCGGCTTTACCTGGTGATCGTGCTGGCGCAGATCCCGATGTTCCTGCTCGCCGCGCAGGCGCAGGGCTGGCTGCTGTTTGCCTTCCTGACCGGCTTCATGGTGATGGTGTTTGGCGCGATCCCGTTCACCGAGGCCATGGTCGTGCGCTTCGTCGATGACCGGCTGCGCTCACGCGTCAGCGGCATGCGCATGGCCGTTTCATTTGGCATCAGTTCACTGGCCGTCTACCTGCTCGGGCCGGTGGTCAAGGCAAGCGGTTTTTCCACCCTGCTGGTCGCCATGGCCGGCATTGCCGCCTGCACCGCATTGTTCGTGCTGATGCTGCCCGATCCGAAGTCCAGCTCAATCAGTTCGACCGCGCCAGCAACGCCGTAGTCAGAGACGCGGCACGATGTGGGCGGGATCAGGCCGTAACGTGGCGCCTTTGAAGCTGCACAGTGAAGGCCTGAGGTGAGCCGCCTACGCTGCGCTACTTTCTAGGCGCAGTGCTACGGCGGCTCAGGCCGGCGCGGCACTCAGCTCCGCGAATGTCCTCCGGCCTTCGGCCTCCCCCTCTATTTCGCTGCGCTGAGCGCCACACCGGCCTGATCCTGCAAGCGTGGTGGGCGTGCGGTGCGGCACCGACGCGCGCTGCCCAGGAGGCTGGGTAGGCGGCGCAGCGAAGTAGAGGAGGAGGAACGGGCGTAGCCCGTTCCGGGGGACATGAGCGGCGTCGCCTACCCGGCCTCCTTGGCGTGATGATGCCATCACCGCAGTTCCTGTCTATTGAGAGCGACTAGCTATGAGACTGCCAGATGCGGCGCCCGGGGCTGCTCTGCGCCCGGCGTATTCCCGGGCGAACTCGACGTACCAATCGAGGCACTGCGGATTCGCCATGGCGTCCCGGTTCAGCACCTTTTCCAGCGGCTGCCCAAGCAACAGTTTCTTGATCGGAAGTTCCTGCTTCTTGCCGCTCAAGGTGCGTGGTATCTCGCTCACCTGCAGCGTCTCGTTCGGTAGGAAACGTGGCGACAGCGCGACTCGAATCGCGCCATGGATGCGCTGGCGCAACTCCTCGTTCAGCGTCAGGCCCGGCCGCAGCACGACAAACAGCGGCATGTAACTCTCGCGCCCGAGGTATTCCAGGTCCACCACCAGCGAATCAAGCACCTCGGGCAGCGCTTCGACCGCGCTGTACAGCTCACTGGTTCCCATGCGCAGCCCGTGCCGGTTGATGGTCGCGTCACTGCGTCCATAAATGATGCAACCGCCCCGCGGTGTGATCCGCAGCCAGTCGCCATGGCGCCAGACGCCGGGGTACATGTCGAAGTAACTCGACAGGTAGCGCGCGTTTCCCTTGTCGCCCCAGAAATACAGCGGCATCGACGGCATGGGCCGGGTGCAAACGAGTTCACCCACTTCGTCGACCACCTCCTGTCCCTGCTCGTTCCAGGCGTACACCGCGCAACCCAACAGGCGGCATTGCATTTCGCCTGGGGTCTGCGGCAGTTCGCGGTTGCCACCGATAAAGGCGCCGGCAAAGTCGGTCCCGCCCGAGATGTTGCACCACCAGATATTGCTCTGACCGTCTGCCGTGTCCCTGCCACCGTCTGATGTTTCGGCGCGAATCCGGGCAAATTGGGCGTCTCCCCAGCGCTGCACCTCTTCGCTCAACGGCGAGCCGGTCGTGCCCAAGGCACGCACCCGGCGCAGATCGCCACAAGCTGAAATGTCGATGCCCGCCTTCATGCAGTTGGCAAAGAAGGCGGCGCTGGCGCCAAAGAAAGTCACCCGCATATCGGCGGCAAAACGCCACAGGGTGGTCCAGTCGGGGCGATCGCGCTGGCCTCCAGGGTTGCCATCAAAAATGCAGCAGGTGGTGCCGTTGAGCAGGCCGCTCATTTGCGCGTTCCACATCACCCAGCCGGTCGAGCTGTACCAGTGGAAACGCTCACCCCAGGTATTGGGCGCGTAGCTGCAGCCGATGTCGTTGTGCAGTGTCTTGAGCGCCAGGGCCACGATCACCGTGCCGCCATGTCCGTGCACGATCGGTTTGGGCAGTCCGGTGGTGCCACTGGAATAAACAATCCACAGCGGGTGGTCGAACGGCAGCCAGATCGGCTCGAAATCTCGCGTCGCGGCCTCGTTACTGGCGCAAGCCAGCGCAAGGTCGCTGGCGTTCGGTAGCGACGCCAGCGCGTCGGCAAACTGCGCCGCTCCAAGCAAGTTGTTCAGCAACAGCAGGTTGCGCAGCGAAGGCAGGGCGGCACAAAGTTCACGCACGACGCCAACCCGGTCATGGTCGCGACCGCCGTAGCTCACGCCGTCGCAGGCAATCAGCGCCACCGGCTCGATCTGCCGGAACCGGTCCAGCACGGCAGGCGTCCCCATGTCGGGAGCGCAGATGCTCCAGACCGCGCCAATGCTGGCGACGGCCAGGAAGGCGATCATCGCCTCGGGCACATTGGGCAGGTAGGCCGCAACCCGGTCCCCGGGCGACACCCCGTGCGAGCGCAGATGTTGCGCCAGCGAGGCAACCTGGCGCCGCAGCTCGAGCCAGCCAAGCTCGCGTTGCAAGCCCTTTTCATTGCGGCTGACGATGGCCGGAAAACCCGCAGCCGCTGCCGCACCAACGTGGCGCAGCACCTGCCGCGCGTAGTTGAACTGCGCGCCGGGAAACCACTGCGCACCCGGCATCCGATCCAGCCCGAGCACGGCGCGGTGCGGTGTTGGCGACTGCAGTTGGAAGTAATCCCAGATGCTTTGCCAAAACCCGTCAAGGTCGTTGACCGACCACTGCCACAGCGCGTCGTAGCTGTCGAATTGCAGTCCGCGGTTCCGGTGCAACCAGTCCTGGTACAGCCGGATCTGCGGAACCCGGGGCGGCAAACGAAATTGTTCTTGCATGGCCGCAAGATTAGCGCACCCGACCCTACTCTCTGCCGAAGCCGATATAGTGCTGCGGGCATCCCTGCAGAAAAATCCAAGCACCCGCCAACCTGTCAAGCCATGCCTGTCTGGAAAAAGCCGATCTCGGTCGAGATTCTTGCCGCCACCCACGAAGCCACGGCAACCAGTCATCTGGGACTGGAGTTTCTTGAGGTGGGCGACGATTTCATCCGGGCCCGCGTCCCGGTCGACCAACGCACCCGCCAGCCCTACGGCCTGTTGCATGGCGGCGTCGCTGTCGTGCTGGCTGAAACCATCGGTTCGTGCGGCGCCAACTACTCCTGCCCGCCGGGCTTTCGAGCCGTCGGACTTGACATCAATGCCAACCATGTCCGGGGCGCGACCTCGGGCTGGGTGACCGGCATCACGCGTCCCCTGCACATGGGTCGCAGCACCCATGTCTGGCAGATCGAACTCAGCAACGACGCCGGCGAACTCACCTGCGTGTCACGCATCACCATGGCGATTCTTGCCATGAAGGAATAGGCAGGCTCAGGCCAGCCGGATTCTCATGACCCTGTTGCAACCGCGCCCCTGGCTACCCGCGGCAGTCGATCTGCATGTCCAGACGCTGGCGCGACGTTTTGCTGCGCTGGACTGCGCCGGCAACGAAGCTGAACTGCTGGCCCTGGTGCAGAAAAATCAGGACATCCACGAGCGCGACTGCATCAATCTGAACCCTGCCACCAACGTCATGAATCCACGCGCCGAGGCGCTGCTGGCGCGTCGTCTCGGCTCGCGGCCCTCACTGGGCTATCCCGGCGACAAGTACGAAATGGGGCTGGAGGCGATTGAGAGAATCGAAGTCATGGCGGCGCAGCTCGCCGCCGAAGTATTCGATGCGCGCTACGTCGAGGTGCGGGTTCCCTCGGGTGCGCTGGCCAATCTCTTTGTCTTCATGGCCTGCGCCCGACCAGGCGAGAGCATCGTGGCGCCACCACCCTCGATTGGCGGCCATGTCACGCACCAGCGTGACGGTGCGGCCGGGCTGTATGGCGTGAAGACGCTGGCGGCGCCGGTCGACGCGCGCGGCTACACCATCGACGTGGATGCGCTGCGGCGTCTGGTCAGAACCGAGCGGCCGAAATTGATCACCGTCGGCGGCAGCCTCAATTTGTTTTCCCATCCGGTCGCCCAGATCCGCGAGATTGCCGACGAGGTTGGCGCCTGGGTCATGTTTGACGCCGCGCACCTGTGCGGCGTGATTGCCGGACGGGCCTGGCAGCAACCTCTGCAGGAAGGCGCGCATGTGATGACCATGAGCACCTACAAGAGCCTGGGCGGATCCGCCGGCGGGCTGATCCTGAGCAACGACGCCGAGCTGGCGCAGCGCATCGAGGCCATCGCCTACCCCGGACTTACCGCCAATTTCGACGCCGGCAGGACCGCCGCGCTGGCCATGACCCTGCTCGACTGGAAAAGCTTTGGCCAGCCCTATGCGAAAGCCATGGTGGAGACAGCCGCCGCGCTGGCCGAGGCGCTGCGTCTGCTGGATATCCCGGTGTTTGCCCGTGACCGCGGCATGACCCGTTCCCACCAGTTCGCGATCGAGGCCAATTCGTTTGGCGGCGGACAGACGGCGGCCAAACGCCTGCGCGGCGCGAACATCCTGAGTTGCGGCATCCGCCTGCCGGTCGAAGAAATTCCAGGCGACCTGAACGGCCTGCGCCTGGGCACGCCCGAAATCGTGCGCTGGGGCATGGGTCCGCAAGACATGCCCGAACTTGCCGGTCATATCGCGGCGGCGCTGAACGAATCCCGACCCCTGGCCGAGATTGCCGGCGCCGTGTCGGAGCAGCGGTCACGCTTTCGTGACCTGCATTTCATGCGTTGATTGGTCTCAGGCCGGAACGCAAGTGCCTGCGAAGCTGCACCGTGCAGGCCTGAGTTTGAGTCGCCTTTGCTGCGCAGCTGCGCAGGCGCGACGCTGCGGCGACTCAGCCGGCGCTGCCAGTTCCGGCCTTGGCGCTGGCGCGCCGCTTGTAAGCTTCGACCGCGTCCAGAATCTCCTTGCCGGCGGCGTCCGGACCTTCCCAGCCGAGAACCTTCACCCACTTGTCCGGCTCCAGGTCCTTGTAGTGCTGGAAAAAATGCGCGATGGTTTTCAGGCGCAGCGGGTTCAGGTCTTCGGGCTTCTTCCAATGCGTATAGATCGACAGGATCTTGTCGATCGGCACTGCCAGCACCTTGCTGTCCTCGCCCGCCTCGTCGCGCATCTTCAGGATGCCAAGCGGCCGGCAGGTCACGACGACACCCGGAATCAGCGGCACAGGCGTGATGACGAGCACGTCCACCGGGTCACCGTCGCCACTGAGCGTCCTCGGCACGTAACCG